>JANQGF010000138.1 GCA_028277465.1 Chromatiaceae bacterium
CACGCGGGAGGGTGGCCGCCGACCATGCTGGGGTTCACTCTCGTTCACCCCAGCCTACGTCACTCACGTTCACCGCAGGACGTAGGCTGGAGCGAGGGATGAATCGTAGGCTGGGGTGAGGGACGAACCCCAGCATCTCCGTTCGGCGCCGAAGAGCCCACGTGGAAGGTGGCCGCCGACCATGCTGGGGTTCACTCTCGTTCACCCCAGCCTACGGCGCTACGTCACTCGCGTTCACCGCAGGACGTAGGTTGGGGCGAGGGATGAATCGTAGGCTGGGGTGAGGGACGAACCCCAGCATCTCCGTTCGGAGCCGAAGAGGCCACGCGGGAAGGTGGCTCGCACAGCGAGGAGGGCGAGGATCTTCTCGGTCATTTTGGGATCCGCAACGCAGGCGATGATCCGCACGACCCCGCCGCGAGCCGGGCAGGTCTCAATAGCGAGGGCGTGCCCCTCCGACGAGGCAGGGTCAAGCGGTGGAGCACGCGCTTCGCCCATCTACGGTTCCAAAGCTCTTCGCAAACGGATCAGTGGAAGGGCGCAGCTCGTGCGATGAGCTCGTCCAGACCGGGTTCATTGGGATTCCAGGGCTGCCCGGGATGAATGCACTTGGCGGGGCAGAGCTCGGCGGCCTCGACCAGTTGGGTGTAGCTCCCCTGGGCGAGATCGCCCAGCAGGGCCTGTTTGTCCTCGTTGTAGAGGAAGATCTGCGGGTTGATCTGCAGACAGTCGTTGCAACTGGTGCAGAGTGGGGTATCGATCCAGGGCTCTTCCGAGATCGAATCGGGTTCCTCCGATTCCGAGGATTGCGGACCGGCGGCCGTATCCGCCAAGTCCGCTGCCGCGGGTGCCGACGGGCTAGCGGCGTCGGTGAGCGGTGGCTGCTGTCGAACCGCGGGCGGAAATGGCGCGGGGGCGGCGCCCAGATCCAATCCGAGCAGCATGTCGGTGAGCCGTTGCATGGTCTCGCCCGCGGCACGCTCGCGGACGCCCTCGACCTCCGTCTGGTGCTCCGCCTCCAGTCGCGCCCGCTCCTCGGCGGTTCGCTGGCGCTCCTCGGCGCGGGTACGTTCGACCGCGAGCTCGACATAGCGGTTCTTGACACCCGCCAACTCCTGCAGGCTATGCCAATAGTTGAGCCGATCACGGCAGGCCAGGATCAGCTCGCGGCTCACGAGTACCCGGTGCAGAATGGCGTTGCCATCCACCGCCCAGACGAAGGGAAGACGCTGATTGGCCTCATCGAGCGGCAACGACAAGTAGTCGGCGACCGGCGAGAGGGACTCGGAATCGCAGCCGGGCGGGATCTGGCGGAAGTGATCACGCAGGCGCTCGATCAGCAGGGCATAGTCGGCGAAGGTGAAGGCCAGATCCAGATTCGACTCGGTTCCGTTCTCGTCGCGGTACCGAAAGGGATGGACTGGCCAATCCTCCAGCTCCCGGGGGTTGCCCTCGAAGGAGACCCGGGCGGCAGCGAAATCGCCGGCGGCCGGGTTGACGCGGAAGAAGGGGTGGGCCCGGCTCTCGATGGCGGCGCCGGCGACCAGCCAGGCGTTCAGCGGCAGCAGTGGACCCGTTGGACGCAAGCCGGTGTTGATGAGGTGCAGGCTGGTCTGGGTCGCATCGAGCGCCTCCAGGAAAGCCTCCAGCAGGTTCTGGTGACGTGCCGCCGAGGACTGGCTGACCACCGCCTGACGGTGTGCGATGCCGAGATAACCCAGCTCGGTCCGATAGGACTGAAAGGGGTTCTCGTGGGGCAGGGCGCCCGGGTTGTTGCTGGCCTGGATCCGTACCAGGATCTGCACCGGACGCCCGGAGCTGAGCAGCCGCGAGAGCGACGGCAGCCCCTCGCGAGCGACGCGGCTGGCATCGTCCAGGGCGATGATGCAGGGCACCAGCAGCAGCTCCTCGGGGGAGAAGGCCTCCCAGTTGAAGCTGGCAAACCAGGGGTCGTGCAGATGGGGGTCATAGATATGACCGATCTCCAGCTCGGCAATCCTGACTGCGGCGAAGAGCTGGGCGAGCTTCTCGGCCTCCTGATCGAACAGGAGGGTGGCGTGCGCGCAGGGGTCGGCGTCGGTCGAGGCCTCGACATCGGCGGCGGTGCGGATCCAGTCGCCCGTCACCGAGCCCAGATGGACGAAGCGCACCAGCACCGGGTCCGGAGACCAGGACTCCAGCACGGCCAGCGCCTCCTCGATCCGGGCACGTCGCCCGGCCGGCATCTGGCGGGTGCCGCGGGAATGGTCCATCACCTCGGACAGCGCATCGGGGTCGAAGCGATCGCCGCCCGGCCCGACGCTGGCCTGGGCACGGCGCGGCTCGATGGATTCCGCCGACTTGCCCCATTCGACCTCGAACAGCGACTTCAGGCCCCGGATGCAGTCGTCGACCCGTGCCTGGAAACGGCGGCGCCGGGGGACCACCCGGGCGCGGATGGCATGAATCAAGAGGTGCAGCGAGGGATAGCGGCCGTACCCCATGACCTTGCCGTCCTCGGCGGCGGCCTGGAGATGCTCCAGATCTCCGGCCAGCGCCTCGCGATGCGTCTGGTCGAGCCCCAGACGCTGCTGCAGGGCCAGACCGGCCGCCCCCAACATGGGCCCCGCCGGTACCGGCCCTTCCTGTTCACGCAGGGTCTCGCGCAGATGGTGCTCCAACCAGGGGAGATGGTCCTTGAGAATGCGGGCCGACTGGGCGTCCAGCGCGAAGCCCCGGACGGCGTCGGTCAGCCACTGCGACAGACTCCGGGCCAGGTCGGAAGCGGCCTGGGCGCCGTCACCATCGTGAGACGGGAAGAGAAAGAGCGGGTAGTCGTAGCGCAGTCGACCCGTGTCGCGGAAGGGGTCCAGCAGGGCGGGCAGCCAGTCGTCGCCGACCGGCTCCAGCGCCTTGCGCGCCCCCGGACCACCCAAATGGAAGTGGCGAAGGGTGAAGAGGAGCTCGCGGGTGGTCTTGGCATCCTTCACGGCGACCGGCAGGGCAGGGATCCGCTCGGGGCCGGAGGCGGGGAGTTGGGATTGGTGCGTCTGAGTTGAAGCCATAGGGGAGTGAATCTTTCCTGACAAGTCCTCTCACAGCAGACCTGATAGATCGATGGCCGGACCCTCGAGCCCGGGCAAAGAGACGCGTTTGCTCAACTCGAGCGATTCTGCGTTTCCATAATCCGTGGCACCGGGATCGCGAAACCGGGTCAGGGTCGCGTCCGCCAAGTCGATCAACCAGGTCTCGGGGATGCCAAATCGGGCGTAGAGCCGTAGCTTGACCTCGCGGTCGTAGCGTCGGCTGGAATCGGCCACCTCGACGAGCAACAGCACCTCCGCCGGCTCCGGGTGACGCTCGCGGTAGTGGTCGGCGCGCCAACGCACCAAGGCGACGTCCGGTTCGGGCTCGTTGTGGCGATCCAAGTGCACAGGATTCTGCACGCGGACCAGGGCGAGCTCGCCAACGGCAGCCACCAGCCGATTCTGTACCAGGGTCACGACCGAGGCATCTAGGGGACCGATCGGCGGCATATCCACGATCTCCCCCTCGATCAACTCGACTCGGGCCTCCGGACCGAGAATGCCGCTCTCGGCCATGCGGTAATAGTCCTCCACCGTATACCAGTGTCGGTGGATCCGGCCCTCGGCGAGGCGAGTCATGAAGCAACTCCGAAATCACTGACGATGGACCAACCTCGTAGCCCCGTCCCCATTCAGATCGTCAACTGGTCAGATCGTCAACTGGTCCAACACCTTGTCCAGGCCGGCGAGTCGCTGCTCGGGTGTCATCTCGCTGCCCTGACTCGAGAGATCCTCGTAGCAAGGTGCCTCGGGGGCATGGTAGAGCAATCCGAGCGGGAAGCGGCCAGGATCGGCGGCGACCCGGAAGGCGCTGGCCAGGTCGCTCGGGTCGTGCTCGATACGCTCCGGGAACTGGCGCCGCACGCTGGGATCGAGGGCGATGCCCTTCTCGTGCTCCAGCAGCAGAAAACGCGATGGATCGTTTTGCAGCTCCTTGAATACCTCTTCGGCATAGACGGGGCAGCGCTGGACGATCCGCACGAAGGCGGTCCCGCGATGGCGATAGGCCGCCTTGAGTGTCTCGTAGAGCAGAGGCGGATTCCAGTCCACGACCTGCGCCACGAAGGAGACATTGGTGATGCCCAGGGTGATGGTCAGCGGATTGTGCGGATCGATGGTGGCTCCGAAGGGGTGGGTGTTGGTCTTGAGCCCCATCGGGGTGGTCGGCGAGGTCTGGGCCTTGGTGAGACCATAGATGGCGTTGTCGAAGACCATCAGGGTCATGTCCATGTTGTAACGGATGGCATGGATCCAGTGACTGGTGCCGATCGAGAAGCAGTCGCCGTCGCCCGTCGCGACCCAGACGTCCAGCTCCGGGCGGCGTGCCTTGATGCCGCAGGCGACGGGGAGTGCGCGCCCGTGCAGACCGTGGAACCCATAGGTGCCCATGTAGTGCGGCATGCGGCTGGAACAGCCGATGCCCGAGACGCACACCGATAGCTCCGGCTTCTGTTGCTCGTCGCGCAGCACGCGCTGAGCGGCACTGAGCACCGCATGGTCGCCACAACCGGGACACCAGCGGGCCTCGCCCCCGGCATAGTCGCCGATGGTGAAATAACGGTCGAAGACCTCCAACGACCAGTCGGCCTTGAGTCCGAACATCAGGCGTCTCCTCCTGTCCGCATGGCAGCCATGCGTTCACGGATGACCCCGTGGATCATGCCGGGCTGGAGCGGATGACCATAGACCACGGACCAGCTGTCCACATCGACCAGGCTCTGGGCCCGCAAGAGCGTGGCGAGCTGGGCATAGCGGCGGGTCTCACGGGAGATCAGTGGGGTCTCGGGGTCGTCGCTGTAATTGATCTCGACGGTCATGACACGGCGAAAGCGCGCGAAGATCGCCTCGATCTCGGGCTCCAATGGGGACAGGAAGCGCAGATGCAGCGAGGACACGGAAAGCCCCTCGGCACGCGCGCGGTCCACCGCCTCCTCCACTGCGCCCAGGGTGGAGCCCCAGCTCACCAGCAGGAGATCGCCGTCCTGGTCGCCATGGACCTCCGGGGGCTTGAGCGTGCTGGCCAGGGCAGCGAGCTTGCGGCTGCGCATGTTACAGCCGATCTGATTGGAATCCGAGTCATAGGCGACCTTGCTTCGGGTGGTATGGGCCAGGCCGGTGAGGATGTACTGCCCGCCCGGCATGCCGGGGATGGGCCGGTGCGAGAGCCCGGTCCGCGCGTCCCAGTCGTAGGGTGGGATGTCCTCGGTCCATTCGGATTGGTCCACCGGCGGAGCCAACCATTCGGCCTTGGGCTCCGGGCGCGGATAGGGCTGCACGCCGGTGGCCAGATTGGCGTCGGTGAGCAGCACCACCGGGGTGCGGAAGGTCTCGGCCAGGCGACGCGCCATGACGACGAAGTGCAGACACTCCTCGATGGTCGCCGCCGCGATCACCACCTTGGGGGCATCACCCGGCTCGCCGAACAGCGCCGCCAGCAGGTCGCCTTGCTCCACCTTGGTCGGCAGACCCGTCGAGGGGCCGCCGCGCTGAACGTCGACCAGGACCAGCGGCACCTCGGCCATCACCGCCAAGGCCAGCATCTCGGTCTTGAGGGCCAGCCCGGGGCCCGAGGTGATGGTGCAGGCGGTCTTGCCGGCATAGGAGGCGCCGATGGCGAAGCCGATCGCGGCGATCTCGTCCTCGGCCTGATGGACGAATCCGCCGACCTCGTGATAGACGTCCGCCAGATAGTGGGAGGCCGAGGTCGCCGGGGTGATGGGATACATGGAGACCAGCTCCATGCCGGAGGCCATGACCCCGAGTCCGACCGCCTGATTGCCGTTGGTGACGATGAAACGCGTGTCGGCGAGAACCTCCTGCGGTTGCGGCGGCACCGCGAAGCGGAAGTCCAGGTGCTCGGCGGCAAAGGCGTGGCCGGCCTCGAAGAGCTGGTGATTGAGACCGATGACCTCGGCGCCCTTGCGCTTGAAGGCGATGGCGATCTCCTCCTTGGCCCGCTCCTGGTCGCGCGCGTAGAGATACGAGAGCATCCCCAGCACGAACATGTTCTTGCCACGGCGGGGGTTCGACAGGATCTGGAGACAGGCCTGCTCGATCGGGAGCTCATGGACGATCAGGCCATTGTCGCGAAACTCGGCGACGGCCTTGGCGTACTGGGCGCGGATCTCGGGCACCGGGTCGTCGCGCCACTTGTCCTCCAGCAGGACCAGCGTACCCTGCTTGTAGGCACCGTTGGCGATCCGCGAATAGAGCACCTGCTCGTTGAAGGCGACCACCAGGTCGGCCTCGTCCCCCATATTGGTCACGGTGTGCGAGGCGAAGCGGATGCGGATCCCGCTGGCACCCGCGGGCGAGCGGGCCGGCGGCTGGATCTCGGCCGGGATGATCTCGACCGTCCAAACCCCGTTGCCCATCTTGGCACAGACCGTACCGAAGGTCTGGCCGCACTTCTGGGCGCCCTCGCCCGAGTCGCTGACGATCTCGACGATATGCTCTTGCAGGATCGTCGCTGGCCGTTCGGCCGCCGCGAGCGGCGGTTCTGGCCGACCCGTCTCATGCAATGCTGTGGTCACTGACGTTTCCTGATCCAGACGCTCCGGATGATTGAATCTCGATCTTGGTCGGGGCCGACGAGTTTCCGAACGAAGACCGCCCGTACCACTGGCCGACGAGTCTGCCGCATCAGGGGTCGATCCCTGCAGCGCCCAGCGCCCCGGCGATTGCCGACTTCGGCCGCCCCCTCTCCCCGTCTCGCGCCCGATGGTAGCCGTGCTCAAGAGAGCGGGCAAGGCGTCAAAGAGTGCAGAGCGAGCATGGCGACCTGGACGATTCATAAGGCCGTCAAGAAATTAGGTTATCGTCTGTGCGGAAATCCGGCGACTCTGGTTGAACCGCGTCAGGCGGGGTATGGGTCGCTCGGTGTTTCGACTCGGTGATGGCCGCACCAGGAAACCTCGCCATGGAATCGGTTTAAGTATCTGATTGATTAAAGAATCTGTCCAAACGCCGCCGATGGCCCGTGATCAGTGTGCGGCTGAAGTCACTTGCAACAACGCATTTCACTCTGGACGCGGTTTCGATTGCGCGTCGCGGTCGGAGGGGTGCTCCCAGCCAATGACAATCTCGACGACCACATCCAAAGCGGCCCGCCTTCTGCGCGTCCGTTACATCCTCGGACTCAGTGCCATCGCCCTTTTGGTGACCGCCTCCTTCTTGACCATGCAGCGGGTGGTGTCGGAGCAGCGGAACTACTCCCAGCTCGTCAATCTGGCCAGCCATCAGAGTGGTCTGGCCAATCGGATCGCCTACTTCGCGAGCTTGATGGCCACCACGGAAGACGAGGCCGAGTTCGGCATGGCTCGATCACAGGTCGGGCGCACCATCAACAAGATGAAGACCTCCCACCGGATCCTGCGCGAGGGTGCGCCGGCGGAAGGCATCCCGCAAGTCACGAGCGAGGGTCTCCAGACCATCTACGACGACCCCATGGTCGGCCTGGATTTCGCGCTCAAACGCTTCCTGGACCGCGCCCGTCGGGTCTATGACACCGACCAGACGAGTCTCCAACCGGGATCCGCGGCCTACATCTTTCTGACGACCTACGGGCCACATGTCCTGGAGCCCATGCTGGATGCGGCCGTCGAGGAGTACGGGAGGATCGGCCGCGAGGCCATCTTGGCCATTGAGCGACTGGAGCTCGGCATCTGGATCGCCGCACTCTGCACGCTCTTGCTCGAGGTGCTCATCATCTTCCGTCCGCTCGAGGCACGCATCCGCCAGTCGATCGCCTCGCTGGAGGAGACGGTGGCCGAGTTGAAGGCGACCCGCGAGCGGTTGCTCGCGGCGCAGCAATTGGCGCTAGTTGGCGACTGGCAATGGAGCCCGGCGAGCGACGAGCTCTCCTGGTCGAGCCAGGCCTATCGGATCTACGGCGTCTCTCCGAATGCCTTCAGTCCGACCTGGGAGTCGTCACTCGGACTCCTGCACCCCCATGACCGGGGAATGTTCGAGTCGGCACTGGAAGAGGCCCGGAGTGTCGAGACACCGGTCTGTTTCGAATACCGGGTGACTCGCCCGGACGGGACCGAGCGGCTGGTCTATCAACAGATCGTCTCTCGACGGGACGGTCAGGGGCAGCTCCTGGCCCTGTCCGGCACCATCCAGGACATCACCGAGCGCAAGGAGCTTTCGACCCGGTTGGAGAAGCTGTCCGAGAATATTCCCGGTTTCATCTACCAGTACCATCTCCGCCCGGATGGGTCGTCGCGGTTTCCCTACTCCAGCCAAGGCATCCAGGATCTCTACGGGCTCCGGCCGGAGCAGGTCCGCGAGGATGCAGGTGCCGTCTTCGCCGCCGTCCACGAAGAGGATGTCAAGCGAGTCGCCAATCAGATCCTGATCTCGGCCCGAGACCTCACGACCTGGCGCGATCAATACCGCGTCCAGCATTCACTCAAGGGCGAGATCTGGGTCGAGGGACACGCGATGCCCGAACGTCTGGGCGATGGGGGGACGCTCTGGCACGGCTATATCTGGGACATCACCGACCGCAAGCGCACCGAAGACCAGATCCGCGAGCTGGCCTTGTTCGATCCATTGACGGGTCTCGCCAACCGGCGTCTGCTGCGGGATCGGCTCGAGCACGCCCTGGCCACGGCGCGCCGCAACGAGAAGATCGGCGCGGTGCTGATGCTCGATCTGGACAATTTCAAGACCCTCAACGACACCCAGGGCCACGACGTGGGTGACGCACTCCTGGTCGAGGTCGCAAAGCGTCTGCGAGAGAGCGTCCGCGAGTCGGATACGGTCGCCCGCATGGGCGGCGACGAGTTCGTCGCCGTGCTCGAATCGGTGAGTCGAGACGACCTCGAGGCCCGCGACCAGTGTCTGAGCATCGCCGAGAAGATCCATCTGGCCCTCAATCAGCCCTATTTCCTCAAAGGCTCTGCGCAGTCCTACCGCACGACTGCCAGTATTGGCATGGCCCTGTTTCGAGGCACCGACACTAATGTCGACGACCTGCTGCGGCAGGCCGACGTCGGCATGTTCGAGGCCAAGGAGTCGGGGCGCAACCGCATCTGCTTCTTCACCGAGGAGCGTCAGGCCGCCATCAATTCACGGACCTCCTTGTTGCTCGAGCTGAAGAATGCGCTCCACAGTGACGAGTTGTTTCTCCACTATCAACCACAGGTCTCGGCCACAGGCGAGCTGCTCGGGGCCGAGGCCTTGTTGCGCTGGCAGCCGCCGGACAGAGACCTCATCTCCCCCGGAGACTTCATCGCCCTTGCCGAAGAGACGGGACTGATCCTGCCGATCGGCGAGTGGGCGTTCGAGACCGCCTGCCGACATCTGCGCGAGCTGGAGCGATACGCGCTACCGGATGACTTCGCGATCGCGGTCAATATCAGCCCGCGCCAGTTCTCGGATGGCGGTTTCCTGAGCAAAGTGAAGCGCGCGATCGACCAGAGTGATGTGGAGGTTCGCCGCCTGAAGCTGGAGCTGACCGAGAGCAGCCTCTTCCAAGACCTGGAACACGCCAGCGAGGTCCTCCAAGAGCTGCGCGATTTGGGTCTGCGTATCGAGCTCGATGACTTCGGGACCGGCTATTCCTCTCTGACCTCTCTGAAGCGTTTGCCGTTGGATACGCTCAAACTGGATGGCAGCCTGGTGCACGATATCGCCGACGACGAACGCGGCTCGGCCATCGTTCGTGCCGCCATCGCCATGGCCAAGGCCCTGTCGCTGAAGGTAGTCGCCGAGGGTGTGGAAACACCCGAGCAGTATGCCTTTCTGGTCAGGGAGGGCTGCGAGATGCTGCAGGGCTTCCTCTTTGCGCGGCCCATGCCATTCGAGGACTTCGCGGCCCAGCTGGGATGCCGATACGCACGGGCTCCGCTGCGAAGCGTCGGTTGAGTCAGGCCCCGATCGCCACTGCGCTCAGGCCATGGGTCTCGCCGAATGGCCGTAGATCTTGCAGCAGTTGCGCCCATCCTGCTTCGCCTCGTAGAGGGCCGTGTCCGCCCGCCGGTAGACATCGTCCGGGGTGTCCCCGGCGATGAACTCCGCCATCCCGCAGGACATGCTGACCTTGACCGGCTCGCCGCGGTAGAGAAACTCGGACTCGGCAATCAGTTGGCGAAGCTTTTCGGTGACCTCGAACGCGGTCTCGATGCCAGTCTCGGGTAGCAGCAGGATGAACTCCTCGCCACCGAAGCGGGCGATGAAGTCGCTCTTGCGCGTGTGCTGATTCA
Source organism: Chromatiaceae bacterium (assembly GCA_028277465.1). Classification (GTDB taxonomy): domain Bacteria; phylum Pseudomonadota; class Gammaproteobacteria; order Chromatiales; family Chromatiaceae; genus JANQGF01. The sequence goes on from JANQGF010000138.1 coordinate 10,277, forward strand.
GCAACCGACCCAGAATCTTGAGCACGTTATCCCCGGCGCTGTGACCATAGGCGTCGTTGATCCGCTTGAAGTGGTCGACATCCCAGATGCTCAGGACCGTCGGTCGACCGTAACGCTCCCAGCGCTCGCACTCGTGGGCGATACGCTCGTCATAGGCGAGTCGGTTGTGGAGTCCGGTCAAGGCATCGTGCAGTGCGCGCTCGCGCGCCTCGTTCAACCTCGCATTCAGCTCCAAGCTCTCCTCCTGTACCCGGCTGAGTGCCTGCTTGAGGTGATCGATCTCGGTCTCCGCCTGGCTGATCCGGTCCTGCTCCATTCGCCTGCGCGCATCCATGTGCAGTTGAATGTTGGTCAGGTGCGCTTGAATCGACTGCTGGAGCTGATGGATGTCCTCGGCCTCGCTGACCGATCGACGGATCCCGGCGACCTCGGCGGACACGCTCTGATCCAGTGCATCGCCCTCTTTGACGGCCTGTTCGAGGTTTCCGACTGAATCCTCCAGATAGCGGTCCAGCTCGCCCAGGCGGCCCGTGAGCTGGGACAGGAAGGTCTCGATGTCCTTCTTCTCCTGCTCGACGAGGTGTCGTGTCTTGGCGATCAGCTCGGCGATCTCGACCACGGCACGGTCGGCCGACTCGTTCGTCGGGTGCTCGCTCAGCAGGGTCCCGATCCGCTGGCACTGCTCGGAGAGCTCGGAAGGCAGATCCAGTCGATGGATCAGATCGAAAAGCACCTCATTGCAGGGCGGTAACCTCTCGCTGCTGGCGGTCGCAGGGGCTTGGTCCGAGCCCGACTCGGGTGACTCGGCCGGGGGACTGGGGTGCTCGTTGGATTGACCGGCGTCCCTGCGCCCGAAGAGTCGTCCCAAGAGGCCCTCCTTGTCGTCCTGTTGCGGGGTCGCCAGCCAGCCAAGGATCTGGTCCAGGTAAGCCGAATAGGCGTCGAGCGCCTCCTTGAGGTCATTGGTCTTGCCGGCGTCACGCAGTCGTCGCTTCAGCTCCCGAGTCGTGCGCTTCAGCCCGTCTGGAAGACGGGGGTCTTCGAGCTTGTCTTCGAGCCCGGACAACGCGGCCTCGATCTCGCCATTGCCATCTCGCTGCTGGTCGAGACGCAGAATGGAGCTCGAGATCTCCTCCATGAGCTTGCCGATCTGACTCGCCGTCGCCTTCTTGCGAATCGCGCCACGTAAGGACTCCAGCTGGGTGGACAGACGTCGGTCGGACGTCTCGACGGCAAAGGTGAGCCGCGAGAGCGACTGCCGAAGAACCTTTTCGAGTTGGTCCCAAGCCTTCTCCTTGGCCTCGATCTCGTCGAGACTGGCGAGGTACTTTTCCTTCCAGCG
>JANQGF010000321.1 GCA_028277465.1 Chromatiaceae bacterium
GCTTGAAATAGGGGCCGCTATTCCTGCGCCCGCGCGCCTTGCATCTGGCCGCTTCTCGCCGCGCTGAGAACGCAAAATAAGGCGAAACGGGGTACTAGCGGCGCAGGTTCACGGCCCAGACCGCTGCCTCGACCCGCGTCTTGAGGCCGAGCTTCTTCAGGATGTGTTTGACGTGGACCTTGATGGTGCCGACGGCGAGGTCGAGCTCGCGCGCGATGAGCTTGTTGCTCCAACCCTGGGCAATCAGATCGAGGATCTGGCGCTCCCTCGGGGTCAAACCCGCTTGATCCGGGTCCTGCGGACCCGGGGTGTGGCGCAGGGCCCGAGCCAGCAGCTCGGTGAGACGACCGCTGATGGCGAGCCGACCGCGCAGGGCGGCACGTAGCATCTCCAGGATGTCTTCCGGCTCCATGTCCTTGAGCAGATAACCGTCGGCACCGGCCCGGAGCGCCGCGAGCACATCGGCCTCGCTGTCGGACACCGTGAGCATGACGATGCGGGCATCGAGGGTTGGATCGGCACGCAGTCGCTTGAGGGTCTCGATGCCATCCATGCCTTTCATACCCAGATCCAGCAGGATCAGATCGGGATGCAGTTTGCAGGCGAGCCCGAGACCGCTCTCTCCGTCTGCCGCCTCGCCGACCAGACGCAAGGTCGGCTCCAGCGCGATCAGGTCCGCGACGCCTTGACGGAAGAGCGGATGGTCGTCGATGACCAAGACCGTCGAGTCCAGCCCGGCGTTCGTCTCGACGGTCTTCTCCAGCAGGTTCACGCAGAGGTCTCCTGCGACGGTTCTCGAGACGGCATTCCGCCGAGGTCGAGACCACGCGGTCGGAACTGCAGCCGGACCCGCGTCCCGCCACCCGCCACGATCGGACTCTCGATCTGAAGACCACCGCCCAGGATGAGTGCCCGCTCGCGCATGATGGTCATCCCATAGTGCCCACAGCCCGCAGGCGGCATCGTGAGACCCTTGCCGTTGTCGGTGATGAGGACGACGACCTCGCCGCCGATGGAATCCAACTGGATCTCGCAGCGGTTGGCTTCGGCATGACGCACCACATTGGACAGGGCCTCGCGGATGATCTGAATGACGTGCACCTCCTCGTTCGGCGACAGCAGACCCGGCCCCAGACGGTCCACGAGCGCGATCTCGAGACCACCGCGCTCGCCATATTCCCGCACCGTCCCGGCCAATGCATTGGTGAGCCCCTGACCGTCGATCTTGAGCCGGAAGGTCGTCAACAACTCGCGCAGTTGTCGGTATGCACGGTTGATGCCGTCGCGGATCTCGATCAGGATCTCATCGGGTGTCGGCACCGAAGCCTCGCCCCTGCCGGCCGGAGCGCGTAGCACCGCCTCCAGGCGTGCGGTCTGGATCTTGAGGTAGGAGAGCGACTGGGCGAGCGAGTCGTGAAGCTCGCGGGCCAGGATACTGCGTTCCTCGTGAAGGGCCAGCCGATGCCGCTCGTGCATGCGTCCTTCCAGATTCAGTGCCGTCGCCAATTGTCCGGCGAGCGACTCCAAGAGCGGTTGCTGCCAAGGCTCGAGCCTGCAATCCGGCCCCAAGGCGACCCACAGGGCACCAAACTCTTGGTGCCGATCGCGAAGCGGGAAGCTGAGAATCGGCGTCGTCTGGTCTTCCAACGCGCCTTCGCGAACCGGCTCCGATCTGGACTCGGCCGCATCCTTGCGCGGTCTTCGGCGCAAACGGGGCACCTCCTGCGGACGGAGCTCCTCGGCCAAATCCCGGACACCCGTCCTGATCACGCGCGGGGCCGGGTCGGTCGGGTCTGCGTCCAGGCACAAGTTGACCTCGGCAAACCCGAGTTGGTCGCGGACCTCAAGCAGGATCTGGCGCAGGACAGCGTCCGACACCTGTGATTCGTTGAGCGTGCGACTGACGCGACAGAGCAGTGCCAGCGCGCTGTCGGGACAGGGCAGTTTCCTGGTCTGGCCCACGCGGCGCCCCTTCGGCTCCTCGCCCTTCGCCGCGAGGCATTCATCCGAGCAGCCAGGGCGGCCCGGAGGCGGCTCGGTCGAGGCCGTCATCATCGGTCGCTTCACCATGTGAAGGTCGCGCCAAAAGTGGTACCACCAATCAAGGGTCCTCGGCTCCAGTGACGCCAATGCATCAGGATTGTTTGGATTATCTTCAAGTCTAATCAGTGGCTTGATTCTGAGACAAGACTACCACCAAGGTGGTATCACAGAGAAACATAGTCAGTTTTTCTGCGCCTTGCGCGATGCAGCCCAATGTTTAAGGCTTGCAATCGATCAAAAGAAACCAATGGCCCGAGGGATCGAGGGGCCGAACCACCGACTGACGCCAACCCCTTTTGAACAGCGTAGACCTCGAAAAGACCAGCTTGCCACTGCTTGAAACGGCGCGCGAATTCCAGGGTCTTCCGCGCGAAGCGCTGCGTTGGATCGCCGGCGGCTGTCACGCCCGCACCGTACCCCGGGACCAGTTGATCTACGACAAGGGCCAGACCTTAAGCGGCTTCTACATGGTGGTCAGTGGCCGCGTCAAGCTTGCCGTGCTGTCGCCCGGGGGCGCCGAGCGGGTGCTGGATATCGTGCTGCCGGGCCAGACCTTTGCCGAATCGGCGGCCTTCCTGGGTCGCCCCTGTCCACTCTCTGCTCAGGCCCTGACCGACTCCCAGTTGCTGTTCGTCGACTTGAGCCGGGTGCGCCGGGCGATCGAGCGCTGGCCCGAGGTCGCCTTCAGGATGCTGACGCTCCTGGCGGAGCGCTCGCAACGCCTGACCGCGGACCTCGAGGCCTGTTGTCTGCAGTCGGCGGCCCAGCGTGTCGCAGGCCTGCTGTTGCGGGAAGCGGCATCGGATCCGGCCCTGCCCGACTGCGCCGAGCTCACACTCCCGGCCTCCAAGGCGGTGATGGCCTCCAGTCTCAATCTGTCCCCGGAGACCTTCTCGCGCGAGCTGCACGCGCTCGCCCGCAAAGGGTTGATCGAGGTCAAGCGGCGCGTCATCAGGATACCTTCGCTGAGGACTTTGCGCAGCCTGGCCACCATGGATCCGCGTCGGATCCAGAGACCTGAACCCGGCGGCGCCCCGTCCTAGTGCGCAAAAGCGACGCTTGACCCTTGCGCGCGCCCTCCTGGTGCATTCTGGGGCGTCGATTCCTCCAAGAACCACCGAGCAAACCCACGGATTGGCTCGGTTGGTCGTCACTGGGCCGCAAGGTACAGCGTGGCCCATTTTTTGCTTCAGTATTTGTTATGAAGGCCTCCACAGAGCACCGAGCAGGCAGCGAACCTGGTGGCCTCGAACAGTGTCGGGATCGTCATGAGGGTGCGAACATGGCGTACCATGAGCTCTTTCGGGACGACTTCCTCCCACGGGGCCATTATCGCCCGATGTGGGAGCACATCCAACGCGCCGGGCAGCGGACGCTCGCAGCCAAGACGCAGGATGCGCGGCTCGCGCGGTGGGACGAGGGTGCGACCTTCCGCCTTGACGCGGACCCGGACACCCAGGTGAGAAGCGAGGGCGCCTGGTCGCTCGATATCCTGCCAAGAATCATCCCGTCCGGCGAGTGGCGCGAGATCGAGATGGGGCTCCGGCAACGGATACGCGCCTTGAATCTCTTCCTGCGCGATGTCTACCACGACCAGCGAATCCTCAAGGACGGCGTGATTCCGCCCGAGCTGATCTACCGCTGCAAGGATTTCCGTCGCGAGGTCATGGACGTCGACCCGCCGCAGGGTGTCTATACGCCGATCAGCGCAGTCGACCTGATCCGTGACGAAGACGGCCGTTATCTGGTGCTGGAGGATCAGTTGCGCACCCCCGCCGGGACCTCCGACATGATCGCGAACCGCGTCGTCGGGCGCCGCATCCTGCCGGAGCTCTTCGCCCGTTATCGAGTACGCCCGGTCGAGGACTTTCCGAACAAGCTGCTACAGACGTTGCGTTTCCTGTCGCCCCGCGGGGTCGATGAGACGCTCGCGGTCATCCTGACACCCGGTGTCACCACCGCCGTCTACTTCGAGCAGGGTTTCCTCGCCGGCAAGATGGGCATCGAACTTGTCTCGGGACGCCAACTGACATGCAAGGATCGCAAGGTCTATCTCAAGACGAGCCTTGGTCTGCGACGTGTGGATGTCGTCTACCGCTGTGTCCCTGACACCGACCTCGATCCACTGGTGTTTCGCCCGGATTCGCGCATTGGCGTGGCTGGTCTGATCGATGCCTGGCGAGCTGGCAATGTCGCGCTGGTCAATGCGCCTGGAACGGGGGTCGCGGACGACAAGGCGGTCCACGCCTATGCCTCCGAGATCATCCATTATTATCTCGGCGAGCCCCCGATCCTGCCGAGTGTCCCGACCTATCAGATGACCGATCATCAGGATCGGACCTATGTGCTCGACAACATCCAAGAGATGATCGTCAAGCCGGTTGCCGGAACGGGCAACGACGGCCTGCCGGTGGGCCCGGTCTCGACCGGGGGTCAACGCGAGGACCTCGCGCGCCGGATCGCCCACGACCCGCGTAACTTCGTCGCCCAGCCGCTCATCCGGGTCTCGCGCCATGTCTGTTATCTGGACGGCGAGTTGGAGTCGCGCCACCTGGATTTGCGTCCCTTCATCCTCTACGGCGACGGAATCCAGGTGATACCGGGCGGTTTGACCCGGGTCGCCACGGCCAAGGGCTCGCCGGTGGTGGACTGGTCCCAGGGCGGACACAGCAAGGATACCTGGGTGTTGGCTGACTGAGGCGATTTCTGTCAATTCTCATCCCACCTGGCTGGTCTTGACGCCCACCTGGCTGGTCTTGACGCCCGCCTTCTGCGTCGCGCCAGCCGTCACATCGCCCTGCTATGCTCCTGCCGGCCCTCCTTGAAGGCAGACGCCAATCCGGCGCCATCTGGCATGAGAATCTCCGGCAATCGCCTGAATCCGGAGCCCGCCTTCAATCGAAAGAGGATCGGTGCTGCATTAGCGCTGAATCCGCGACGCGCGTGTCAGCTCCGCGAAGCGCACCCCGCGCAGCCCCCCGATCTCCTGACTGAGCCGCTCGATCTCGGCCGGCACGCCTCGAATGATGATGGTCTCGAGGCAATTGTGGTGATCCATGTGCACATGGGTCGTCGCCACAACGTGAACATACTGACGGTGCTGGATGTCGAGGATATGCTGGGTCAGCTCAGGTTGATGGTGGTCGTAGACGATGGTCAAGACGCCCGCCACCTCTTGGTCGCCCTGCTCCCAGGTATCCTCCACGATACGCTCTCGAATCAGGTCCCGGACCAGCTCCGAACGGGACGCGTAGCCCTTGCGGACCACACGCAGGTCCAATTCCTCGAGCAGCGGTTTGGGCAAGGAGACGCTGAAGCGGATAGTCTCGTCGCGATCGGACATGAAGACTCGCGGTCAAGAGGCCTTTCGGTGACGGGGATTGCCCTCTAGCATACTCCAGTACCCCGTTCCACCTTATTTTGCATGCTCAGAGCCCCCCAAAGGCGCCAAGGCAAGGCACCGCCCGCCGGGAACGGGGTACGAGTACCCTGGTGTCACGTGGCATGCTTGAGCGCGGGCGCGCAGATGCAACCCCGGCCGAGATGGCGACTTGTCGCCAGGACCCTCGCCATGGGAGGCTTCGCTTCGGCAGGTTCGAAACGCAATCGCCCCCGCCGTTTCGGGGACGGCGGGGGCGACTGGCCAGTGTCGGATTCAGCGAATGAAGCCTTCGTTTCGCTGGTTCGTATCGGCTTGAATGGTCTGGACTTCGACCACAGCCTCTTCGGTTGATTCGGCCGCAAGACGATCCTCTTCGGGCATCACCATCGTTGTCTGAACGCCACCGACCAGAACAGCAACCGCGGCAAGGACTCCAAGTGCACCCATGTTACTTCTCCGTTTTGGTCAATTGATGAGATTGTTTGTAATTATATAAGCAAATTCTAATTTATCAACCCCAGTCTTGTCTGCTGTGTCGGTTGGTACCTCGCGCGACCACCAATCCGGCAAGGGCGAGCCCCGAGCCCAGCCGGCGTCGACACAGACCTCGCGTGAATAATCACGCCCGGACGATTCTGGCCAGCCGTTTGGGAGTCCCCTCCATTATGCCTATGCCTGAGTCCAGCCTGGTCGGCCGCATCACGGATATCCAGGGAGGCCGTCTCATTGCCACGCTCTTCTCGACCGGGGATGGCTTCCCCACATTCGTCAACCTGGGACCCGAGAAGCTCCCGGTCGGTCAACTGGGCGCACTCCTGGAGGTGCGGGACCGGGCGGCCCATCTACTCGCCGAGGTCTCGCGCAGCCAGGAAGAGGCGATCGAGATGCGTTCGGTTCAGGATCAGAACGCCGCGGACAACCGGCAGGTCACGGTTCGGGAGCGCCGATTGGAGCTCATCCCCCTGGGCGAGATCGGCTCGAACGGCCGTCTCGAGCCGGGCGTCAGCCGTTTCCCCCTGATCGGCGCCGCGGTACACCTCATCGCCAGCAGCCGTCTCGCCGGGCTCCTGGGACGCGACCTCGAGGGGAATCTGGAACTCGGCCGGCTCTCCAACCGTCCCACGCTCAAGGCCAGTCTCGATCCCTCGGCGCTCTTCGGCCGCCATCTCGCCATTCTCGGCCAGACGGGGGCAGGCAAATCCTGGACCCTGACGAGTCTGATGCAACGAGTGCTCATGGCCATGCCCCGAGCCCACATGGTGCTGCTGGACCTGCACGGCGAGTATGGCTGGCGCTCGGACGGGGCCGGGTCGTACAAGGGGGTCTTTCCACCCAACACCGCGCGCCATATCGATGCACGCGAGCTCGAGATCCCCTATTGGCTCCTCACCTATGCCGAGCTGGTGGATCTCTTCATCGATCGCACGGACCCCAACGCGACGGTCCAGATCGCCTTCCTGCGCGAGACCCTCTATAAGCTGCGCCGCCAATCGAACCAGCACATGGGCCTGGAGAGGCTGTCGGTCGACTCACCCATCTATTTCTCTATCGAGGAGCTCTATCAAAGGTTCAAGAAGGCGAACGAAGAGAAGCTGGAGTTCGGTAAGGTCAAAGGCCCGCTGTTCGGCGCCTTCGACGACTTCCTGGTCCGCTTCCAATCGCTCTACAACGACGCGCGCTACGACTTCTTTCTGCGCCCGCAGAGGCACAACAGCTCAGCCACCCTGGAGGGGCTGCTGCGCGATTTCGTCGGGCTGGGCGAACCCAAGCGCCAGGCCACGGTCATCGACCTGAGCCCGATCCCCGTGGACCTGCGACCCATCGTCTCGGCCCAAATCGGACGACTCGCCTTCGAGTTCAATTATTGGAACCCGAGACGACGCGACTTTCCCCTGCTGCTGATCTGCGAAGAGGCGCACCAGTATATCCCGCGCGAGACCGACAGCCGTTATGTGGGAACCCGCCGGGCCATGGAGCGGATCGCCAAAGAGGGGCGCAAGTATGGCGTCACTCTCTGCGTCGTGAGCCAGCGGCCGACCGAGCTCTCCGAGACCGTCCTGTCGCAGTGCGGAAACTATCTCTGTCTGCGCATCTCCAATGCGGACGACCAGGACTATGTCCGTCGCCTCCTGCCGGAGGGGGCCAAGAATCTGGCCGACATGCTGTCTTCGCTGCGTCGAGGCGAGGTATTGGCGGTCGGCGACGCGGCAATGCTCCCGTCGCGCATCCTGGTTCACCGCCCGGATCCGGCGCCCGCGAGCCGGGATGCCCCCATCTCCAAGAGCTGGCGCGAAGGCCCGGAAGACCTGGATGTCGCCGATATCGTCAATCGCTGGTGGCGACAGATGCGTTGATCCTGCGCTGCCTCCTTTCCTGCCACTCCATCAGGAGATCCCAGGCGACCGGGACGATGAAGAGGGTCAGGAAGGTCGCGGCCGCCAGCCCGGTGACGAAGGTCGAGGCCATGGTGCCCCAGATGATCGAGAAATGTGGGATGCCCAGCGCCATCGGCAGTAGGCCGAGGATGGTGGTCAAGGTCGTGACCAGAATCGGCCGCAGCCGAATGTGGACACCCTCCCGGACCGCCTGCTGCCGGCTCAGCCCGGCACGGTAGCGGCGGTTGATGAAGTCGAGCAGGACCAAGGCGTCGTTGACCACCACCCCGGTCACCCCGACCACCGCGATGAAGCTGTTCACGGTGAAGAGTGACTGGGTCAGCATCTTTCCGAAGACCACGCCGATGATGGAGAACATGACCGCGGAGAGGATGATGAGTGGCTGCAGGTACGACTTGAACTGGGTGGCCAGGATCAGATAGATGAGCAGGACGGCCAGTCCGAACGCCTTGGTCAGGCTATCGAACGAGCGTTGCGTCTCCTCGAACTCGCCGCCGAAGACCAGGGTGGCGCCGGGGAAGTGACCCCTGATGTCTCGATACTGGTCGCTGACCCAGGCGACCACCTGGGCGGGTGAGATGTTGGCACCGGGCTTGATGTTGGCCGTGATGGCGAGACTGCGCTGGCGCTGATAGCGTTTGAGCTCACCAGGCTGGAAGACGACGCTGGGCTGGACGATGTCGCGCAGCAGGACCGGACCCCTGGGGTGCTCCAGCACCGGGATATCCAGCGCCGCCTCCGGGGCGTCCAGATAGGCCGGATCGATCCGCAGCTTGAGGTCCACCTCTTCGTCGCTGAAACGGAACTTGCCGAGATAGCGCCCGTCCAGGACCGAGGCAGCCATGCGCGCCGCGTCTCCCGGGGTGAGTCCCAGTTCGCGCGCCCGTTGCTCGTCGACGGCAAGATGGAACACGCGTGCGGGCAGGCCACGATCGTCGGCGAGATCGAGCAGATTGGGGCCGAACAGCGGATGCTCTTGCAGCCGTCGGAGCAGCTCGGCGCTCAGTCCCCGCACCCCGGACTCGTCCGAACCCACGACCTGGATGTTGATGTCCTTGCCGGTCGGTGGGCCGTCCTTCTCGGCCCGCACCTGGATCTTGACCCCGGGCTCCTCGAAGGTCGACTGCAGCCGCTCGCGCATGTGCTCGAGGTGCAGGACGGCATCGTCGAAGGCCTGGTCGGCCTTCCGAGGCAGGGCGACCATCACCGTGCCCAGATTGTGGCCATAGAGATACTCGTAGTCCTCGTTGACGCTGAAGCCCGCAAACCCGGCGGCCGAGCGCGCATGGCCGGGACCCTCATCCATGATGAAGTCAGCGACCGCCTTGACACGCTGGTCGGTCACTTCGATCGGGGTCTCGGCGGGTCCCTCGATGAAGGCGTAATAGATGGCGTAGTCGTCGGGAAAGAACTGGATGCGGACCAAGGGAGCGATGCCGGCGATCGAGACCCAGAGAACCGCCAGGGCCGCGATGAAGGCGACCAGCACCGCCGTCAGGCTCAGGAGCCGAAAGCGCATGGTCAACCCGATCAGGACCTCGGTGAAGCGGCGTAGAAGTCGGAGCAGACGATTGTCACGCGCCTCGAGCGGGATCCCGCCGGGCTTGGGGCGTGGACCGAAGTCCTTGAAGTGCAAAGGAATGATCAGCAGACACTCGAAGAGCGAGGCGAGGATGGCGAAGGCGATCGCCTTGGGGATGAGGGCGAAGAATTGACCGGTCGAGCCCGTCATGATGAGCATGGGCAGGAAGGCGGCCACCGTGGTGGCCGTGGCCGAGATCACCGGCCAGGCGACCTCCGCGGTCCCCTCGATGATGGCCTTTTCGACCGGCTCGCCCTGTTGCAGGCGACGATAGATGTTCTCGACCACCACGACGGCATCGTCGACGATGATGCCCGAGACCAGCACGAAGCTGAAGAGCGTGATCTCGTTCAGCGAGTTGCCCGTGAGCTGCATCAGGGCCATGGTCACCATGATGGAGAAGGGAATCCCGATGGTGACCAGACCCGCATTGCGTATCCCCATGAAATACCAGAGGATGAGGCTGACCAGCACGACGCCGACGACCAGGTTCCAACCCAGGGTGCCGATGGACTCCTCGATATAGGTGGTCGAGTCCTGGGTCAGGGCGATCTCGACGCCTTCCTCCGCCAGTGCCGGGGCGAAGCCGGCGATGATCGACTCGGCCGCAGCATAGATGTCGAGGGCGTTTCCTTCCTCGGCCTTGAGGAGCTTGAGCGTGACGCAGTCCTTGCCGTTGACGGAGGTCATGACGCTCGGATCGCGATAGCCGAGTCGGGCGTCGGCGATCAGGTCCTCGAGCGAGACGAAAGAGCCATCGGCGTCGCGTCGCACCAGCGTCGTCACCACCTGCTCGCGGGTGCGGAAGCGTTCGTCCACCCGCACGACGAACTCGCCGGATTCATCCGTGAAGTCCCCCGCCGGGATGCTTCGATTGGCGTCGGTGAGTGCCGCAGCGACCTGGTCGAAGCTGATCCCCTGCGCCTTGAGCTTGGCGGGATCCAAGAAGACGTGGAACTCGCGCTCACGCTCACCCTCCAGCCGGGCCTCGGTGACCCCCGGGATCCGCGATAGCGGCACCTGCAGTTCCTTGGCGATCAGGGACAAAGCCCGGTTGGAGCGCTCGCCGATGACATTGACGGCGACCACGGGCAGCCAGAAAGACGTCTTGATGAGCTCGAAGTGCGGTGGGTCCACCTCGGGTGGCAAGCGGTCGAGCACGCTCAGGACGCGGAAGCGCAACTCGTCGTAAAGCGTCTCATAGTCCGTGTCGTCGAGGAACTTGACAGTGAGCGAGGAACGCTCGCGGACCGAGCTCGCGCGGATGAACTCGACGTTCTCGAGCCCCTCCAGGGCGTCCTCGATCTCGCGTGTCACCAGCGCCTCGACGTCGCGCGGGGAGGCGCCCGGAAAGATGGTCGTGATCTCGACCTTGCCGAAGTTGATCTCCGGATAGCGCTCCATCGGCATGCTGCTGATCGCGAAGGCGCCGGCCACGATCATGAGCACGAAGAGCAGGTTGAACAGGACCCGCTGCTGCAGGGTGAAGCGGACTACCGACTGCATGGATCAGAGGCCCCGGCCCAGACGGAATCGGTCGCCGGCCCGCAGCGCTGGCGCGCTGACCCGCACCCGATCGCGGTCGGTGCGATCCGGCCCCAGCAGCAGGACCGCCAGGCGCTCGCCGTTCTCGCGGGTCAGCCAGTATTCGTCATAGCTGTGATGGAGTGCCGCGGCGGGGAGACTGACCGCACCGCTGAGCTCCGGGAGCTGAAGTCGCAGGCTGGTCCGCAGACCGCCACGCGCGGGCCGCACCTCGTCGGCCAGGGCGAGCTCGACGGCGATCTTTCGGGTCTCCGGATCGAAGCCTGGATTGACGCGGTACAGACGGGCGGCCACGGGGCGCCCCTGATCCGTCAGTTCGAGACTCAGACCATCCGTATCCTCCGCATGGAGCGCGGCGTATTGCTCGGGCGTCAAGGCAAATGGAACGAGCAGGGTGGAGAAGTCGGCGGCACTGCCAAGCGTCTCGCCTTCCTTGACCCATTGACCCGGCTCGATCCTGCGACCGGTGATCAGCCAGCCCGCCGGGGCCCGGATACTGGTCCGCGCGAGCCGTTCTTCCAGGATACGGCCCCGGACCTCGAGCCGGCGCAGTGCGTGGCGATTGTCCTGGAGTGAGCGTTCCAGCAGGTCCAACTGCGAGGCGGAGGTGTTGTTCTGCAATGCCAGCTCGCGGTAGCGACCGAGCTCGCGTCGGTCGTACTTGATCTGGGCGGTCAACCGCTCGCGCTCGACCGCGTTCTCCTCCAGGTCCAGCCGAACGAAGGTGTCGTCCAACTGCGCGAAGCGGCCCTCCTCACCCACTTGGTCACCGATGTCGAGAAAGACCGCCTCGACCCGACCGGCCGTCTCGGCGACCAAAGGTGTCTCGGCGCGCGCGCGGGTGAAGCCGCTGAGCGTGATGTACCGCAAGGCCGGCCGGGCGGTGACGAGATCGGGTGGTTCGGCAGCTCGAGCGGCTGGAGGCACGAGGGCCGAGAGTAGAAGCAGACAGAAGGCTGCCAGCGCGGTAAGTCGCTGCTTGAACATCTGAATCACATCATGAGAGGAGGGGATTCGCGGTGCGAGTCGCCTGCGGCATGGTACAGAGCATCCGGCCCGCTCGCCCAGACAGAGGTCGGACGCCTTGGTGTAGAATCTAGTTCCGTGCGACTGAAGACGACGATGATAAGGCGATTGCCGGAAATCTTTATACCAGATGGCGCCGGATGGAGGCTCGCCTTCAAGGAGCGCCACCAGGAGCATCGCCGGGCGATGTGACTGGTGGGGCGACACCGAAGGCGGGCGCCAAGACAAGTCAGATGGTATGAACATTGACAGAAATCGCCTAAGGAATGATGTCGGTGACCTTCCACTCCTTGCCCACCAGAGACAGCCTGACATGGGTCGCGCCCCGGCCCAGCTCACCGATGCGGATCAAGAAGCGATCGTAGGACTCGAAAAAGGCGAAATCGACTCCCGCGAGCAGGTAGGGTGGACTCTGGCCCGTGGTCCGAGTGACCGCCTCGCGCAGCAGGTTCTGCACCCAGGTCAGGGTGATGGCCTGATCCAGTGCGGCGTCGCCGAGTCGCTCGAGATTCTGGCGGATCCAGCTCAGCGCGCTGTTGGGGTCCTCGGAGGGAAACATCCCCTCGACCCCCCCGGCGACCCGGCGCTTGTAGTTGGCGCGAATCGCCGGCAGATCAACCAGGGTGGCAAGCTGGACGGTCTCTTGCTGGTTGATTGCCGCGTCGAGTCGATAGAGGCTGTAATAGGGCCAGAGGCCGTAGCCGATCAGCGCGAACAGGACGAGATAGCCGAGGAACCGCATCATCCGTCTCTCGAGAGGTGAATCGAATGTATTTTAACCGCAATCGGGCACTGGATATCGGCCGATGAAACGCCGGATGTCTGCGCCATCCGACCCTGAACCCTGGCGCGGCCGTCGGCCGGTCGCTCCGTCGCCTCTCGCGAGGTGCGGACAGGTCTCATGAAGGCGACGCAAGGCCTCGAGACCTACCTGGTCGGCGGCGCGGTGCGCGACCGCCTGCTCGGGCGCGCAGTCGGGGAGCGGGATTTCGTCGTGGTGGGCGCGACCCCAGAGGAGTTGCTCCGGCGCGGGTTCCGGCGGGTCGGAAAGGACTTCCCGGTCTTCCTGCATCCGGAGACCAAGGACGAATACGCCCTGGCACGGACCGAGCGCAAGACGGCCCCGGGATATCGGGGCTTCCGGGTCGATGCCGATCCAGGGGTGACCCTGGAGCAGGACCTGCTGCGGCGGGACCTGACCATCAATGCCCTGGCGCAGGACGGGCAGGGCCGATTGATCGATCCCTATGGCGGGCTGGCCGACCTCGAGGCCCGGGTGCTCCGTCACGTCTCGCCGGCCTTCGCCGAAGACCCGGTGCGTATTCTCCGGGTCGCCCGATTCACGGCGCGCTTTGCCGACCTCGGTTTCCGGATTGCAGACGAGACACTGGCCTTGATGCGCGCCATGGTGGACGCCGGTGAGGTGGATGCATTGGTGCCCGAGCGGGTCTGGCAGGAGATGTCGCGCGCCTTGGGTGAAGAGCGGCCCTCGCGGTTCTTCGAGGTCTTGCGCCAATCCGGGGCATTGGCGTCCTTGCTTCCAGAGCTGGATCGGCTGTGGGGTGTGCCGCAGCCGGAGAAATGGCATCCAGAGGTCGACACCGGGGTCCATGTCATGCTGGTCGTCGACATGGCCACACGCCTCTCGCCCGACCTGGAGGTGCGCTTCGCCGCACTCTGTCACGATCTGGGAAAAGGCACCACGCCGATGGAGATCCTGCCCAGCCACAAGGGGCATGAAAAACGCGGCGTGGATCTGGTGGGGGCACTGTGCGATCGCTTCCGCATCCCCAACCGATGCCGCGAGCTGGCCTGCATCACCGCACGCTATCACGGCCTGGTCCACAAGGTCGAGGAGCTGCGGGCGGTGACCATCCTGGACCTGTTCGAGGGTGCAGACGCCATCCGCCGGCCAGCCAGGTTCGAGCAGATGCTGACCGCCTGCGAGGCCGATTACCGTGGCCGCATCGGCTACGAGGAGCGCCACTATCCCCAGGCCGAGACCCTGCGCCGGTTGCTCGCCGCCGCCGGGGGCGTGGACGCCGGTGCGGTTGCGCGAGCGGCAGTCGAGCCGCGGCGGATCACCGAAGCGATTCGGGTGGCGCGGATCGCCGCCATCGAGCGCTCGCGCCACGATTCAAACTGACCCGGAATCCTCATGGGCGCCCCGACTTGCAGGGTCTGCATCACGCTCGCACTGCTCGCCGCGGCCTCGGCCATGCTCGCCTGGCTCGTCCCCGACCACTGGCTGAGCTTCGATTTCCTGAAGGCCCAGCAGGCCGACCTGACACGGCGCTTCGTCGAACAGCCCTGGCAGACCGCGGGCCTCTATATGGCCGTCTATGTGCTGGGTGCCGTCTTGCTGATCCCTTCGGCGGCCATGCTGAGTATCGCCGCCGGCGCCATCTTTGGCCCCCTCTGGGGTATCCCGCTGGTTCTGGTCTCGGCCACACTGGGTGCCACCCTGGCCTTCCTGGCCGCCCGCTATCTCGGTCGCGATCTGATTCGGGAACGGCTTGGGGACCGGCTCGACGCCTTCAACCATGGGATCCAACTGGAGGGTGGCTTCTATCTCTTCGCCTTACGGCTCATCGCGATCTGTCCCTATGTGCTGATCAACCCGGCCATGGGCCTGACCCCCATGCCGCTTCGTACCTTCGTGTGGGTCAGCTTCGTGGGCATGATCCCGGTGATGAGTCTCTACGTCAACGCCGGGACGCGCCTGGGGCAGGTCGGCTCGCCGGCGGATCTCTTCTCGGCCGAGGTGCTGGTCTCCTTCGCGCTCTTGGGACTGGTGCCTCTGCTCGCGCGGCATGGATTCAAGCTCTGGCGCCGGCGCCGCGTCGATCACGTCTGAACCGCGCCCAGCGCGGTATGCGATGTTTCCGGGTTCTCAGCGGGAACCCCCAATCGCCGGGCGATGTGACTGGTGGCGCGACACCGAAGGCGGGCGTCAAGACAAGTCAGATGGGATGAACATTGACAGAAATCGCCTTACCGCCCTTGGCACCCTCGAAACGGATTCTCGGAGGTTTGTCCTTCGGCTCGCCTTGGCGCATCATGCGC
>JANQGF010000331.1 GCA_028277465.1 Chromatiaceae bacterium
ACGATTCGTCAGCGAGGTTGGCAGGTCACGCCAGAAGTCGTCGATTTCTTCGGGGCAGGATCCTCGTGGCCAATGTTAGTCCGAAGGGCGCCCGTCGAAGTGCCGATCCGTTCGCAGTTCTCCACATTCGTTCAAATAGGTAATGATTCAAAACAACCTACACACCGTAGGTAGGGCAAAGCGGAGCGTGCCCAACAAGGGCGGCCCAAGTTGCACCACTTGTTTCTGAATCGTTCCTAGGTACTAAACCGCGCTCGCTCCGGCAGTCGTCGAGTTTGCGAAGACCGACCCAAACCAGAAGCATCGCATACCGCGCTGAGCGCGGTTTAAAGGAAGGATCTGAGGGTCGCCTGTGACTCTTCCGCCGAGATCCGCGGTCCCAGCCGGGTCACCAGCTTCGCGGCGGCGGCGGCGGCCAGACCACCGGAGCGTTGGTGATCCCAGCCTTGGCTTAGCCCGAAGAGAAAGGCCCCGGCGAACATATCGCCGGCCCCGAGGGTGTCCACGGCCTGCACCTCGACTGGAGCGATCTCGATCAGGGCGGTTCCGTCCCACACCAGGGCGCCTTGCGGTCCGCGGGTGATGGCGAAACTCCGGCTGATCTGCTTCAGGTAGTCGGCGGCCTCGCCCAGGTCCTCGCTGCCGGCCATACCCATGGCCTCGAACTCGTTGGCGAACAGGAGGTCCACACCTGAGCCGATCATCTCCAGCAGTCCCGACTTGAAGAACTTGACCATGTTGGGGTCGGACAGGGAAATGGCGGTCTTGACGCCCCTCTCCTCGGCGATGCGCTTGGCCTCGATGGTGGCCTGGCGGGCGGCATCGGACGTGACCAGATAGCCCTCGGTGTAGAACCAGTCGGAATCCCTCAGTGCGTCCTCGACCAGTTCACCGGTTGAAAGATTGCCGCTGACCCCGAGGAAGGTGCACATGGTCCGGTCGCTGTCCGGGGTCACCAGAACCACGCAGCGCCCGGTGTGGCCGTGATCCTTCTCGGTATGGTGATTGGTGTCCACACCCCCCTTGATGAGGTCCTGCATGTAGAAATGGCCCAGCTCGTCGTTCGCGACCTTGCAGGAGTAGAAGCCCTTCCCACCGAACTGGCTGAAGGCAATGATTGAATTGGCCGCCGAACCGCCCGAGCCGCGCTGGTGGTGATGATCCTTGAGATGATTCATGATGCTGATCTGTTGGGTCTCGTCGACCAGGGTCATGACACCCTTGTCGATGCCCAGGATCCGCAGGTCATCGAGATCCACCTCATACTCCATGTCGACCAGGGCGTTACCGATTCCATAGATGTGATATCTCGACATGCTCTCTCCGCAGTTGGCTTGTTCGAGAGGCCATTCTACAGTCTTGTGTTTCGTCTCTGAATTGAGCTGGTGCGCGCCTTGAGACCAGACCCTTCCGTCCCCGCAACCCCTGACGCTCGCAGATCCCCGGTGAACCCTTTGGTGTCGCGCCTGAGGAGCAAGTATCCGGACCGCATCGCCGCTGAGCTGCGCCAGCCGGCGCGTACGGCGCGCTGGTGCGATCTGCCCGCCGAGCTCCACCCGGCACTCGGCCGAGCACTGCAGGCGCGTGGTCTGGACCGGCTCTACAGCCACCAGCGCGAGGCCTGGGACCTGGCGCGTGCGGGCGATCATCTGGTGGTCGCCACGCCGACCGCCTCTGGAAAGACCCTTTGTTACAACCTGCCGGTGCTGCAGGCGGTGGTGAGCGAGGCCAAGAAGGCGCTCTATCTCTTTCCGACCAAGGCGTTGGCCCAAGACCAGGTGGCCGAGCTCATGGAGCTGAACCGAGCCTTGAGCGAGGCCGGTGGGCCGGGCGTCAAGGCCTTCACCTTCGACGGCGACACGCCCGGCGATGCCCGCAAAGCGGTACGCACCCGGGGCGACATCGTCGTCAGCAATCCGGATATGCTCCACCGAGCGATCCTGCCGCACCACACCAAGTGGGCACAGTTCTTCGAGGGATTGGCCTATGTGGTGGTCGATGAGCTGCACGCCTACCGGGGGGTCTTCGGCTCGCACGTGGCCAATGTCTTTCGGCGGCTGCGTCGGATCTGCCGCTTCTATGGGGTGGAGCCCGGCTTCATCTTTGCCTCGGCCACCATCGGGAATCCGGCCGAGCTGGCGGAGCGTCTCTGTGGCGAGCCGGTGCGATCGATCACCCGCAGTGGTGCGCCCCAGGGGGAGCGACACCTGCTGCTCTGGAACCCACCGGTGATCAACCCGGATCTGGGGATTCGGGCCTCGGCCCGCTCCCAGACCACGCGGATCGCGCGCATGGCCGGCCGTCTGGGACTCAAGACCATCGTGTTCGCGCGCTCGCGACTCATGGTCGAGGTGCTCACCAAGTGGATGTCTTCGATCGGGACCCACGCCGCCCGCCGCGGGTGCTGGCTTATCGCGGCGGCTATCTGGCGAGCGAGCGGCGTCGCGGCGAACAGGCGATGCGCGCCGGGAACCTCGACCTGGTGGTTGCGACCTCGGCCTTGGAGCTCGGGGTCGACATCGGTGCGCTGGACGTCTCCATCCTCAACGGCTATCCGGGCACGGTGGCCGCCACCTGGCAGCGGCTCGGACGCGCAGGTCGACGCCAGCGGCCCGCGCTCGGTGTCCTGGTCGCCACCAGCGACCCGCTGGACCAATACCTCGTTCGCCACCCGGAGTTTCTCTTCGATGCCTCGCCCGAACGGGCGCGCATCCATCCCGATCAGCTCCTGATCCTGCTGGAGCAGGTGCGCTGCGCCGCCTTCGAGCTGCCGTTTCGCGACGGTGAATCCTTCGGGGCCGAGGATCTGGGGGAGATGCTCGGCTATCTGCGCGACGAAGGGGTGCTGCAGCGTCAGGGGGATCGCTGGTACTGGGTGGCCGATAGCTACCCGGCGAACGCCGTCTCCTTGCGCTCGATCGCCGAGGGCAACTTCGTGGTGATCGACACGACCGCCGGTGGCCGGACGGTGATCGCCGAGGTGGATTACACGAGTGTCCCCGGGACGCTCTACCAGGGTGCCATCTACATGATTCAGTCCCAGCCGTACCAAGTCGAGCAATTGGACTGGACCGGTCGCAAGGCCTTCGTGACCCGCACCCGGGCGGACTATTACACGGATGCGATCGACTATAGCCGGCTCAAGATCCTGGCCCGCTTCGAGGGGCGCGCTCAGGGGCGGGGCGTGGTCGCCCAAGGCGAGGTGCATCTCGTCCGACGCTATCCAGGCTACAAGAAGATCCGCTACTACAGCCATGACAATGTGGGTTATGGCCGGATCGACTTGCCGGATCAGGAGCTGCATACCACGGCCGTCTGGTGGCTCGTCGACCCGGCCGCGTTGGAGGTCGCCCTGCGGGACCGGCAGCAGGCGATCGAGGGCTTTTTGGGGGCCGCCTACGCGCTGCATCATGTCGCGGCCCTGAGGGCCATGGCCGAGCTGCGCGATCTGGGACGCGCGGTCGGCGACGGCGAGGGCACCTGGTTCGCGGTGGTGGGTCCGGATGGGCGTGGCCAACTGCGTGATCCGGACAATCATGCCTTGGAGCCCTCCGCGGCCGCGCGCTTCGAGCCGGCGCTCTTCCTCTACGACAACTACCCGGGCGGCGTGGGTCTCTCCGCACCCCTCTACGAGGACGCCGGCCGCCTGGTGCTGCACGCTCGGGATCTGGTCGCCTCCTGCGCCTGCCCGGCTGGCTGTCCGGCCTGCGTCGGGCCGGTCTTGCCGAGCGACGAGACACGCGCCCTGACCCCGCGACAGGCCGCATTGGCGGTTCTCGAGCTGCTGGAGGCGAGATGAAGGATGGACGGCGTCGATCGATCGCTCGGTGAGCGGCTCAGGCGCTTGCGTGGGCAGGCGGCTGGCGCGGCGCAATCCGGCGGTGCGTCCGAACCCGGTGACCCGGCGACGGACTCGGCGATCCCCGGATCCGGTAGCCAGCCGATCGGCGGGCCTGCATTCGCCGAGCGGGTCCGGCGTCTCATGGTGGGGCCGAGGGCCTCGGCCAGGGTCGAGCCGGACGAGGAGGCCCTCGGTGTCGCGCTCGGTGCCGAGAGCCTTGCGCCTGGCGTTCTCTTGCTCGAGCGGCGGCTGGGGGGAGACATCCGGCACGGACGGGTCATGCTCAGGACGACCGACGCCATCCTGGGTTCCACCACATCGCCCTTGCTAGAGATGCTGGGGTCTGAGCGCTCGGCGACCTCCCCGGGCGAGCCGCGGGAGAGGTCGGCGGTTCCCGTCGGGCCGCTGACCCAGGGTAGGGTGGTCTATCTCGATACCGAGACCAGCGGACTCGCCGGTGGCAGCGGCACCTGGGCCTTTGCCACTGGGCTGCTGCGGCGTGATGCCGATGGATGGTCGTTGCGCCAGTATCTCCTCGCTCGGCTCGATGCCGAGCCAGATTATCTACAGGCCATCGGAGAGGAGCTCGCCGATGTCTCTCTGCTGGTCAGCTACAATGGGCGCGCCTTCGACGCGCCGCTCTTGACCACCCGATTTCGACTCGGCGGTCGGTCCGACCCCTTGCAGCGACTCGCTCACCTGGACCTCTTGGC
The DNA here is from genome assembly GCA_028277465.1 of Chromatiaceae bacterium. GTDB lineage: Bacteria > Pseudomonadota > Gammaproteobacteria > Chromatiales > Chromatiaceae > JANQGF01. The sequence continues at coordinate 4,555 of JANQGF010000331.1, forward strand.
GCCGGTACGGCGGGCCTTCGGCCGCATCTGGCCGGACTGTCGATTGGGTACCGCCGAGATCCGTCTCCTGGGATTGGAGCGTGAGGGCGATCTGCCTGGATCGGCCGCCCCGCAGGCCTGGTTGGGCTGGCTAAGACGGGGCGAGGTCGACCCACTCGGCGCCGCGCTCCGGCACAATCGTCTCGACCTCCTCTCGCTTGCGGGCCTGATTCCGATGCTCGACCAGGCCTTCCGCGATCCGCCCAGCCTGGGTGCAGATACCCGGTCGATCGCGGCCTATCATGAGTCCCGAGGGCGTTCCGAACAGGCCCTGTGCCTACTCGAATCCGACCGGCATCGCTTGAATCCGCAGGGCCTCTTGGCCCTGGCGCGGTTGCTCGGACGGCGAGGCGATTGGGGAGAGGCCAGTCGTATCTGGGAGACGCTCGTCGTCCGGGGCAGCCTGGAGGCCCGAACTGCGCTCGCCAAGTATCACGAACACCGGACTCGCGATCTCGAGCGGGCGCTCGGTTATGCGCTGGAGCTGCCCCCCGGACCCGAGCGCGAGCGGAGGTGCGACCGCCTGAGGGCCAAGCTGACGGGCCGTCGGTGATTCCTCCGTTGCGGCTGACGCGTGTCGCTGCGGGTCTTGACCTCTCTGTCCGCTCCCGCGTCGAGCCCGGATGCCAGGTGGTACCGAGGCCTCTGCGATCGCCGTGACTCGCCCGACGTCTTGGCTCGGTATGGAGGTCTTTAGTAATGATTCAGAAACAACCTATACACCGTAGGTTGGGCAAAGCGGAGCGTGCCCAACAAGGGCGTCTCAAGTTGCACCACTTGTTTCTGAATCGT
>JANQGF010000356.1 GCA_028277465.1 Chromatiaceae bacterium
GGCGGTCGTCGATGGCCACGATCCAGACCTCGGGGATGCCGTGGCGGGCATAGAGCGGGACCTTGACGTCACGGTCGGTCCGCAGACTGGTGTCGGCGACCTCGATCAGGAGCAGCACGTCCGTGGCTTGCGGATGCGAGTCGGTGTAGAAATCCGCGCGCGGGCGCAGGAGCGCGAGATCGGGCTCGGGCTCGGAGTGCTCGCCCAGGACGACCGGATTCTGCGCCGCCACCACGGCCCGCTCACCAACGGCTTGGATCAAGAGCCGATTCAGCTGGTTGACGCGTCCACCATGCGGGCTTCCAATCGGCGTCATCTCGATGACCTCCCCTTCAATGAGCTCCAGCCGTTCGTCCTCGCCCAAGATGCCGACCTCGCCCATGCGGCGATAATCGGCGACGGTGAAGTATCGGCGTGGCAGGGGCATTTGATCGATGTTGCTCATATTGGTCTCCATCAATGGCTTGCACCTACGTCTTGGGATGCAGGATCGCCGCCCAAGCAGCGGCGTGGCAGTTTCCAAGAACAGATGACATTCCACATCGTCGCCGAACGGTACGCGATGCGTACCCTACCAGGCTACTTCAACGGATAGCAGCTCTCTCCAGGGCTTCCGACGCCCATTGATTCAGGCTCTTTCCGGCCAATTCGGCGGATTGGATGACGCGCGCATGCACCTCGGGCGAGACCTGGAGCGTGAGTGTCCCATCCACCGCCGGATTGGGTGGATGACTCGATTTCTCGCACATGGCCAGATAGTCATCGACGGCCTCATGGAAGGCATCTTCCAGCTCGTCCACGGTGGTGCCGTGAAAGCCGATGATGTCTTTGATCCCGGCGAGATGGCCGACGAACAGACGATCTTCGGCGCTGTATTCGATGCGGGCGAGATAGCCTTTGTAAGACATCGCGTTCATGGGGTCACTCCCAGCTGTTCGAGAAAAGCGCGGGCGTCTTTCACCCGATACACCAAGGCCGCTTTCTGTGGGTGAGGACGATGGAAGCGGACTCGGTGACCATCCTTTTCAAACCCGACCGAAGAGCCGCTCCCCTCGATGAACTGGCAACCGATAGCGATGAACAGTGCCTCGATCCGTGCCCACTCCATATTGCCATTGACAGGGTTGGCGAAGATGGCCTCCAGCATTTTGTGTGCTTGCTGTTCATTCAGAACAAGCCTGTCAGATCCGAGGCGCGCGGATGCGAGTCGGTGTAGAAATCCGCGCTCGGGCGCAAGCGCACCGTCCAGCAACCCAACGGGTCGTACCGCACCGCTGCGCGGCGCGTCAGTGAGCAGGGTGTCAGCGATTCAGCGATCAGCATTCCAGCGTCCAGCTATTCGATGGGGGCGCCACAACACACCCGATCCCGAGGTAGGCGAAGCGGTTATCGGCGGCGTAGCGGTTGCGACCCTTCGGTCTGCTCAACTGTGGTTTCGCCCGTCCGTCAATCGATGAAACGGACAAGTCGCGAGCATCCGACACCGCGGCCGATCGATCGGGAGGAATCAGCGCGCCAGCGCATCCAGGATCGTCCCCAGGCGCGCCACCGCCCGCTCGGCGATGTCCCGCTTGGCGGGCGAATGGTCACGCTGGCTGACCTCCAGCCAGTGCTGCTGGCGGCGCGCGACATGGTCCTCGTCTTGGGCGTGGTCCGTTGGCAGGCGATCGGCGGTCCGCAGGCCATAGAGACCGAGCAGGCACCGCAGCTCCTCCACTTCCTCGCCCTGAAAGCGCTCGGCGTGCTGCTCCAGGGTCTGCAGGGCCTCGAAGTCGGCGTTGTAGGCTTGCAGGGTGTGATAGGCACCGCCCAAGGCGCGGTCGACCGCGTCGACCGCCTCGGCCACGGGGGCCGCATAGTGGACCGCGGTCTTCTCCAGCCATTCGGCCAGCTCGCGGGCGACCGTCTGATCACCGGGTGCGCCGCAGATGAAGGCCAGGAAGCGCTCGCGGCGCGCCGACTCCTCGCGCTCGCGCCGGCGCAGCTCCGGGAGGTGTCGGTAACGGATGTTGCCGAGCAAGCGGCGGGCGTCGTTGAGGATCCGATAGGAACGCAGGAATTCGCTGCGCTTGAGGAAGTGGCTCTCCAGAACCGCCTTGAGGGGGGCAAAGCCGGCGATATGCTCCAGCTCGGCGGCGACCGCCGCGCGGTCCAGGGCGGGATCGGCCGCGATCCGAGCGATGGTGGTGAAGATCGTCCAGTCCAGCGAGTCCATCAGGTCACGGCGCTCCGTGGTGCTCAGGGGACAGTCCTCGAAGTCTTCGTCGTCGCGGAAGAATTCGCTGCTGTCGAGCATTTCCTCCAGGGTGTCGGCTGGAATGCGGCGCAGGGCGTCCATCAAGCGCTGGAGCCCCGCGCCCGCGTCGGCCAGCAGCCCTTGCAGCGCCCGTTGCAGACCCGCCGAGACCGGGACCACCCGATTCAGGCTGTCCTCGAGCTGGGTGGCGATCTTGGCGGAGAGCGCCTCGCGCCGCGCGATGATCTCGGGGTCGAGATCGATCTTGGCCATCACCCCGATGGCGTTCAGGGCGCGCGACTTCCCCGCGGTGGCCTGGCTGAACTCCTCCAGGAAGCCCCGGTTGGTGGCCATGGCCACCGCGCCGACGAGATAGATGATGGCGTCGCTGGTCTCGCCGATCTTTTGAGTCTCCTGGTTGTGACGCTCGCGCAGTTGGCCATAGAGACGCATGTACTCGGCCGTGCGTCCCTGGTGCTCGTCGACCACGGCGTCGGTGCCGGGGGTGTCCACCAGGGTGACATGGCGCAGATAGTCCAGTGGCAGACGGTACTCCAGATAGGCGACCCCCTCGGCGCGGCGCAGGGTCGTCTCGTCGTTGCCCTGCAACTGATGCAGGAAATCGGCGGATACGTCCTCATAGCCGCCCCCGCGCCAATGGCAGCGCACCGGCCGCTCGGGGTCGGGCGGGTTGCCGTAGCGGAAATAGTTGATGGTGGCGTTGGTCTCGGTGGTGCCCACGGTCGCCAGGTCCTCGCGGGCACCGAGCAGGGCATTGATGAAGGTGCTCTTGCCAGCCTTCACCCGTCCGACCACCGCGACCACGCAGGGCTCGTAGACCTTGCCGGCCAGAGTCTGCAGCACGTCGGCCAGGGTGGCGGGCAGGCCGGGCAACCGTAGCCGCTCGGCGGACGACTCCAAGGCGCGAACGATTTCGTCCTGGATGGCGCTCATGCCTGAATCCTCTTAGTCGTAATGTGTCCACATCCGCAGCACCTTGACGACACGCTCGGCCTCGATCACCTCATAGACCAAGCGATGCTGAATGTTGATTCGGCGCGAATAGGCCCCGGAGAGATCGCCCACCAGTTTCTCGAAGGGCGGTGGGCGTTGAAAAGGATTCCGCTCGAGCAGCTCGAGCAGATCCTTGGCCTTGTCCTTCAAGCCGCAAGCGGCCAGCTTTCTTGCATCCTTCCGCGCCTGTTTCGTATAGACCAGTGACCAGCTCACCAGTCCAGTTGCTTCGCGCAGTCATCGATCGGTGTCTCCATCCCCTCCTTGATCGATTCCCGCATACCCGGAACAGACAGCAGGTACAGCGTTTCGGCCATGGCATTCCAATCGTCTTCCGACACCAAGACTGCATTGCCTCGCTTGCCCTTGATCAGAATGGGCTGATGCGTCGCCGCCGTTTCGTCGATCAAGCTGTAGAGTTTGGAGCGTGCTTCAGTGGCGTTGAGTATCGTCATGAAATTTTACCTCCCGACCATAACGTACGCTTTTCCGTGCGCTGCCGCAATTGGGCCAGTGGCATCGCGAACGCTCTTCGTTTGGTCGAGTCGATGGAGTCAGCCCGGCGGCTGCCGCCAAGCGGACAATCGGCGCTCGGCGCTCGGCGCTCGAGTGGGAGACAAGGACGACCGCTCAGGTCCAGGAAACGGGATCTTCCTTATCCCGAAAGGATCTCTTGCTTGAGGCCAGCGTCCGGGTGGCGCCAACCGCGATCAGTTGATACCCCAACCATCGCGCGTCGCGCCGCTGCGCGGCGCGTTCAGTGGGCCGGGGATCGGCGATTCAGCGCTCAGCCGCCCAGCTATTCGATGGGGGCGCCACAACACACCCGAAACCCGCCGTCGACGTCGCGGTCACCGGCGGGGCTGCGGCCGCGGCAGGCGGCGCGGCACCACCCCGGGCCGCCGAGCCAGGAGCCGCCGCGCAACACGCGGGACAACTCCCCGCCCGTCTCCCAGGCCGAGCCATCCGCCGGCGCGCCCGCATAGCCCCCGTGCCACTGGTCCTGGCACCATTCCCAGACATTGCCATGGACCTGATAGAGGCCGAAAGGATTGGGCTGGAAGCTCTCCACCGGCAGGATGACCACCAGCTCCGGCCCCTCGCCGCCGTCCTCGAGCCGATGCCGAAAGACGACCTCCACGCCCAGCGCCGCGGCGGTCTCGCGCTGGAGCCGCTGGACGACCTCCGCGGGCCGGCCGTGCAGATCCTGGACGTTCGGCACCGATGGGCGTCGTGCCAGGCGCGCCTCCTTGGTCTCGCCCATCACCTCGCGCTCGATGGTGCCCATTTGCGCGGCGTCGAGACGTAGCTCGCCGGCTAGGGCGGCGAGCCGCGCGACGGCGGCCGCGCTCAGGGTCTCGCCCGACCCGGCCTCGGCCACGGCCGCGCGATAGCGCGCCAGCCGCTCGGGTCGGTGGTCGACCGGCGCCCAGGTGCGCGCGGCCACATAGGCCGCCCCCAGCGCCGCCGCCACGTCGGCGTCACCGTACTTGCGCGGTGCCACCGGCAGCGTCTCGGAAAGCTGGCGCTGGATCAGCGGGATGCGCGAGGAGCCGCCGATCAGCACCAGCGTCTCGACCGGGCAGCCCTGGTCGCCGGCCGCGCGCGCAAGGGCGTCTCAAGTTGCACCACTTGTTTCTGAATCGTTCCGTAGATAGTCCAGCGGTAGGCGGTACTCCAGATAGGCGATCCCCTCGGCGCGGCGCAGGCTCGACCTCCGCGAATCCGCCCAGCCGCACCGCCGCGGCGATCGCGTCGCGCTCCAGCACGTCGAATGCGGCCGGACAGGTCACCACCGCCCGCGTCACCGGTTGCTGAAAATACAGCGCCTCGGCGTCGCGCTTGAGCTTGGCGAACACCGCCGCGGCCACCTCGACCGCCTTGACCCGCCGACCCGGCAGCGCCAGCGTCGGGGCGTTGACCAGCTCGCGCTTGATGCTCGTTACCACGCGGCGCCGCTCCTCGTCGTCCTCCAGCATCAGCTCCGCTGGGCTGCCGACCACCGGCTCGCCCGCGCCGAAATAGACCACCGAGGGCGTCTTCTCCTCGCCCTCGGCGTTCTTGAGGATCCGTGCCTCGCCGCTGCGCGGGTCGACCCAGGCCATGCTGCTGCTGGTGGTGGTGCCGAAGTCGATGCCAATCATGGGTGCTCGTCCTCGCTCGGTTCAGGTCGCCATGTAACCAGGATTGTGGATCTTGAAGATGAACGGACAGTGGCGCGCGATCCGTCAGCGCACTGGCCGGCACAGCCACGCTCACCACAGCGTTTGGATGCCAAAGTCATCGAACGCGGCATCGCGGGTGACCAGTGGCAGCCCTTCCAACGCGCTTTGCGCCGCCAGCATCCGATCGAACGGATCGCGATGCGCGCTTGGATAGCTGCCGGCCTTGAGTGCATGCAAATAGCTAACGGGCAGATGCTCGAAACCATCGGCGGCCACCAACTCGGCGAAGCGCGCGACCGCCGCGGCGGCCTCGCCGAGCTTACCCAAACGATGCTTGGTGGCGATCTCCCAAGCGCTGGCGGCGCTGACCAGCACGCCGTTCGTGTCATCGCCGATCGCCGCGCGCGCGGCCGCGCACAGGCGTGGGTCGTCGGTGACCCACCAAAGAAAGGCGTGGGTATCGAGCAAGATCCTCATGCCCCCTCTTCCCAGGCCGCCAGCTCTTCGTCGGAGAGCGGCTCGAAGAAGGCCTCGCTCAACCGCCCCGGCAGACGACCGGGACGCCGCTGGCCGGTGGTCGACGCCAGGGGCATCAGCCGCGCATAGGGCTTTCCGGCCTTGGCCAGGATGATCTCCTGTCCGGCATGGGCCTGCTCCAGCAGGCGGGAGAAATGGGTCTTGGCTTCATGGACATTGACGGTCAGAGTCATCGCAACCACTC
>JANQGF010000362.1 GCA_028277465.1 Chromatiaceae bacterium
CCAGGAGCATCGCCGGGCGATGTGACTGGTGGTGCGACACCGAAGGCGGGCGTCAAGACAAGTCAGATGGTATGAACATTGACAGAAATCGCCTTAGACTGAGCGTGGATCGCTCTTTACGGGTTTCGGTTCTCATCCTTCCTCTTCACTTGGTTTCGCTTGCTCCCAACAGGTTGACTGAAGTCGCGTAATCACCGCAAGTAGGGTATGGACTTCCTCCGCTTCAGGTGCGACGCGGAAGCTCGTGCGGCGCGCTCGATTCGAGTGGCCTCGGAGACGGAAGCGCAAGGGGGAGTCATCAGGCCTGTCCAGACCCTTGACAGTGTTGCAAATCATGATAATTTGCATTATCTCGATTACCCAACGATCGCATGTTTGAGCGCGACGACCGAGGGCGAGATGTGGCGAACCGACCCTGTCGAGCATGAGCCGGAGCGAGGTTGCCATGTCGAACCCGGGGTCTCGCGCCGCCGTGCGAGCGTCCGCCCAGATTAGGCGATTGCCGGAGATTCTCATGCCAGATGGCGCTGGATTGGCGTCTGCCTTCAAGGAGCGCCGGCAGGCGCATAGCCAGGCTATGTGACTGCTGACGCGACGCAGAAGGCGGGCGTCAAGACCAGCCAGGTGGTATGAGAATTGACAGAAATCGCCTTAAAGTCGGCAAGAGTCGTTCCCCTGGAGACAAACCCATGAAGAAGATGCTGCTCACGAGCGCCCTCGTCGCCTCGCTCGGTCTCGGATCCTTGAGCGCCCAGGTCGCTGCCGGGTCCCATGAGCTCAACCTCTATTCCTATCGCCAACCCTTCCTGATTCAGCCCTTGATGGACAAGTTCAAGGACGAGAGCGGCACTCAGGTGAACGTCGTCTATGCCAAGAAGGGAATGCTGGAGCGCATCAAGGCCGAGGGTCCGAACTCGCCGGCGGATCTGGTGCTCACCGTCGATATCGGGCGCTTGAACGATATGGCCGAGGCGGACGTGCTGGCCGAGACATCCTCGGAGGTCCTGGAGGAAACAATCCCCACGCATCTGCGCGACCCGCAAGGCCGATGGTATGGGCTGACCCAGCGCTCGCGAGTCATCTATGTCTCCAAGGATCGGATTCCGGCCGACGAGACCTTCACGTACGAGTCGCTTGCCGATCCCAAGTACAAGGGACGCATCTGCAGCCGCTCGGGCAAACATGTCTATAATGTGTCGCTCATTGCCTCGCTGATCGCACATCATGGCGAAGCCAGGACCCGCGAGTGGCTCGAAGGCGTGCGGGCCAATCTTGCCCGCAAGCCCCAGGGCAATGACCGCGCCCAGGCGAAGGCGATCTTCGTCGGCGCGTGCGATATCGCCATCGGTAACAGTTATTACTACGGCAAGATGTCGACCAATGAGGAGAAGCCCGAAGAGAAGCAATGGGCCGAGGCAATTCGGGTCGTCTTTCCGAATCAAGAGGATCGCGGTGCCCACATGAACATCAGCGGCGCGGGTGTCCTGAAGAGCGCCGAGGACAAGGAGGCGGCCCTCGGGCTGATCGAGTTCTTGGCGAGTCCGGCGGCTCAGGAGATCTATGCCCAGCAGAACTTCGAGTACCCGGTGATCGAGGGTGTCTCGGCCGATAGCGTGACCGCCAAGCTGGGAACCTTCAAGCCAGATACCGTCGGTCTTGCCGAGGTCGCCAAATACCGTGCCGCAGCCAGCAAGCTCGTGGATGAGGTCGGTTTCGACAAGGGTCCAAGCTCCTGACGCTGGTGTCCGACTGCCTCAGGCTCGAGGCTCGCGGCCGCGAAGCGCCGACCTTCCTCGGTGGTCGGCGCTTCGATCAAGGCCAGATCGTTGGATAAAGAATGTCGAACGGACTTGCTGGCAGCGCTTGGCTGCGAGGGCAGCGCGCCGCGGATGCCCTGTTTCGGACCGGCCGGTCGGTTGCTTCCAGAGGGCGACTGGCCCGTTGGGACCTGTGGCGGATTGGCACCGCGTTCGTCTGTCTCCTGGTCTCGCTGCCGCTCGTCACCATCCTCGTCCTGACCTTCGGCGATAACCAGGGTATTTGGCGCCACCTCACAGCGACTGTCCTCCCGGATTACCTCGTCGCCACGGGTCTGCTCATGCTCGGCGTCGGGTTGGGTACCCTTTTGATCGGTGTGTCCACCGCCTGGGTGGTGACCATGTGCCGCTTCCCAGGCAAGGCCGTCTTCGAGTGGGCCTTGTTGCTGCCGATCGCGATGCCGTCCTACCTGGTCGCCTTCGTTTACACGGATCTGCTCGAGTACGCTGGCCCGGTGCAGGGCATGCTGCGCGACACCTTCGACTGGTCCGGCCCCCAGGACTACTGGTTTCCCGAGATCCGCTCCCTCGGCGGTGCGGTCGCCATGATGACCCTCACACTCTATCCCTACGTCTATCTGCTGGCCCGGGCGGCCTTCGTGGAACAGAGTGTCTGTGTGATCGAGGTCAGCCGGACGCTCGGGCGTGGACCCTGGGCGAGCTTCTTCGGCGTCGCCCTGCCGCTTGCCCGGCCTGCGATCGTGATTGGGGTGAGCCTGGTCTTGATGGAGGCCCTGAACGATTTCGGGACCGTGGACTTCTTCGCGGTCCAGACCTTCACTGCCGGGATCTATGATGTCTGGCTCAACATGGGGTCGGTCGCCGGGGCCGCGCAGCTCTCCGCCGTGCTGCTCGCCTTCGTGCTGCTGTTGATCGCCGCCGAGCGTTGGGCGCGCGGCGCCAAGGGTTTTCAGCAGTCGACCAACCGCTATCGGGCGCTGCCCAGCTACGGGCTGCGCGGCGGGCGGGCAGGCGCCAGCGTCCTCTTGTGCGCACTGCCCATCGCCCTGGGCTTCGCCCTTCCGGCGATCGTGCTGGGCTCCTATGCGCTCCGCCACTACCGGGCGACATTGGAAGCGGACTTCGTCGGCCATGCGCTCAACAGCCTCCTCTTGTCCGCCAGTGCAGCGGTCATTGCACTGCTCGTCGGGTTGTTCCTCGCGTACGGCGTGAGGTTGTCCGGCTCGCGTGGCCTGCGGGCGGCGAGCCGCTTCGCCGCAATCGGTTATGCCGTGCCAGGTGCGGTGCTGGCAGTCGGGATCATGGTACCGTTCGGCGCCTTCGACAATGCGGTGGATACCTTCATGCGTGAGGCGTTCGGGCTGTCCACGGGACTGCTGTTGAGCGGCACCTTGGGTGCGGTCACCTTTGGTTATGTGGTGCGGTTCCTGGCGCTCAGCTACGGGGCGGCGGAGGCCAGCCTGATCAAGATCACTACCTCGATGGAGGGGGCGGCGCGCACGCTCGGCGCGGGACCCTTGGCGACGCTGCGTCGGTTGCATGTGCCACTCATCCGCGGCAGCGCGCTGGCCGCCGCGTTGCTGGTATTCGTCGACGGCATGAAGGAGCTGCCCATGACGCTCATCTTACGTCCGTTCAACTTCGAGACGCTGGCCACCTTCGTCTACCAGTACGCGTCCGACGAGCTCCTCGAAGAGGCATCCCCGGCGGCGCTCGCCATCGTCGCTGCCGGCATCATTCCCGTGGTGCTCTTGAGCCTCGGCATCCGCGCCGCGCGGCCCGGCCACGGCGGGGGGAGTTGAGTCGGTGGCATTGCTCGAGATCGAAGACATCTACCACAGGTTCGACGCCTTGGAGGTGTTACGCGGCGTCAGTCTGGGTCTGCACACGCACGAGCTCATCTGTCTTCTGGGCTCGTCTGGCTGTGGCAAGACGACCCTGCTGCGACTCGCCGCCGGACTGGAACGGGCGCAGCAGGGCCGGGTGAGGATCGCCGATGAGATGGTTAGCGAGGGTTCGGGTCTCCATCTCGCGCCAGAGCAACGGCGCGTCGGTCTCATGTTCCAGGATTTTGCGCTGTTTCCGCATCTCACCGTGGGCGAAAATATTCTGTTCGGCGTGCGCAAACAGGACCGGGCCCGGCGCGGTTGGGTCGACGACACCGCGGATCGCATGGGAATCGGCGACCTGATGGACGTCTATCCTCACACCCTGTCCGGCGGACAGCAGCAGCGGGTTGCCTTGATGCGCGCGCTCGCACCCGGTCCGCGTGTCCTGCTGCTCGACGAGCCCTTCTCCGGTCTCGACGTTACCCGTCGCGCTGAGGTGCGCGAGCAGACCCAAGGATTGCTGCGCGAGACGGGTATCGCCACTCTGATGGTAACCCATGATCCGGAGGAGGCGATGTTCATGGCGGACCGGATCCTGGTGATGGAGGCTGGCCGGATCCTCCAGGCCGGTACCCCGACCGAGACCTACTTCCATCCGGCCAGCGCCTATGTGGCGAGGTTGTTCGGGCCGGTCAATCGGTTGGAAGGCGGCGTCGCGGGCGGGCGGGTGGAGACCCCACTCGGGAGCTTTGCCGCACCGGGAATCGGGGAGGGCAGTGGTGCACAGGTGATGATTCGGCCCGAGGGCCTCTTGGTTGGAAGCACCGTCAAGGGCGACGGGCGTGCCGCGCGCGTCATCGACGCTCGCCTGCTCGGTCATGCGAGCCATCTGCGTCTTGCGGTCGAAACAGGATCCGCCGAGGCGCTCGAGCTCCAGGCCCGGGTACCAGGTGCGATGCTGCCGGAGCAGGGTCGGATCGTCTGTCTCGCGGTCGATGCTGACAAGGCGTTCGTCTTCCCTGTCTGAGCGGCCGCGGCGCTGTAAGAGCTGAGGCGATTTCTGTCAATTCTCGGCCTCGATCATCGGTTGGTCCAAGCACCTCGTTGGTGGGAGCGGCGCCCCGCCGCGAAGAGCGCGCGATCGCGGCGGGGCGCCGCTCCCACGTGATG
>JANQGF010000367.1 GCA_028277465.1 Chromatiaceae bacterium
CCAGGAGCATCGCCGGGCGATGTGACTGGTGGTGCGACACCGAAGGCGGGCGTCAAGACAAGTCAGATGGTATGAACATTGACAGAAATCGCCTTAGACCGCCCACCGGAGGATCTGGGCCGGGAACGATTCCCGGCGATCCCGAGGAAACGGTTTCGGAGACAGCGGTCTTCAAGCGATCTGCACCAGGATATCATGCAAGACGCCCGCTCCGCGCTCGACCCGGTCGGCTGAGTTCGACAGGTGACGGTAGACCTCGCGACGCTTGAAGATCTCGATCACGTAACGCATGGCGTTGGCCCCCGCATCATCCGCCCCTCGGTTCAGCGCCGCGACGTGGTCCTCGGCATGAAAGAGCTCGGCCAATGCGGCCCGATAGACCTTCTCGGTGGTGCGCTCGGACTTGCGCGCGGCGGCGGCGTCGCTGTCGGCGTCGGCGGGGCTCGATGAAAGCTTGGCGAAGCCCGCGCGCAGTGCGCCACAGCCGTCGCGGATGAGTCTCGCCATCTCGGCCATATGGGCGTCGGGCTCGATCTCGAGCGCTTCCACCTCGCGCACCGTGGTCTTGGCGTAATTCAGGATCTCGTCGATTGCGACGATCGCACGATAGATGTCCTCGCGGTCCATCGGGGTGGCGAAGGCTCGGCTCAGGACTTCCATATTGCGTGCCTTGAGTTCGTCGCCTTCCTTTTCCATCGCCCGTACTCGTCTCCCAGTCTCCGGGTTTCCAGTCTCCATGAACTCCACGAAGACGTCCATGGCTTGGCAGTTCAGCTCGCACTGTGAGTTGATCAGCCCATAGAAGTCGGGCATGCGCGGGAACACGCGGTCGACGAGTCGGGTGACGACGGAATTGTTGCTGGTGCTCATCTCGGTCTCCTTTGGTCAATGTGGTGGGGTTCTCGCTCCGGGGCGAACGCCGGTGGTGCCGGCCCCGGCTGTGGCCGCGCGGTCCAGGCCGCCGCAGGCTCTATGGTCCATCTCCCCATCTGGCTAGTGCAGGTCGAGCAGCGCGTCGACGAGCAGGTAGGTCAAGACGGATACCGAGCCGGCCCCAGGCATGGTGATGAGCCAGGTGCTGACGATCTCTTTCGCCTTGGACCAGCGCACCGCCTTGGGTCGCTCCGAGGCCCCGATGCCCATCAGCGACGAGCTCACCACATGCGTGGTCGACACCGGCGCCCCGACCATGGAGGCGCCGAAGATCACCATGGCCGAGGTCAATTGCCCGTCCAGGGCGTGGATGGGCCGGACCTTGAAGATGCCGAAGCCGACGGTCCGCACGATGCGCCAGCCGCCGGACAGGATGCCGAGCGTGATGGCCACGGCGCAGGAAAGAACGACCCAGAAGGGGACGGTGAACTCAGTCAGGAATCCGCCGCTCAGTAGCACCAAGGTGATGATGCCCATGCTCTTCTGGGCGTCGTTGGCACCGTGCGAGAAGGCGAGACCGGCGCAGGAGAGGATCTGCACGCGCTTGAAGACGCGATTGACATCGGGCTTGGCGCCACGCACGAGAAAGAACAGGATGCGGTGGACGAGGAACCCGAACCAGAAACCGATGATCGGCGACAGGATCAGGGCCAGGAGCACCTTGCTGACGCCCGTCAGGTGTCCCTGAAGGAGCTGGTCGAAGCCCCAGATCACATGGTCGGCACCGACTGCGATGAGCACGGCGCCGGTCAACCCGCCCACGAGGGCATGGGACGACGAAGAGGGGATACCGAACCACCAGGTCAGCAGGTTCCAGAAGATCGCCCCAGCCAATCCGCACAGGATGACGCTTACCGACAGGATTGCCGCGACATCGTCGAGCTGCACGAACTTGCCGATGGTGTTGGCGACCGCAGTGCCACCGAGCAGAGGGCCGAGGAACTCGAAGGTCGCGACGATGGTTACCGCCTGGATGGGTGTCAGCGCCCGCGAGGCGATGGGTGTGGCGATGATGTTGGAGGCATCGTGAAACCCGTTGGTGTAGTCGAACACCAAGACCACGGCCACAGACACGACGACGAGAACTGATAGGGAATCCACTGATTGGCGACTCCTGAGGCGAGATTGGCGGTTGGCGAGAAGAGGTATTCGGTCGCGGGCGACCGCTCGGAAAACGCTTGCGACGGTCATCACCGACAAACCCTGATCGGCGACACCCTGGTGCAGAAGGCCTCCCAACCCTCCGGAAGCCAGGCCGGCGAGAGCCGGACTGGCGTGAAAGCAGCTTGCGTTTTGTCACGCGTTTGTCATTATTATGTCATAAAATCGTAATAAAACATCCCCCAGAAACTGGTCGACGCTGACCTGCGGGCGTTTGTCCGCGGTCGTGAGAGGGGGTGTCCATGCGACCTCGGCCAGGATCAAACCGACTAAATGGAGGCACGCACAATGACGATGTTGCAAGATGACGCCATCCGCATCGCAGATCGGGATAGCACCAGCAATCGGCTCGGCGAGGAGGCCCCACACGAGCGAACAGCTCTGGATGGGGGAGGGGGTGCCGCTGGAGAGACGAGTCTGCCCTCCGCCCTCATCCTGCCGAGCGGGCCGGACGCGGAGGCCTACAAGCTCAAACAGGCGAAGAAGGAGTCGAAACGCAAGGGTCCAGCGGACGATCGCGCAGGCCCGCTCGGCAGGCTGAGCGATGCCGACTATCTGGATCTGATCATGCCCCTGCACGCCGAGCTCTTGAAGATGCAGAACTGGGTCAAGGAGCGAGGTCTACGTCTGCTCGTGATCAACGAGGGGCGCGATGCGGCCGGCAAGGGCGGAACCATCAAGCGCTTCCTGGAGCACATGAATCCCCGCGGTGCCAGGGTCGTCGCCTTGGACAAGCCGAGCGACCGCGAGCGCACCCAATGGTATTTCCAACGCTACATCGCCCACCTGCCCTGCGGTGGGGAGATCGTCTTCTTCGACCGCAGCTGGTACAACCGAGCCATGGTCGAGCGGGCGATGGGCTTCTGTAGTGGTGCCGAGGTCAAGGAGTTCCTGCGCTCGGTGCCGGAGCTCGAGCGGATGTTGATCCGCTCCGGCATCAAACTCTTCAAGTTCTATTACTCGGTCAGCAAAGAGGCGCAGGCGCGGCGTTTCGACAAGCGGGTGAAGGACTCTTTAAGGCAGTGGAAGTTGAGCCCGGTCGATCAAGCCTCTCAAGACAAGTGGGACGAATACACCCGCGCGAAGGAGGACATGTTCTTTTTCACCTCCACCGCGGACTCTCCCTGGACCATCATCAAGTCCGACGACAAGAAGCGTGCGCGGATCAATGCGATCCGGTTCTTGCTTTCTCAAGTCGACTATCCCGAGCGGCGCGACGAGCTGTTGGGGATCGACCGGCGAATCGTGCGTCGGGTTCAGGACGAAATCGGTGTCGAGGACTGAGGAGCAACATGTCTCGAAAGCACCCGATCGTCGCCGTCACGGGCTCCTCCGGGGCCGGCACCAGTACGGTCAAGAACGCACTGGAGCATATCTTCCACCGGGTTGGCGCCCGCGCGGCCTTCATCGAGGGCGACAGCTTTCATCGCTACGAGCGCAAGAAGATGAAGGCCGAACTGAAGAAGGCGAAGGCCGAGGGCCGCGTCCTGAGCCATTTCGGGCCTGAGGGCAATCTGTTCGACAAACAACTGGAGCTGTTCCGCTGCTATGGCGAGACCGGCAGTGGGATGCGCCGTTTCTATGTCCACAACGAAGAAGAAGCGGCCCGTCACGAGACCCCACCTGGGGCCTTCACCGATTGGGAACCGATTCCGCCCGATACCGATCTGCTCTTCTACGAGGGACTGCACGGCGGGGTCGTCGACGGCGAGATCGACATGGCCCAGGAGGTCGATCTACTGATCGGCGTCTGTCCAACGATCAACCTGGAGTGGGTGCAGAAGATCCACCGCGACACCCGTGAACGGGGTTATCGCCCCGAGGACGTCAAGGACACCATCTATCGCCGCATGTATGACTACATGCATTTCATCCTGCCCCAGTTCTCCCGCACCCACATCAACTTCCAACGCATCCCGGTCACGGATACATCCAACCCCTTCGCTGTGACCACCATCCCCACGGCCGACCAGAGCCTAGTGATGATTCACTTCCTGGAGCCGAAGCCGGACGTCGATTACAAGCTGAAGCTCAAGGGACTGATCGAGGGCTCCTTCATCAGCGGCTTCAACACCTTGGTGATCCCAGGTGGGAAGATGATGTACGCCATGGAGCTGATCCTGACCGAGCGCATCCTGGAGCTGATGCGGCGGCGCGGACACTTGGGCGAGGAGAAGTGAGCCTCACCTACCCCTCACTCGCGACCTCGAGGATCCGCTGCACCAGTGCAGACAGCTCCGGGTCCGGGGGCGGTGAGCGCGACATGAGCCAATCGCTCAGTCGTTGATCCGGTTCGGCCAGTAGTCGGAGGAAGCTGGACCGCTCCCGCTCACTCAATTCGGCGTATCCCAGGTCGAGAAAACGCCCCAGCAGATGATCCAGTTCCAGCATCCCGCGCCGGCACTGCCAGCGCAGCCGGCGTCGATCTTCCTCCGCGACCGGCAAGGATTCTCGGCGCGCATCCATGATCAGGGCCAGCAGACCAACCTCCTCGAACCAAGATCGTGATCTGACAGTAGGAGGGATGGAGGCGGGGGTCAAGTGATTCCGCTGCGGATCGCGATCCCCACTTCGACCAGGCCCCATGATTCGCTAGACTTCAATCCGGTTGCTCGATCACCCCACCGTCAGGAGCCCGCGATGGAATTCAAGACCAAGACCGGCGAACTCGCCAAACAGAAGACGCCTTGCCTCGTGCTCGGGGTCTTCGAGAAACGCAAGCTCACCGGCCTAACCAAGGACGTCGACGCCGCCAGCGGGGGCCGCCTGACCGCTCTGCTCAGGAAGGGCGATCTCGAAGGCGAGCTGGGGCAGACACTCATGCTCTATGGTCTTCCCGGATTGGCCGCGGAGCGGGTGCTGCTGGTTGGTTGCGGCAAGCGGAAGGAGTTCAACCGGGGCAA
Source organism: Chromatiaceae bacterium (assembly GCA_028277465.1). GTDB lineage: Bacteria > Pseudomonadota > Gammaproteobacteria > Chromatiales > Chromatiaceae > JANQGF01. Next base: position 4,998 of record JANQGF010000367.1, read on the forward strand.
TCATCGCAAGGCGATCGCTGCCGCCATCGGTGTTCTTCAGCGGCTGCATGCAAGTGAGGCGTGTCTCGCCGTCGCCGATCCGCCGCCGGCAGGCATGGATCTCTACGCGGCGGTTCGCGAGGTCCTGGTCACGGCCGCACAGAAGGTCTATCGGTACAGCCAGACCAAGGAGGACAAGAAGGCGCCCAAGACGCCGCTCAAACGACTGACGCTCTGGGTCTCTGACAAGGCGCAACTGGCCAGCGCGGAGCAGGCCATCCAGCATGGGGCGGCCATCGCGGCGGGTATCGGGCTGGCGCGGGAGCTGGGCAATCTGCCCGGCAACATCTGCACGCCCAGCTATCTGGCAGATCAGGCCAGGGCCCTCGGCGAGCGCTTCGAGCGGCTCGAGATCCAGGTGCTGGAGGAGGCGGACATGGCGGAGCTCGAAATGGGCGCCCTGCTATCGGTCTCGCGCGGCAGCCGCCAGCCGGCCAAGCTGATCATCATGCATTACCGAGGTGGCGATCCCGATGCCAAGCCAATCGTCCTGGTCGGCAAGGGGCTGACCTTCGATGCGGGCGGCATCTCCATCAAACCGGCGGCCGAGATGGACGAGATGAAGTTCGACATGTGCGGCGGCGCCAGCGTTCTGGGGGCCCTGCTCGCCACCTGCGAGATGGGCCTGCCGATCAACCTGGTCGGGGTCGTGCCCGCGTCCGAGAATCTGCCAGACGGTGCCGCCAACAAGCCGGGCGATATCGTGACCAGCATGTCCGGTCAGACGATCGAGATCCTCAACACCGACGCGGAAGGCCGGCTCATCCTCTGCGACGCCCTGACTTACTGCAAACGGTTCGATCCGGCCCTGGTGGTCGACATGGCGACGCTGACCGGCGCCTGTGTCGTCGCCCTGGGAAGGCACCCGGCCGGGCTCTTCACCCCGGACGACAGGCTGGCCGAAGAGATCCTCAGGGCCGGCGAGGCGGCTGGCGATCGCGCCTGGCGCATGCCTCTGTGGGACGACTACCAGCAACAGCTCGACAGCAATTTCGCCGATATGGCCAACATCGGTGGACGCGACGCGGGTGCCATTACCGCCGCCTGTTTTCTGCGACGCTTCACCAAGGACTACCGCTGGGCGCATCTGGACATCGCGGGCGTCGCCTGGCTCGGTGGCAAGGAGAAGGGGAGCACCGGCCGACCGGTGGCGCTGCTCTCCCAGCTGGTGCTGGAACGTAGCGGGGCCTTGAAGTCGGCGGGCTGACTGAGTCCTGGCAGAAGAGGGTGAGCCGGGGTCAGAAGACCCAGGCGAGCAGGAGTGTGAGGACCAGGAAGAAAGCGAAAAAGGAACCCAGCATGAACTGAATCTCACCGATCAGGCTATCGCCCGCGACGAGCGCGAACAGCACGAACAAGCCGACCGTCACCCCGAATCCCCAGGGTACGGCCGCCTTCAGCCCCATCCCCGCGTTCAACGAGGCGATCAATGGGGCCGCCGCCGGCAGCAGAAAGGCGACCGCCGCCGAGAGCAAGAGGACGGCGAGTAGGAGCGCGATCGCCAGCAGCTTCAGGTCCCCGCGATCGCCGGAGGCCATTGGCGTTCCACCTCGGATCAGGATTGAACCTTGACCAACTCGCGAATCCTGTCCGGGTCCGGCAACCCGCGTACCATGAGCTCAGGTTCGTCGCCCGCCGTGAAGATCCGGATGTCGCCTGCGTTCATGATCCGCTGGAGCAGGCTCTGCGAGACCCGCACGGTGCGCACCGAGGCCATGTTGATCTCCGTGTATTGCTTGCTCAGAAGGCCGTGATTCCAGAGCAGTTCGTCATCCGTGATGACCAGTTGGTCGGAGCGTGTCGATATCCACCAGACCAAGAGTTGGAGTGTCGCGATCGCGAACAGGGCAACCCCGATCATCTGCAATGCCTTGCCATCGACCTGCGCCGCGATGGCCGCGGGCAGAAAGCTATTCCCGAGCAGGGCGAGGAGGATGCCACCCAGCAGCAGGAGGATCGCCAGCAGGGTCGCGAAGGGGCGCATTCGAAACATGGAAGGGTGGGCGTCATAGCGGATCTCGGACATCGGAATCTCCTTTACGAACGCATTGAACAGCACACAAGGCCCTGATTTTATTGATGACAAGAGAGCATCTGACTGGATTTCCGCGCTGGATACTATCATTATCCGCGGGCTTGATGGTCATTGACTGTGGTTTCTCTGTGGACCAGTCGACGCCGACCCTCGGCGACCTTCTCGGGGATCCCGGTATAATCCGCCGCCATGACGCCATTTTCGCTCCTGCGCCGTTCGTCCGGTCCGGTTCGGTTCCGGCTACTCCGTGACCTGGTCCTGCTGCTTGTCTTCACCGTCGGGCTCTTGGTTGCGATCAATATCCTCTTGATCGATGACATCAAACAGGATCTGGCGGAGAGTCGAATCGAGGCGGCGACGACGCTGGTCCAGGACGCCGTCCAGGGCCTGCTGTTTCCAGTGCGCCAACAGCTACTCATCATTCGCGATGGTCTGGAGAGCGCGCAGATCAACCCCGCGCAAGCGCAGGCGTTGAATCAGCGGCTGATCCCCATCCTGGCCCACATGCCCCAGATTGCGGGTGCCATCGACGCCGCAGCCGATGGCAGGGAGTATTTTCTGCGCCGCGAGGGGGACGGATGGCTGACCCGGCTGCGCGGCCCCGGCGATCAAGCCCAGATTCGTCTGCAACGTTGGGACGAGAGCCTGCACCCACAGGACGAGCGGCAGGTGGCGACCGATTATGATCCACGCACCCGTCCCTGGTTCCTCGAGGCCGTGGAGAATCCCGGCCAGCTCGTCTGGAGTCCGCCCTATGTCTTCGCTTCGCTCGAGGTCCCGGGGATCACGGTCGCGCTCGCCTGGTCTCAATCCGAGCAGGTTCGGGTCACCGCATTGGATGTCACGTTGCAGAGCATCTTCGACACCATCGAGGGGCTCACCATCGGGACGGATGGCCGAGGCTTTCTCTTCAGCGGTGCGGGCGGTGTCTTCGCGCCACGTGGGATCGCCGAATCGCACCCCAGGGATCACCGCTCCAACACCTTCTTCTCGGCCCAGGCGCGGCTCGGCGGACCCCTCCCGTTCGACGCGGTGGCGGCCTGGAAGGCGGCCGACGCGCCCGAGAATCGCCTGGTGCGCTTTCACAGTGGCGGCAAGAACTGGTGGTCCGGGTTCCGACCACTGACGGACGACCGCGATGGCGCCTGGGTCGGTGTGGCACTGCCGATCTCCGAGACCCTGATCATTCTGCAGAGTCGCTGGCATATCATCGCGGCGACCGCGCTCGGGATCCTCGCAGCCAGCCTGGGCCTCACCTGGTTGGTGGTGCGCAAATACAGCCGCCAGCTCCGTGATCTGCCCAAGCTCAGCATCGACCGGCGTCACTCGGAACAGGATCTACGCGAGTTGATCGCCGGCGGCGAAGGCGCGCATCTGGAGCTCAAGTCGACCATGCGGACCAATCTGCACACCAAGTCCCCGGGCAAGGAGATCGAGCTCGCCTGGCTCAAGGGGGTGGCGGCCTTCATGAACACCGAGGGCGGTATTCTGCTGATGGGAGTCGCCGATGACGGAACCACCTTGGGTCTGGACGCCGATCGATTCGAGAACGAAGACAAGGCCCAGCTCCACTTCAAGAACCTGCTGAATCAGCATCTGGGGCCCGAGTACGCGCGCTTCGTGCGCTTCTCGCTGCATGACCTGGACGGACTGCGCGTCGGGGCGGTCGAATGCGAGCGCTCCGATCACCCAGCCATTCTGCGTGACGACAAACAGCGGGAGCGATTCATCATCCGCAGCGGCCCCTCCAACATCGAGCTGCCCATCAGCCGGGCGCTCAAGTACATCCGCAGTCGATTCTAAACCGCGTCCAGAGCGAGATGCATCGTTTTCATTTTGTGCTCGGCTTTGGGGGTTTCATCGACATCGCTGGAGACGCGGTTTAAATTTTATATTTTTTACTCTCTTAAACCGCGACAGCTCCGATGCTTGTCGTGGCTGCCAAGGTCGATCCAATCAAAAAACTTCGCATACCGCGCTAGGCGCGGTCTAGGTGATTACCGGAAAAGATCCTGCCCGTAGGTTGGGGTGAGGAACGAACCCCAACGCGGCGCCTGTTGGGCTTCGCTCTCGCTCAGCCCAACGACCGGTCGATCTCTTGGGTAGATTCTCTCCAGGAAATCGCCTTAGGTGAGTCACCACACGATCCTCCCCGAGCCGCTTGGATTCCACAATCCTTGCCCATTCCCTGCACTCGGGCTGCATCTTCGATCGCTAGTCTGAACCGCGTCGGAGCGGTATCGCTCCGCGGTCGAGGGCCGGCCCAACTGCCGGCCCCATCAACCCTAGGAATCGCGAGGTTCAATGACATGAGATCACCCCTCACCAGTCCCCGAATCACTGCCACCGCTGTCGCAGTCATGCTGCTCATCGGCGGCGTCGTCGCCAACCTCGATCCGGTTCACGCCAAACCGGGTACGGGATGGCACCCGGGCCCTGCACAGGACATCGAGATGCGCTTGGAACGCATGACCATGGATCTCGACCTGACCGATGGGCAGCAGGCCAGGATCCGCGAGATCATGGAGGCCGATCGTTCGCGGCGCGAGCAGCAGCGGTTGGAGCTGCACAATCAGATCGACGCCGTGTTGACGGAGGCGCAGCGGGAGACGCGTGACGCCCGGTTGCAGCGACTCATGGCGCGCCGTCTGGATCGGATGACCGAACGGTTCGACCTCTCAGAGGAGCAGGTCGACCAGATCAAGGCATTGTTCGAGCAACAAAGGACGAATCCGGCCCTCAGCCGGACGCAAATGCGCGAACAGATCTCCGGCATCCTGACCGCTGAGCAACGCGCTGCCTTCCAGAGCCACCGGCCGAAGCGCTGGCGTGGCGACTGATCCCGAGCGCACAAAGAAATCCTGACCGAGGATCTCCACTTCTCCCCTCTCCCGTGGGCGGGAGAGGGGGTGGGGGAGAGGGTGCGAGCCCCGGGTGACAGGCCATCATCTCGACCAGGCGCAGGCGGCCAGGTCCACCCTCAGGAACGATTCAGAAACAAGTGGTGCAACTTGAGCCGCCCTTGTTGGGCACGCTCCGCTTTGCCCAACCTACGGTGTGTAGGTTGTTTCTGAATCA
>JANQGF010000378.1 GCA_028277465.1 Chromatiaceae bacterium
GTATGGTATGACGGCCATTTGCCACGAAGCCGGAAACGGCGGATACGTCGGAAGTCGTCTACCTGAACCATGCGCGCGCTACATTTCTATCCCGACCGCTCTATCAGCAGTTGCGCAAGCGACTCGCCGCCGCCGGAATCGAGGTGCCGCCGCACGAGCCTTACCAATCGCTGCAATCCCGCTTGATCCGGAGCGGCCGGTTCGACCCGAAGCAGCTGACCGAGGTCTTCGCCGGCTATGAGCGGCTGAGATATCGTCAGCACGAGCATCAGGCCGACGACCGTGCGCTACGCCGCCTGCGAGAACAAATCAAGGAACTGACGGCCAAGCGAGTCGCGGGGTGAACCAAGGGTCAAAGGTCAAGGTCAAAGGTTCTTCTTGCATCTTTATGAATTGCTGCCCTGTGCCTCTTACCCTTCACCCTTGAGTTCAACAGCCCACCCTAGGGAACGATTCAGAAACAAGTGGTGCAACTTGAGCCGCCCTTGTTGGGCACGCTCCGCTTTGCCCAACCTACGGTGTATAGGTTGTTTCTGAATCATTACCTACCCCCTCCGTCAAGCCCCAGCTTCGCGCGCCGCGATAAAGTCGAGCGCCTTGCCGATTCGGCGCAGCGTCGCCTCTTTGCCCACCAGCATCAGGGTCTCGTCGATACCCGGCGAGGCGGCGCGGCCGACGATGGCGACCCGCAACGGCTGGGCGACCTTGCCCAGGTTGACCTCCAGCTCCTCGGCGACCCGCTCCACGACCCGCTTCAGCTCCTCGGGGGTCCAGTCCTCGTAGGCCATCAGCTCGAAGGCCGAGGCTAGCCGCTCCAACGACTCGCGCGCGATTGGACGCAGATGCTTCTTGGCCGAGGACTCGTCGAAGGTCTCGAAGTCGCGATAGCAGAAGGCGCTGATCTCGGCGAGTTCGGCCAGCGTCTTGGCGCGGGCGGCCTGGGCCTTGACCACCTCGACCAGGTCCGGACCGGTCGAGGGATCGATATCGAGCCGGCCCATGTGCGGGCTGAGAAGCCTCGCGATGCGTGCCGGATCGGCGTGTTGCAGATACTGCTGGTTCACCCAGTCCAGCTTGTCGTGATTGAAGGTGGAGGCGGCCCGGTTCACGTCGCCGATCTCGAAGCACTCGATCATCTCCTCTATCGAGAAGAGCTCCTGGTCGCCATGGGACCAGCCCAGTCGCACCAGGTAGTTGAGCAGTGCCTCGGGGAGATAACCCTGATCACGGAAGGAGATGACACTGACCGCCCCGTGTCGTTTGGACAGCCGCGCGCCGTCGTCGCCGAGGATCATGGGGACATGGGCGTAACGCGGCGGCTCATGCCCGAGCGCGCGCAGGATGTTGATCTGGCGCGGTGTATTGTTCAAGTGGTCATCGCCGCGGATGACATGGGAGATGGCCATGTCGGCATCGTCCACGACCACGGTGAGGTTGTAAGTGGGCGTACCGTCGGTGCGACGCAGGATGAGATCGTCCAACTCCTCGTTGTTGAAGGGGACCTTCCCCCGAATCAGGTCGTCCACCACCACCACGCCATCCACCGGGTTCTTGAAGCGGATCACATGGGGCGTCTCGGGATCCACCTGTCGATTGCGACAGCGACCGTCGTACCTGGGCTTGAGCCGCCGCGCCTTCTGGTCCACGCGCAGCTTATCCAAGCGTTCCTTGGGACAATCGCAGCGATAGGCCAGACCCTTCGCCATCAGCTCCTCGATGACGGCGTTGTAGCGCTCGAAGCGCTCGGTCTGATAGAAGGGTCCTTCGTCATAGTCGAGCCCGAGCCAGGTCATCCCCTCCAGAATGGCGTTCACCGATTCCGCCGTGGAGCGCTCCAGGTCGGTGTCCTCGATCCGCAGCACGAACTGGCCGCCATGCTTGCGCGCATGGAGGTAGCAGAAGAGCGCGGTGCGGGCGCCGCCGACATGCAGATAACCGGTGGGCGAAGGGGCGAATCGGGTGCGAACTCTCATGGGCTTCGGGATCGGTCGGTTGTCATCGATAGAGCAGGATTCTACACAGGGCCCCCCTTCGCTGCGCGCTTGTTCGTTTGGGGTACCTGGGTTATGGTCGCCCGATGAGATTCGCCGAGGCAGACAGAAGCGGCGGGCATCTGATCGAGTCGTATGGCAGGGACGGCATCGCGATCGATGGCCGCGACTACCGGCATGGCCTGATCCTGACACCCGAGCAGATCGTCGAACCTTGGGGGCCGGCACGGCCCCTCGATCTCTCCGCCGAGCACCTGAACGAGCTGCTCGCCTTCTCCCCTCAGGTCGTCCTCCTGGGGACCGGCGAGACGCAGGTCTTCCTTGATCCCAGGCTCTGTTTCGATCTCATGGGACAGGGAATCGGCGTCGAGGTGATGGACACGGGTGCCGCCTGCCGGACCTACAACATCCTCATGGCCGAGGGGCGCCGCGTCGTCGCTGGCTTCATGTGTTACGCTGATTGAGCGCGGTCTTCGCATCATGACTCGAGGACACTGACGCCGCTCAGGCATCCATGGATCGACAGCTCATCCTCTACCTGCTCGCCGCCGCGGCACTGGGCTTCGTCGCCATCCTCTTGCTCATGCCGCAACCAGCCGACGACGGGGTCGTCCGGCTGCCCTGGCGCATCGAGCAGAATCCCGCAGGCCGCACGCGCGTGTTCGGGCTCACGCTCGGGGAGACCAGCCTCGCCGAGGTCCGCGAACTCTTTGGAGAAGAAGGGAAGCTCAATCTCTTCAGAGGCCGGAACGACCCTTTCGTTTATGCGGCCGAGGCCTATTTCGAGCAGATCTATCTCGCCCGGCTGCGCGCCGACTTCGTCTTCACCCTGGATGTGGACCAGCGCACGCTGAGCGAGATGCACGACCGCGGCTTGCGCATCAGCCGTGTCGGCAGCGGGGCGCAGAAGGTCAAGCTGGATCCGGCGGATGCCGTGGCCCTCGCCGGCAGGCCCATCCGCAGTATCAGCTATCTCCCCCAGGCCCGGCTCGACGGCGACCTGATCGAGCGGCGTTTCGGGACACCGGCCCGACGCCTGACCGAGCCGGATACGGGAGTCGTCCACTGGCTCTATCCCGAGCGCGGTCTCGACATCGGCCGGGACCCCAAGGGCCATGTCGTCATTCAATATGTCGACCCTCGGGATTTCGGTCGGCTCATGGCCCCGCTGGCCACCCTGGCACAGCAGGCGCCAGGAGACGGGGCGCTCGCCCCGCCTCCCGCGTCCGAGCGACAAGAGGCGCCGAGCACCCACCATTAATGTTACCGTGGAACCGCATCGCAGCGGCTTGCACGCCTGGTGGGAGCGGCGCCCCGCCGCGACGAGCTCCCGCAGACCGCCGCGGCATCTGTTCCATGCTCCGGGGTGCCGGCACCACGGCATGAGCGTTAGCGGCGCAGGCACCCGAGGTCGGCTATCTGCACACCCGATCGGTCGGTTAGGCGATTTCCTGGAAAGAATGTACCCAAGAGATCGACCGGCTGTCGGTTGGGCTGAGCGAGAGCGAGCGCCGCGTTGGGGTTCGTTCCTCACCCCAACCTACAGGTAGGATCTTTTCCGGAGATCACCTTAGGAACGATTCAGAAACAAGTGGTGCAACTTGAGCCGCCCTTGTTGGGCACGCTCCGCTTTGCCCAACCTACGGTGTGTAGGTTGTTTCTGAAT
>JANQGF010000398.1 GCA_028277465.1 Chromatiaceae bacterium
TGATTCAGAAACAACCTACACACCGTAGGTTGGGCAAAGCGGAGCGTGCCCAACAAGGGCGGCTCAAGTTGAACCACTTGTTTCTGAATCGTTCCTTAGGCGCCGCTGACAACTCGCCCCCGCCCTGGGGGCGATGCAAGGGCTGAGCGACCGCGACCGACCCGGTAACGTTGGGCATCGCCGGCTCGGTCCAGCCTGCCAAATTGTGCGTTTCGTGATTGGAACCCTCGCCCTTCCTTATGGAGAGGTCTATCCGCCTTCCTGCGGGCGGCCCTGGTGTGCCCCGCCTGCCAACTTCGACGACGCGTGCCGCTCATCGAAACCCTTTGACAATTTGAGGTATTCGGCGGACCATTGTCTCAAAGGTGACACCGTCTTATTCTTACCTCAATCTGGGGCGTCCAGACGAGTTATCCAGTGCAAACAGCATTGATTCTTCAATGCTGGACCAAGCTGCGACTTGTCTCGTTCGGACGATGAAATCACGCGGGTCGGCAGGCTCGTCATCGCCTTGGGAGGATCGTCAGGGGTATGAAAGCAACAGTTAGACGCTCGCTCGTTGCCGCTTTGGTCGTCAGTGGCTCAGTTCCAACTCTTGCATTGGCCACCAATGGGCTCTTTTCTCACGGCTGGGGTACCAGATCCAAGGCGATGGCCGGTATCGCCTCGGCCTTGCCCCAGGACACGCTGGTTTCTGCCACCAACCCGGCGGGCATGGCCTTCATCGGCAATCGTTTCGATGTGGCGGTCTCTTTTTTCAGACCCTCGCCGCGAGGCTACAAGGCCAACAATGACTTTGCGACACGGGTGGTTCAAACACCTGGTGGCGATGTCACTCTGCCCGCCGGGGCCTTCGTGACCCCTGGGGAATACGACAGCGATCTCGATTGGTTTCTCATCCCCAGCTTCGGCTACAACTATCAGATCAATGAGCGGAGCACGATTGGCTTCAGTCTCTTCGGGAACGGTGGGATGAATACCAAGTACCAGGATCGCCCCCCCTTCGAGAACTTCGCGGCCGCTCCCAACCAGCGGGTGGGGACCTACCCGGACGGAAGCGTCGGTCCGTTGTTCGATTTCTCCTCTGGCCAGCCGGTTCCCGTGACGGAGGAGATCCCCGGCACCGTGAACGGGAATCCGAATGGCATCTTCACCGCCACGACGCCTACTGGGATCAATCTGGAGCAACTCTTCATCGAGATCCCCTACACCTATATGTTCGAGGGCGGCCAGCAGTCGATCGGCATTGCCCCGGTATTCGCCGTGCAGCGCTTCGAGGCCACTGGTCTGGAGCCCTTCAGGCAGTTGTCTGTTAGGCCAGACAAGGTGACCAATAATGGGATGGACTGGAGCTATGGTTTCGGTCTGCACTTCGGTTGGTATGGCCAGGTGAACGAACAACTCGCGTTCGGCGCCTCTTATCGCACCAAGGTCTGGATGTCGGACTTCGACGACTACGCAGGGCTCTTCGCCGACGGTGGGTCCTTCGACATCCCCGCGATGTTGAACCTCGGCCTTGCCTACAAGGCACGGCCCAACCTGACGCTTGCCCTCGACTATCAGCACATCTTCTATGGTGAGACACCTGCGCTCGCGAACTCGAACGACGCGGACCTGACGGGTTGCCAGGTCGTTGGGCCCAAGCCGTCCTACTGTCTTGGGGCCGAAAGCGGCGTGGGCTTCGGTTGGGAGAGTATGGATATCATCAAGTTGGGCTTGAGGTACGATCCGACGGAGCGGCTGAGCTTGTTGGCGGGTGTCAGTTACAACACCGATTTCCTCAAGACGGACCGGCAGGGCCTTTTCAACATCCTGGCACCGGCAACGACGCGCTGGCACTTGACGCTGGGCGCGGCCTATGAGGCGACCAAGGCCGATGAGTTCGCCCTCTCGCTTGCCTACATGCCGAAAGAGACCTTCGACGGAACCAGCCCCTCATTGACCCAGAGCCAGACCGGCAGTCTCTACATGGAGCAGTTGGAGATCGGGGTCAGTTGGAGCCACCGCTTCTGAGGTGGGAGAGACAGGACTGCCAGGGTGGGTGAAGCCCATTCCGGCAGGTCCTGCGCGATCAATCGGTTGTCCGGGGTGCGCGTCCAATCGACACATAGGTCAGGCCGGCGGCATTGGCGAGTCGACCATCGAGGATATTGCGTCCGTCGAACAAGACGGGTGTCTTGAGAGCACCTCTGATGGCCGAGAAGTTGGGGCTGCGAAACTGGGTCCACTCGGTCAGGATCGCGAGGGCGTCCGCACCCTCGAGCGCCTCCATGGCGTCTGCGGCGAAGACCAGATCGGGGCGCTCCCCATAGATGCGGGCGGTCTCTTCCATCGCGACCGGGTCGAACGCCCGCACCCTGGCGCCGGCAGACCACAAGGACTCCATCAGGGTCCGGCTGGAGGCCTCGCGCATATCGTCCGTATTGGGTTTGAACGACAGCCCCCAGAGGGCGAAGGTGCGGCCCTCGAGGTCGCCGCCGAAATAGTCGGTGATCTTGTGAAAGAGCACCTGTTTCTGGCGTAGATTGACGGCTTCCACGGCGTGGAGCAGTTGGGGCTCGTATCCGAGGGAGCGCGCGGTCTGCTCGAGTGCGCGGACGTCCTTCGGAAAGCAGGAGCCGCCGTACCCGCACCCCGGGTAGATGAACTGATAACCGATGCGAGGGTCGGAGCCGATACCGACCCGCACCTTCTCGATGTCGGCCCCCACCGCTTCGGCGATGTTGGACAGTTCATTCATGAAGCTGATCTTGGTCGCCAGCATGGCGTTAGCCGCGTACTTGGTCAGTTCGGCGGAACGGACATCCATGAGCATGAGGCGATCGTGATTGCGATTGAAGGGCGCATAGAGTGCCCGCAGCAATTCGGCCGTTCTGGGGTTGTCGGTTCCGACGATGATTCGATCCGGGCGCATGAAGTCCTCGATGGCTGCGCCTTCCTTGAGAAACTCAGGGTTGGAGACCACGTCGAACTCGAGCGAGAGCCCGCGGGTCGCGAGTGACTCTTGTACGGCGGCCGAAACCTTGTCCGCCGTCCCGACGGGGACCGTCGACTTGTCGACCAGGATGCGGTAGGACTCCATGTGCTCCCCGATGGTCCGCGCCACCGCGAGAACATACTGAAGGTCCGCGGATCCGTCCTCGTCCGGAGGGGTGCCGACGGCGATGAACTGAAAGAGCCCGTGTTTTACACCGGCCTGCGCATCGGTCGAAAAGCTGATCCGGCCGGCGTCGCGGTTGTTCTTGATCATCTCGTCGAGGCCAGGCTCGTAGATGGGTACCCCGCCGCCGTTGAGCAGCTCGATCTTGCGCGGATCGACGTCGATGCAAAGCACATTGTTGCCGGCTTCGGCGAGACAGACCCCGGTAACGAGGCCGACGTAACCGCTGCCAAAGATCGTGACGTCCATCTTTTCGGTTCTCCGGAATAGGGTCGGACAAGTCAGTACGAAGGCGAGCGCTGTTGGAGAAGCGACCTACTGGATCGTCGCGTCGCCTGGTTTGCAGTCCGTCCGCGGCGACATGATTGGGCGATGCTCCGCTCCAGAGCCGTGCCGACTCAAGCATCGTTCGCCGCAGCCGGACCTCGCAGTTCCCGCCGATCGTCCAAGCAATCAAACATCTTAACCCGGCTTCGACTATTCAGCCGAAATTGCAGCGTAACCCATTGATCCGTGTTTTCCGGAGCCGAAAGGTCGGCACTACAAATTCCCCTGCGAAGTCGCCGGAATAGTTGCTACAACGCTTCTTTCCCGCCAGGACCGTAGGCTGGGGTGAGGGACGAACCCCAGCATCTTCGTTTGGCGCCAAACAGGCCACGCGGAAAGGCGGCCGCTATGCTGGGGTTCACTCGCGTTCACCCCAGCCTACGCCACTACGGGTAGGATC
>JANQGF010000156.1 GCA_028277465.1 Chromatiaceae bacterium
GCTTGTCTTGACGCCCGCCTTCTGCGTCGCGCCAGCAGTCACATAGCCCGACTATGCTCCTGCCGACGCTCCTTGAAGGCAGACGCCAATCCGGCGCCATCTGGCATGAGAATTTCCGGCAATCGCCTAAGGCGGCCGCTTCAAGGGCTAGGGATTTCAACCGGCGGATCGCGCGGCAGGTCAGGCGGAGACTCAAGCCTAAACTTGGCTCCGAACGCTGGGGGGCTTTCGCATCCGAAAGAAGAAAGGGCCTCGCTCGTCGCGTAAGCCCTTGATCATGAAGATGGCGTCCCCACGGGGGTTCGAACCCCGGTTACCGCCGTGAAAGGGCGGTGTCCTAGGCCACTAGACGATGGGGACGAAACCGACCGAAAAAAAACCGGCCGTTGACCGAATGGCCGGATTCTTTCGAACTTGGTGGAGCCAGGCGGGATCGAACCGCCGACCTCAACACTGCCAGTGTTGCGCTCTCCCAGCTGAGCTATGGCCCCGATGCTCCGAGACCGGAAATGCTAATGGGCTTCGGCCGGTTTGTCTAGCCTTGGATTGCACCTTTGCTGGAACGGGAGATGCCCCCATCTGCTCGGCAGGAAACAGCATCATCTTCATGGTCTTTTGCGCTAACCTCAACCAGACCAGGGTACCCAGCCTTTATCAAACCTGTCAGGAGCATTGGCTCATGTTGCGTATCGCCCTCTTCTTGGCGACTAATGTCGCAGTCCTCGTCCTTATCAGTATCGTCTTCCGCCTCTTGGGTATCGACAGCCTGCTGAGTGAGAGCGGTGGGATCGACATGGGAGCCTTGCTGGTCTTGGCGGCCATCATCGGCTTCAGCGGTTCTCTGATCTCTCTCTTCCTGTCGAAGACGCTGGCCAAACACGGTATGGGTGTCCGAATCATCGAACAACCCACCACCGCATTCGAGCAATGGCTGATGGAGACGGTCGCGCGCCAGTCTGAACGTGCCGGGATCCAAATGCCGGAGGTGGGGATCTTCGACTCGCCAGACCCCAATGCCTTCGCCACCGGTTGGAACCGGAACGACGCCCTGGTGGCCGTCAGCACAGGCCTGCTTCGACACATGGGTCAGTCTGAAGTAGAGGCCGTGGTCGGACACGAGATCAGCCATGTCGCCAACGGGGACATGGTGACCCTGGCGCTCATCCAGGGCGTGGTCAATACCTTCGTCGTCTTCTTGGCGCGTATCATCGGCCACTTCGTCGATCGCGTCTTGCTGAAGAATGAACAAGGATACGGGGTCGGTTATTTCGTGACCACGATCGTCGCCGAGATCATGCTCTCGATCCTCGCCACGATGGTCGTCATGTGGTTTTCCCGCTACCGCGAATTTCGCGCGGATGCTGGCGGCGCTCGACTCACGAGCAGGGCGCAGATGGCCAGCGCATTGCGGGCCCTGCAGCGAATCCACGAGCCTCAGGATCTACCGGCCGGCGAGTTCGCCGCCTTTGGCATTTCGGGCAAGATCAGCCAAGGTTTCATGGCCCTCTTCCGGAGCCATCCCCCGCTGGAGAAGCGGATCGCTGCCCTGGAACAGAATCCACTCTGAGAGGTCTCGAGTTCGGGACAGCTCGATAAATGTCGTTGTACAGCTAGGAGGCGATCATCATGTGGCGCAATTCGGAGGCCAGATACGGTCTGGTTGCCATGAGCCTGCACTGGCTGGTTGCCGTCCTGGCGATCGCTCTATTCGGGCTTGGGCTCTGGATGGTGGAGCTCACGTACTATGATGCCTGGTATCGGACGGCACCCTGGATCCACAAGAGCCTCGGTGTCCTCGTGTTCATCGGCCTCTTGACTCGGTTGCTCTGGCGAACACTGGACCCGCCGCCGCCACCGGAGGCGACGCTGAACCGCTTCGAGCACCTGGCATCGAGGCTGGTTCATGCGCTGCTCTATCTCCTCTTGTTTGGCATCACGATCAGCGGCTATCTGATCTCGACCGCCGACGGGAAGCCCGTCGAGGTCTTCGGGCTCTTCAGTGTCCCAGCCACGCTGACCGGCCTTCCGGGCCAAGCCGACCGGGCAGGCGACCTCCACCTAGTGCTCGCCATCAGTCTCATGGTGTTCGCATCGATCCACGCCTTGGCAGCGTTGAAGCATCATTTCATCGACCGTGACCGCACCTTGCTGCGGATGTTCGGTCGAACCAGGGGCTAACCAACCACACGAGGAAATGACGATGAAGCTGACCAGACTCTCCGGCCTCGCCCTTGCGGCGGCGATCACCCTCCCGGGCGTCGTCTCTGCCACCCCCGAGCACTATGTCATCGACACCAAGGGCGGACACGCCTTCATCCAGTTCCGGATCAAACACCTGGGCTACAGTTGGCTGTACGGTCGATTCAATGACTTCGATGGAACCTTCACCTATGACCCGGATGATGCGAAGAGCTCGGAGATCGAGGTGAACATCCGAACCGCCAGCCTCGACTCCAACCATGCCGAGCGCGACAAGCATCTGCGCGGAGACGACTTTCTCGAGGTCGACAAGTACCCGGATGCCTCGTTCAAGAGCACCTCCTACAAGGAGACAGGATTGAACAAGGCGGTGCTGGAAGGCGATCTGACGTTGAAGGGGATCACCAAGCCGGTCACCATCGAGATCCAGCCGATCGGGCACGGACCGGATCCCTGGGGCGGTTATCGCCGTGGTTTTCAAGGCAGCACCAAGTTCGCGCTCAAGGATTTTGGCATCGACTACAATCTCGGACCCGCATCGCGCATGGTGGAGATGATTCTGTCTGTCGAGGGCATACGTCAATAATCTCGATATGAGGGCTCCAGGTGCGAACGGACTCGCACCTGATAAGGCACATCTGATGAGGAGAGGTTCGATGTGCGCGGGCCTAGTCAACCAGATCTGAGGCAAGCGACTCGCGTACTTCCGGTGAGACCTCGACCTGGCAACCATAGGCGGGATGCTCGATGCCGACCGAGAGACCAGCCCCGGCCTTCATCGCGGCGATCATCGGGGTGGTGAGCTCGAACCTCAGGAAGTGAACCGACGAGGTCTTGGTGCCATCCTGCCGCTCCATGTCTTCATCGGCGATCGCCGACACCGGTTCGAAGCCGTCGATCTGGACCCAGACCCCATCCTCGATACCCTGCAGCCGCGCCAGCGCCTCACGGCGCTCGTCGGGATCCTCGTACTCGATCATGAAGGTCGCCTTCCAGTTGTGCCCGTCGGGAATCAGCGGGTTGTAAGCGTCCAACTCATCCTGGATGCCCCTGGGCTCGAAGATCCGCTCCACCCGCAGCATCTCCTGTATCTGGTATTGCATGGTGAGACGGTCTTCGAAATAGAGCCTGGCGTGAGCACCCATGGCCACCTGGCGGCTCTGCTTGTGTTCCATGACCCGCGCACGAAAGTCGCGACGGACCTCCGCATATTGCTCCAGGCCGTAAAGGTCATCTCGCGTCAAATGCATGCTCGTCTCCGCTCTCGCTGGATGGTCTTTCAGGTCTCAAATACCGTAGGCCAGACGCAACAAGCTCAGCGGATGTCGCTGCTCGCCGTCCTGTCCGAGCGCATGAGCGATATGGGCACCTGCCATCGCGCAGTCGCTGCCGAAGTGATCCGGCACGGCCTTCTCGACTCGACCGGCCACCGGCCGCACGATCTTCATCGAGGCGGCGTAGAACTCCTTCTTCACCGCATAGGTCCCGTCGTGACCCGAGCAACGCTCGATGACCTCGACGGTCGTCTCCGGAACCAGGGCCAAGACATCGCGGGTCTTGGGCCCGATATTCTGGACCCGCTGATGGCAGGATGCCTGGTAGACGACCTTGCCGAGCGGCTGCTTGAAATCGGTGTTCAGCCTTCCATGCTTGTGCCGCAGCATCAGGTACTCGAAGGGATCGAAGACGTGCTCCTTGACCAGGTGCACCCCGGCATCCTCGGGGAACATCAGCGGCAGCTCTTGCTTGAACATGAGCACGCAGGAGGGAATGGGAGCAACGATGTCCCAGCCCTCCTCGACCAAGTGCTCGAGCACCGGGATGTTCGCCTGCTTCGCCGCCTCGACGGCCTCCAGATCGCCAAGCTCCAGTTTCGGCATGCCGCAGCATTGCTCTTGCTCCGCCAGGGCCACCGGAATCCCGGAGTGCTCGAAGACGGCGATCAGGTCCCCATTGAGGCCGGGTTCGTTGCGATTGCCGTAACAGGTCGCGAAGAGGACGACCTTGCCGGTGGTCGGACCCGCTGGCTCACCCTCCGCGCGACGACCGATCCGCCCCTGCTCGATCTTGCGTAGCGGCCGGCTGTGGTACTCGGGGACGCGTGCCTCGCGATGGACCCCCAGGATCCCCTGCAGCGCCCCGCGCCCAACGGCGTTGCGGTTCACCGCATTGACGACCTGGTTGACCACTGGGATCCCGACCAGGCTGCCCACCCGATCGGTGCTCGCCAGCACGCGATCACGCAGCCTGGTCTTGCCCTGTCTGAACTTCACCGCCTTCGCCCGCAGCATCAAATGCGGAAAATCGACGTTCCAATCGTGCGGCGGCACATAAGGGCACTTGCTCATGTAACAGAGGTCGCACAGATAGCAGTGATCCACGACCCTCCAGTAGTCGTCCTTGGCCACGCCATCCACCTCCATCGTCTCGGACTCGTCGACCAAGTCGAACAGGGTTGGAAAGGACTGACAAAGGCTGACGCAGCGGCGACAGCCGTGACAGATGTCGAACACGCGCTCAAGCTCGCGGTCGAGCGCCTCCTGTTCGAAGAAGGTGGGATTCCTCCAGTCGAGCGGGTGTCGCGTGGGCGCTTCTAGGCTCCCCTCCCGAAGGCTTGACGTGGCCATGTCTGACTCCCCCATGGTCGGCTGATCCGGGCTCTGTCGACGGCAAGTACCGCGCCCCGGCCTCAGACAGGACCTGGCTCGCAAGGACTTGGAGAAGAAGGATGTGGGCGGCGAGGCATTGACCATCGCCGCCCTAGGCTAATTGCGATCCGCCTCGGGATCCAATCGCCCATTCAGATCGCGACCATCGCCGCGACCCATCGCAGTCAGAGGAGCCTCTCGATCGCCCTGACGATCTTGCGGCTCTCCGGTGAGGTGATACTGGAGTAATAGTCGACCAGTTCACCATTGCGGTCGACCAGATACTTGTAGAAGTTCCATTTCGGATAGGGCGCACCCGCCGCCGCCAGACGATCGAACAAGGGGGAGGCCCGACCTTTCTTGACGCTGACCTTCTCGAACATGGGAAACTCGATCGAGTAGGTCAGCCGACAGAATTCCTTGATCTCTTCCTCCGTCCCCGGATCTTGATTGGCGAAATCGTTGGACGGAAAACCGAGAACGACCAGACCGCGGTCCTTGTACTTCCGATACAGCGCCTCGAGACCCTCGTACTGAGGGGTGAAGCCACACTTGCTGGCGGTATTGACGATCAGCAGGACCTGCCCTCCATAGACATCACAGAGATTGACCACATCCTCGCCGGCCAATCGGCGCACCTCCAGGTCGAGCAGCGATGGGCAGGTCTTGGGCTCGGCGAGGGCGGACGCGCTGACCGCAGCCAAGCCCAGAAAAATGAATGGATTCTTCATGCATGGACTCCTCGATCCGTCCTTCTTGCGACGAAAGCTAGGTAGAGTGGCCTTACCGGGATTGCAATGCCTCCTCGAGCACCGATCATCTAAGACATGAATAGTCAGCTGTTCGCTGGCAAGCAGCAACCCCGGAGTTGATGAACGGAAATGAATGACTGGGTCAAAGCAAAGGTCGTCGGAAGACATCAGTGGTCGGAGGGACTCTTCAGTCTGCAATTCGAGGCGCCCATCGCGCCTTTTCAGGCAGGTCAGTACATCAAGGTCGCGCTGGAGATCGACGGGGAACGGATTGGCCGCCCCTACTCACTGGTCAATGCCCCTGGCGACCGCCCGCTGGAGATCTTTTTCAACGAGGTCCCAGAGGGCCCGCTAACCCCACCGCTCTCCACGCTAGGCCCGGGCGACGAGGTCTGGCTGACACCGAAGGCCGGCGGTATCTTCACGCTGGAGACGGTTCGACCCGCGACTGACCTCTGGCTGCTGGCGACCGGAACCGGGCTCGGCGTCTATCTGTCCATCCTGCGCACGGCCAAGCCCTGGCGAGACTTCAGACGTGTCATCCTGATCCACGGCGTGCGCCAGGCCTCAGACCTCGCCTATGCCGAGACCCTCGCGGGAATCGCCAGGCGCCAGGGTGAGCAGTTCCGCTTCGTCCCCGCAGTCAGTCGGGAAGAGGCACCCGGCGCTCTGCGCGGACGCATAACCGATCTCCTGGCCGAGGGGCGGCTCGAGTCCCATCTGGGCGTCAGCATCCACCCATCGACGAGTCATGTGATGCTCTGTGGGAATTCCGCCATGATCAAAGACGTGAAAGCCATCTTGGAAGAACGCGGACTCGTCCGACATCGGCGCCATGCGCCCGGCCATTACACCACGGAGCAGTACCACTGAGCCGAGATCAAGCTCAGCTTGAGGAGCCTCACTGACGTCCGAGGTAACTGCATGAACGCAGACGTGATCGTGATCGGGGCTGGCCTTTCGGGGCTGGCGTGTGCCCTCACCCTCAGAGAAGAGGGGCTGGAGCCGCTGGTGCTGGAGTCCTCCGGCGGCGTCGGCGGACGGGTGCGCACCGATCAGCGCGAGGGTTACTTGCTCGACCGTGGATTCCAGGTCTTACAGACCTGGTACCCCGAAGCGCAGCGTTTCCTCGACTACGAACGTCTTGATCTGCGCGCCTTCTATCCGGGTGCCCTGGTGCGCATGCCGGGGGAGCTGAAGCGCGTCAGCGACGTCTGGCGCCGCCCCGCCAGACTCCTGGAGATGCTCTTCTCACCCATCGGCACCCTCGCCGACAAGGTGCGACTCCTCGGTCTTCGGCGACATTGTCTGCGCGGCGAACTGGAGACACTCTACAGCCGTCCCGAGCAAACCGCACGAGAGCTGCTGCGCAAACGGGGATTCTCGCAACGCATCATCCAGTCCTTCTTCGAGCCCTTTTTCGGCGGTGTGTTCTTCGAGCCCGAGCTGGAGGTCTCCTCACGCGCGTTCGAGTTCGTTTTCCGCGCCTTCGCCTTGGGAGACACGGCATTGCCAGCCCGCGGGATGGGTGAGATTCCGACCCAGCTCGCGGCTCGGCTACCGCATGACCAGGTCCGGACCGGCTGCCGAGTGGAACGCATCGCCGACCGGCAGGTACTGCTCGATTCAGGCCAGCGGCTGCGCGCCCGTGCCATCGTGATTGCGACGGAGGCCCGCGAGACCCTTCGCCTGCTCGGCCGGCGCAGACCCACGAAGGGGGCGAGTCGCGGGACCAGCTGCTTCTATTTCGGCGCCCCGCGGCCACCGATCGAAGGGCCCTACCTCGTCCTCAACGCGGAAGGTCAGGGGCACATCAACAGCCTGCTCTTCCCCAGCAGCCTCTCCGAGCACTATGCACCACGGGGCAGAAGTCTCGTGAGTGTCAATGTGCATGGCGCCAACCGGAATCCGGACACGCTAGAGACAGACATCCGGCGTCAGCTCGTGCAGTGGTTCGGCGACGAGGTTCGCCATTGGCGACGGCTCGCGGTATACCGAATTCCACACGCCCTACCCTCGCAAAGACCGCCCGTGCACGACCCGAGCTCGGTGCGGCTGCGTCACTCGGATTGGCTGTGGACCTGCGGCGAGTACCAGGCCGCCCCCTCGATTCAATGGGCGCTTCACTCGGGTCGCCGCGCCGGGACCGAGGTCGCCACCACCCTCCTGGGAAGGCCCGCCGAACGCGAAACGCCGAAACGACGAACCCTGTACCCATCGCCACGGACGGGGGTCTGAGACGCCATTCGGCATACGGGCAGCCAATGCGTTCTGATGGCAGCCGCAAAGGCTCGCGAGGACTGGCCATGAATCGACCGGTTGCAGCTTTCTTCTTTCGCGACGAACCGTTAGGCGATTGCCGGAAATGTTCATACCAGATGACGCCGGATTGAGGCTCGCCTTCAAGGAGCGCCACCAGGAGCATCGCCGGGCGATGTGACTGGTGGCGCGACACCGAA
>JANQGF010000206.1 GCA_028277465.1 Chromatiaceae bacterium
CCATCTGACTTGTCTTGACGCCCGCCTTCTGCGTCGCGCCAGCAGTCACATCGCGCGGCGATGCTCCTGCCGACGCTCCTTGAAGGCAGACGCCAATCCAGCGCCATCTGGCATGAGAATCTCCGGCAATCGCCTTACTCGAACCATTAACTCGGGAGACAATCGATGACGTCGCGAGCTTGCTTACCGCTGATCGTTCTGCTTGGGGTGACCGCGGGTGTTCAGGCGCAGCCTTACGGTCCTGGCCCTAGCGCCGGACCATTTCGACCGGGGGTCCTGCCAGGCGGGCTCCCTGGCCGTGAGATGCCGGTACCGGCGTCGCCGATCATGCCCGGGCGGACGGCCGGTATTCCCGGTCCGACTGGACCCGCGGCCTCGGTTTGGCCGAGTCAGCGCCCAGGTCCCGCGGTCGAGGCGGGTGCCGTGCTGAAAGCGGGGATGGGCAAGCTGCTCGACTACCTGTCTCAGGAGCAGGTTCCCAACAAGCTCCAGGTCGCGGCATTCTTGGATCGGGAGATCGCTCCCTACTTCGACTTCGACTACATGGCCAAGTGGGTCGCAGGCCCCGCCTATTCCAGGATGAGCGCCGAGGATCGAAAGGCCCTCGCGGGGCGCTTGGAAGCGGACTTCTTGAGCGCTCTGGCCGTCCACTTGGCAGGTTATCAGGGCCAGCAGGTGCGCATGCTCCGGCCGCGCCTTGGTCCGCGGGGTGCGGTCAGCGTGAATGTGGCCATTTTGCGCTCCAATCATTATGGTCCGCGCCGCTATCCCAGCACCCTGCAGTTCCGGCTCGCCAAGTCCGGCGGTGATTGGAAGGTCTACGATGTGGTGGCCAACGGTCAGAGCGCCGCAGCCTATTACCGCCTACGTTTTCAGCGCATGGCCGGGCCGAGAATTCCGGTCGTTCGGTGATCGATCCCCGAGTGTGCTGCTGATGATTGGCCATCACGGCCAGCATCAGCGCGATTGGAGAAGGCAGTCTCCGAGTCCTCCGATGTAGGGTCGTCGAGACGACCAAGAGCTCGGGGCATCCTGTCGCGCAGCGCGGCCCTGCTCGATCGGCGGGGTCGAGTTCCTTGTCCCGACCCTCGGTTGCCCCGACCTTAGAGACCATGCCGAGCAGCAGCCAATCGATCCGCTGAATGAAGGGCCCCTTGCCGAGCCTCGATGACACCCCCTCTCGCGTCGGGCGGGCGATGCTCTTCGCCGCCTGGGTGGTCGGACTCCTGCTGCTGGTGATGTTCTTCAATGACTTGGTCGAACGGCAGGAGAACCCGAACCCAAACCCGGCCGCGAGCCTCAACCCCAGCGGGGTTCCTGAGGTGGTCCTGCACAGAAACCGTGCCGGGCACTATGTGGCTGGTGGTTTCATCAATGGCGAGCCGGTCCGCTTTCTCATCGACACCGGCGCGACGGATGTGGCCCTACCACTGTCTCTGGCCAGACGTTTGGAGCTGCCGCTGCGCCCCGGCGGCATCAGCATGACGGCCAATGGATCGGTTCGGACCTGGCTGACCCGGCTCGACCGCGTCGACCTCGGTGGGCTGGTTGCGCGCCGGGTGCGGGCGAGTGTGCTGCCGAACATGCCGGGCGACTCGGTGCTCCTGGGAATGAGCTATCTTGGTCAGCTGGAGTTCATTCAGCGGGGCAATCGACTCACATTACGTCCTCAGCAAGGCCTCTGACATGGCCTGCCTATTATGAGACAGCTCGGTTTGACCGGCGCTCGGGCTCGCGTCGTCCCTTGCGCGTTGGCCAGGGGACGACCTTGACCGTCTTGACGCCGCTTTCGGCGCTCTGGATGATCTCCATGGGGTGGTCATGAAGTTTGAGGCTGGTCCCCGGCTCGGGGATGGTCTCCAGGTATTCCAGGATCAAGCCGTTCAGTGTCTTGGGCCCATCGGTCGGGAGCTCCCAGCGTAGGGCACGGTTCAGATCGCGCAGTCCGATCCCACAATCGATCAGCAGGCTGCCGCCCTCGGCGCGATGGATCTCCTCGATGTTGTCGGCCGGATCAGTGGTGAATTCCCCGACGATCTCTTCGAGCAAGTCCGTCAGTGTGATGAGACCCAGGAAGTCGCCGTACTCATCCACCACCAACCCGATCTGTTGCCTGACCCGCTGAAAATTCAGCAGCTGCTGGTAGAGTGGCGTGCCCTCGGGCACGAAGTAGGGCTCGCGTGCGATCTCGCGCAGATGCTCTTTGCTCAGCCCTTTCTCCACCAGTGCGTGCAGGGCGTTTCGGGCATGGAAGACGCCGATGAGGTTGTCGATGCTGCCGTCGAAGAGCGGCAGGCGGGTGTAGTTGGCGTTGCGGATCGACCGGATGATCTCGTCCTGGCTGTCCTGGATGTCGATGCCTTCCACCTCGTGGCGTGGAATCATGATGTCTTCCACGGTGGCACGCTCCAGATCCAGGATCGCCAGCAGCATGGAACGGCTGCGCTCGGGGATCATGGCGCCGGCCTCGCTGACCACGGTGCGCAGCTCTTCGCGGCTCAATGCCGTCTCTTGGCCGCCTTCGGGGGCGATCCCCATGAGGCGCAGCAATCCGTTGGTGAAGAGGTTGACGAACCAGACGATTGGATAGAGCAGCTTGAGCAAGGGTGCATAGACGTAGGCGGCCGGAAAGGCCAGGCGCGCCGGATGGAGCGTGGCGTAGGTCTTGGGTGCGACCTCCGCGAAGATGAGGATGACCAAGGTTAGCAGGCCTGCAGCGAGACCGATCGCCGCCTCGCCGCCCAGACGCAGGGCGATGATGGTCGCGAGTGACGAGGCCATGATGTTGACGAAGTTGTTGCCGAGTAGGATCAGGCCGATCAGCCGGTCCGGCCGATCGAGCAGCTTGCGGGCGATCCGTGCCCCGCGATGGCCTTGATCGGCCATATGACGCAGCTTGTAGCGGTTCAGCGTCAGGAGCGCGGTCTCGGAACCGGAAAAGAGGCCCGAAAGCAGGATCAAGACGAACAAGGCCAGAAACAACCCGGCCAGCGGGAAGTCGCTCACGGGGAACTGAGGCTTGGCGAGACGTGGGCTCGCATTCTAGCGAAACTCCTCCAGTGTCGCGAATTCCGGGGTGGCATCGGTGGCATCAACCGCCAGGCTGGTTAGGATGCGGGGTACTAGGGATCGCTTCAGATGGCCGAATGGGTCGGTCGCTTGCGTCGGCGCGAAATTCGGGCATACTGCGGCCCTTTTTTGCCAGGGTTGATCATGTTCAGGAACGCACGGCTCTATCGATTGGACACGCCTTTCGCCGCTGGTGCCGCCGAGCTCGAGGGTCTGCTTGCGAGGCGACGCTTTCGGCCCTGTGGGCCGGTCGAAACGGCCACCCTGGGCTGGGCCGCGCCGCTGGGAGAGGAAACGGCGGCCTTGGTTCACGGGGTGGGTGGCTGTTTGCTGATGTGTGCCCGCAAGCAGGAGCGGTTGCTGCCAGCGGCCGCTGTCGCCGAGGCGCTCGATGAGCGGGTCAATGAGCTGGAGGCCGGGGAGGCGCGCGACCTGGGACGGGCGGAGCGTCGCCGGCTGCGCGAGCAGATCATCGGCGAGATGCTTCCGCGGGCCTTCACCCGGTCACGCCGCACGATGCTCTATGTCGACACCGAGACCGGTTGGTTGGTGGTGGATGCAGCGAGCGAGAAACAGGCGGACGAGATGGTCTCGCTGTTGCGCGAGACGCTGGAAACGCTGCCCGCGAAGCTGCCGGATCCCGGGCGGTCTCCGGCCTCGATCATGACAGATTGGCTGCTGGATGGTGCCGCGCCACCCGATTTCCTGGCCGGCGACGCCTGCGAGCTGCGGGACGCCGATGATACGGGTAGCGTGGTGCGTTGCAGTGGCCAAGACCTCGCGAGCGATGAGATCCTGAACCATCTGCGTGCGGGCAAACGGGCCGTCAAGCTCGCTCTGGAATGGGACGAACGACTGAGCTTCGTGCTCGCCGAGGATCTAGCACTCAAACGCTTGCGCGTCGCCGAGTCACTGCTCCAAGAGCTGGACGAGGAGGGTCTGGACCCGGCGGCCAGGCTGGACGCCGAGTTCGCGATCCTGGCCTTGCAGCTGCGACAGTTGCTGCAGCGTCTCGACGAGGTCTTTCTCTTGTCCTCAGCCAGCTCGGGGAAACCGGTCTGAAGCGGGTCCGCCCAAACTGCGCGTGCAGCCGTTCGTACAGGGCCTGTCGGCGGATGGCAAGAGGCCGAAGAAAGGGGACGATCATCCTCCGGTCGGCGATGCGGGCAGCCTGCGCTTCACGGCCCTCAAGCGCGGTAGAAGTCCCGGTACCAGTCGACGAAGCGCGCGACGCCCTCGGCAACAGGGGTCGCGGGCCGGTAGCCGATGTCTTGGACGAGATCGGTCACATCGGCGAAGGTGTCGGGGACATCGCCGGGCTGGAGCGGCAACATCCGAATCTCCGCCTTCCTTTCCAGACGGGCCTCCAGGACGCGAATGTAGTCCATCAACTCCACCGGTCTGTTGTTTCCGATGTTGTAGAGCCGATAGGGCGACCGGCTCGAGGCGGCGTCTGGTGCGTCGCTCGACCACTCGGGATCGCCCTCGGGTACCCGATCCAAGACCCGGATGACGCCTTCGACGATATCGTCGATGAAGGTGAAGTCGCGCCTGTGTCGGCCATAATTGAAGACCTCGATCGGTTCTCCCGCAAGAATGGCGCGCGTGAACTTGAAGAGTGCCATGTCCGGGCGACCCCAGGGCCCGTAGACGGTGAAGAACCGCAGGCCCGTGGTGGGGATCCGATACAGATGGCTGTAGGTGTGCGCCATCAGCTCATTGGACTTCTTGCTCGCGGCATAGAGGCTCAGGGGGTGGTCGACGTTGTGATGGACCGAGAAGGGCATTCGCGTGTTGGCGCCATAGACCGAGCTACTGGAGGCGTAGACCAGATGCTCCACTTCGGTCTGTCGACAGGCCTCGAGTAGATTGGCGAACCCCACGAGATTGGTTCGCACATAGGCCATGGGGTTCTCGATCGAGTAGCGGACACCGGCCTGGGCCGCCAGGTTGACGACCCGGTCCGGGCGGTGGTCGAGGAAGACCTGGCGCAATCCTTCGCCGTCCTCGATATCGACCCGCAGATCCAGGTAGCGGCCGTGGCGCAGGGTACGGGCGAGCCGCGCCTCCTTGAGTTCGACGTCATAGTAATCGTTCAGATTGTCGACTCCGACCACCTCGTCTCCCCGTTGCAGGAGGCGCAGGGACAGGGCCGATCCGATGAAACCGGCGCTGCCGGTGACCAACACTTTCATGCGGCTTCCTCGAAAAGAGCGATCGACCTTTAGAGTCGGCCATCCACCGCGTCGCGCGGCAGCACATGCTTGACATCGTAGAGGACTGCATTGGCCTTGCCCAAGGCGCGAATCCGGTCGACACCCATCGCGGCGAACTGGCGGTGCGCCACCGCCAAGACGATGGCGTCGTAGGCAGCCTCCGGTGGTTGCTCGATCAGCCGGATGCCGTATTCGGACGCGGCCTCCTCCGGGTCGGCCCAGGGGTCGTAAAGGTCGCAATGGAGGCCATAATCCGTGAGTTCCGCGAGGATATCGACCACCCGGGTATTGCGAAGGTCCGGGCAGTTCTCCTTGAAGGCCAGTCCCATGATGAGGATCCTGGCATCCTTGGACAGACAACAACGTCTCGTCATCAGTTTGATGACCTGCTGCGCAACATAGGCGCCCATGCTGTCGTTCAACCGGCGCCCGGCCAGGATGATCTCCGGGTGATAGCCGATCTCCTGCGCCTTATGGGTGAGGTAATAGGGATCGACGCCGATGCAGTGACCCCCGACGAGTCCGGGGCGAAACGGCAGGAAGTTCCATTTGCTCCCAGCGGCCTCCAGGATCTCCTGGGTATCCAGACCCAGACGATTGAAGATGAGCGCTAGCTCGTTGATCAGGGCGATATTGACGTCGCGCTGCGTGTTCTCGATGACCTTCGCCGCCTCGGCCACCCGGATGCTGCTCGCGAGATGGGTCCCGGCCGGAATGATGGAGCGGTAGAGGGCGTCGACGAAGGCAGCGACCTCCGGGGTGGAGCCGGAGGTGACCTTGGTAATGGTCGTCAGGCGGTGAGTCTTGTCGCCGGGATTGATGCGTTCCGGGCTGTAACCGGCGAAGAAGTCCTGATTGAACTTCAACCCGGAGACGACCTCCAGGATGGGCACGCAGACCTCTTCGGTGGCGCCTGGATAGACGGTCGACTCGAAGATGACGAGGGTACCAGGTTTGATGACGCCGCCGAGCGCTCGGCTGGCCGACTCCAGTGGACGCAGGTCGGGCTCCTTGTGCTCGTTGACCGGGGTAGGGACCGTCACGATCTGGACCCGGCAGTCGGCGAGATCCTCGATCCGGTCGGCGTATCGGAGCTGGGTGGTCTCCGCCAGTTCCTCGGGTTCGACCTCGAGCGAGCTGTCCCGACCCTCGCGCAGCTCGCCGATCCGGGCCTGATTGATGTCGAAACCGATGGTCGGATAGCGCTTCCCAAGTGCCACGGCGAGTGGGAGCCCGACATAGCCGAGGCCGACGATCCCGATACGCGTGTCATGCAGGTCTGACTCGAACGCACTGCTCATGCCTCAGCCTCCGCGGGTCTCAGCCATGGGTCATTCTATTGGCCATTGCGAAAGGTGGCCAGTCGGCGACGGTCCCGACGACATGGGAGTCGTACCCGATGAAGGGCAGCGACGGATCCCTCGTCGTGTGTCCACGTCGTGGAAACGAGCGGCTAGGCTCTGGGTGAATGGATCTCTTGTCAACCCTGCGAAATCCGGCTGATCTTCGCGGCTTGCTGTTCTGCGCTCAGCCGTCGGAGTCGCGGGGAAAGAATCTCAGGAGCGATTCGTCCTCCATCAGGCGGTGGGCCATGAGGTAGCCGGCCGCGGTCCAGATCTGGTTCAGATGGGCGCGCCGACCAATCAGGTTGCCCCGTTTGCCATCGTAGTACTCCGGCCATTGGTCGGCCGGCAGTGTCCGCTCCGCGGTCTCCAGTGCCAATTGTGCCAGGTCGCCGCGCCCTGTCTTGAGTGCGGCCGCGGTGAACGCCCAGAGCAAGACCGGCCAGTTGCCGCCATTGTGGTAGGAGAGCGGAACATTCTTCGGGTCGCTCCCGGTCATGAACATCCATTCCTTTCCAGCCACCGGCGGATAGACGAGCTTGCAGGGCATCTCGCCGACCAGATCGGGCCAGCGATCGCTATAGAGCAGCATGATCCGCGCTGCCTCCTCACGGGTCGTGATCCCGAACAGGATGCTGAGCAGATTGCCCAAGGCGAAGAAGCGGAAATCCATCCGCCCAGGTCCGAGATTGCCGACCAGGTATCCGGCACGGTCCGGGAGCCAGTCTGCCACCCATTCCGGGATGGACTCGGGATAGATATTCAGCATGTTGATGCTGCCGGAGCCGAACTCCTCGGTCTTGTAGCGGTGAATGGTGCGCAACTGACGCAGATCGAGCCAGTAGAAGAGGCGCAGATAGCTCCGCAGAGAGCTCGCCCGTTGAGTGACCAGATCGATGAGCGCCTGGTTCTCGTGCGAGTCGAGCAGCAGCTCCAGGGTCGTGATCAGCATCCCGTAGAAGAGCGCCTGGATCTCCAGCGGGTGACCATAGACGCCCATGCGGCGGTCGATCATGAAGGACCCATCCGGGACCAGAAGGGTCGGGAAAACCTCGAAGCCCTCCTTGAGCGTGAGATCCAGGATGCTGCGCAGCGCGCGCTGCACCCCTGATTCCAGGGCGAGCGCCCGGTCACCGCTCATGCGCTGATAGATCCCGAGAAGGATCACCCACCACATGAGGGCATCGACCGGTGCGACGCGTCCAATCGCTTGATCGCCAAAGTCCGCGCTGATGGTCTCGCCGCTCTCGGGGTCATGAATGACCTGGAAGCTTGCCGGCAGCATCGCCGGCTCCAGCTCATGTCCGTACACGCCTATGTGCTGGCTGCGAAGCTCCAGTATCGTGAGCAGGAAATTGCGCACGATCGCGTGGTTGCCATCCGCCATGAAGACCAGCGCCGAGGGGACGAAATCGCGCACGAAGCAGTCGTGATAATTGGCGGCGACCGGACCGGCAGGGTCCATGGCCGCCACGGTCCCGACGGGACGGCCACGAAAGGTCATGACCGATGAGGCCAATAACTCGATGGCGGAATCGATGGCGTCTTTCATGTCGGGCACCCCTCGAGCTGGCTGCGTCCCACCCAGTCGCGGGCGAATTGCCAGGCGGTTCGGCCGCTGCGCGAGCCTCGGCGCAGTGCCCATTGCAAAGCGGCGTGCTCGACTGGCTCCCAGGGTCCCTCGGCCCAATCGCACTGGTCGCCGACCACCTCCAAGATCTCGGGCAACTGGATCAGATCGTCCTTGTCGACCTCGATCAGGCGCAGTCCGGCGTCCCGATAGGCGGTGAAGACGGCCTTGACGAGCGAGGACTTGCCGGTCCCGCGCGGGCCCCAGAGGAGTAGGTTGTTAGCCCCGCCGCCCGCCAGGAACTGGCGCGTGTTGCGGACGATCTCCTCCTTCTGCCGGTCGAGTGGCGTAGGCTGGGGTGAACGAGAGTGAACCCCAGCACAGCGGCCTTCGAAGCGCGTCGCGCGCCCGGGTGGTGGCTTCCAGGAGGCGACCGTCTCCAACGACACACTCCTGCTCCATCCCAGGCGGCGTTCACGCCGACAGTCGCCGGTACTTGATACGGTGTGGTTGATCTGCCTCCGTGCCCAGACGGCGATGACGATCGGCCTCGTAGTCGGCATAGTTGCCTTCGAACCAGGTCACCTGCGATGCGCCCTCGAAGGCCAGGATGTGCGTGGCGATGCGGTCGAGGAACCAGCGGTCATGGCTGATGACCACCGCGCATCCGGGGAAGGCCAGCAGGGCCTCCTCCAGCGCACGCAGGGTCTCGACGTCGAGGTCGTTGGTCGGCTCATCGAGCAACAGCAGGTTGCCGCCGCTCTTGAGGAGCTTGGCCAGGTGCACCCGGTTGCGTTCACCCCCCGAGAGGTCGCCGATGCGCTTCTGTTGCTCCGTCCCCTTGAAGTTGAACCGGCTGACATAGGCGCGCGAGGGCATCTCGTAGCGCCCGACGACGATGTTGTCGGCCCCCTCCGAGATCTCTTCCCACACGGTCTTGCCATCGTCGAGCGCGTCGCGACTTTGATCGACCGAGGCGATCTGGACCGTTTCGCCGATGCGCAGCACGCCGGCATCGGCCGTTTCCTGTCCCAGCATGATCCGAAACAAGGTGGTCTTGCCCGCGCCATTGGGCCCGATGACCCCGACGATTCCGCCCTTGGGCAGGTTGAAACCGAGATCCTCATAGAGCAGCTTGTCGCCGTAGGCCTTCCTGAGACCCTCGGCCTGGATCACCAGGTCGCCGAGACGCGGTCCGGGTGGGATATAGATCTCGTTGGTCTCGTTGCGGGCCTGGAACTCCTGTGATTGCAGCTCGTCGAAGCGCGCGAGACGGGCCTTGCTCTTGGCGTGGCGTCCCTTGGGATTGGCGCGCACCCATTCGAGCTCCTGCTTCATGCTCTTGATGCGGGCCTGCTCCTGCTTCTGTTCGAGCTCCAACCGCTTCTCTTTCTGGTCCAGCCAGGAGGAGTAGTTGCCCTCCCAGGGGATGCCATGCCCGCGGTCGAGCTCCAGGATCCAGCCGGCGACATTGTCCAGGAAATAGCGATCATGCGTGACGGCCACCACGGTGCCCGGATACTCGTGCAGGAAGCGTTCGAGCCAGGCGACGGATTCGGCGTCCAGGTGATTGGTCGGCTCGTCGAGCAGCAGCATGTCGGGCTTGGAGAGCAGGAGCCGGCAGAGCGCCACGCGACGGCGCTCGCCGCCGGAGAGCTTGGTCACGTCCGCCTCCCAGGGGGGTAGACGCAGGGCATCCGCAGCCACCTCGAGGGTGCGATCGAGATTGTGTCCATCGGTGGCCTCGATCAGATTTTCCAGTTCCGCCTGCTCCTTGGCCAGGGCGTCGAAGTCGGCGTCGGGATCCGCATAGGCGCCATAGACCTCGTCCAGCCGCGCCAGGGCCTTCTTGATGTGTCCGAGTGCCTCCTCGACATTGCCGCGCACGTCTTTGGTCGCGTCCAGTTGCGGCTCTTGCGGTAGAAAACCGACCTTGATCCCTGGCTGCGGGCGGGCCTCTCCCTCGATCTCGGTGTCGACACCGGCCATGATCCGCAGCAGAGAGGACTTGCCCGCTCCGTTCAGGCCCAGTACACCGATCTTGGCGCCGGGGAAGAAAGAGAGCGAGATGTCTCGCAGGATGACTCGCTTGGGTGGCACGACCTTGCCGACCCGATTCATGGTGTAGATATACTGAGCCATTGAATGATCGAGTTTGGAATCCGGAAATGAAGCATCGATACGGATGAGCGGCGGATGCCGGGGAGTAGGATTGCGGCCCGCTGCAGCATCGCATTCTGCGCTGTCGCCGCCGAAATGTCCAAGATCCGCTCGTGACCCGACTGGTAGGCGATCTCTGGTACCCCGTTCTTCAGTTGAGTCGCTCGATCACTTGGGTCACTCTATAGCGATAGCGACCGCGGTCGAAGATCGGGCCCTTGTCTCCATGTCTCACGTCCTAACCGCCTCGACCCTGGACGATCTGGTTCCGGTTCATCAGCTCAGCCGAGAGCAACGCTCGCTTCTGGCGCAGAGCGGTCAGGTCGTTCCCGTCGCGACGGGGCGAAAGATCACCGCTGCTCAAGAACATCACTGGCTGGACTATCTGCTGGCTGGGAAGGTCTGTCTCGTCAAGGGCGATCAGAAGGAGATCATCGAGGCAGGCACGATGCGTGCCTGCCGCCCGCTCTTCGTGGAGGACCGCCTGCGGGACTATGCGGTGGTTCTGGGCGAGTGCGAGCTGTTGCGACTGGATCGGCAGCTCTACGAGAGCCTGCGCGGTGTTCGGCCCTCGTCGGTACCTTCTCTCGACGAGATGCAGCTCAGTGAGAACGAGGGCGCCCTGCTGATCAACTTCTACCGGTCCTGCAAGGAAGGCAAGCTCGCTCTGCCCTCCTTGCCCAAGGTCGCTCGGGCGATCCAGGAGGCCATGAACGACCCGGACATCAATTCGGCGCGGCTTGCCCGCATCGTCCAGATGGATCTTGCCGTGACCGGTGGCTTGATCCGCCTCGCGAACAGTGTCATCTATCGTGGAACCAAGCCGATCGTCGATGTGCGCAATGCCATCATCCGGGTGGGTATGGATGTCACCCGCTCGGCCGTGGTCAGCATGGCGATGCAGCAGGTGTTCAAGACCAAGTCACCCTTGATGAAGCATCGCATGAAGGCGGCCTGGAATCGTAGTGTCCATATCTCTGCCTTGAGTTTCGTGATCGCGCGCCATTGCGAAGGGTTCAGTCCGGAGCAGGCCCTGCTCGCGGGGCTTGTCCACGACGTGGGGGTGGTTCCCATCCTCGACTTCGCGAGCCGTCGTCAGGGGGAGATCGACGAAGATGAGCTGGAGGCGGCGATCCTCAGGCTCCGCGTCATGGTCGGGGAGCTGGTGATCGGCTATTGGGGTCTTGGTCCGGGGGTGGTCAAGGTCGTTCGCGAGTCGGGCAACTGGTACCGCGACGAGCGGGCCGAGCCGGACTATTGCGACATCGTCTTGCTGGCGCGTCTCTATCGACTCAACCAGGCCGAGTCCCGGGGTCCGCTGCCGCGCTACGAGGACGTGCCGGCCTACTTCAAGCTGGGTCTCGGCTTTCCCACGACCGAGGAGAGGGTGGATGTGGTCGCCGAGGCGAGCGAGGAGCTCTCAGCCGTGATCGGGATGCTCAAGGGGACAGGGTGATCCGGGGGGGAGGCCATACAATGCCTGGAGATGTGTCGGGGCGTCGCTTGCGCGGCGAGGCCTCGAGGGCGAGTCTGCTTGCAGGGCAGGTCGGGTGATGTCGGTCGATGACCTGCCTGTGTTCGGCTTCATTGGATCCAGCGGCATGGGCAAGACGACGCTGCTGCGTCGGCTGGTCTCGGCGCTCCACCTCGAGGGATGGCGGATTGGCTATCTGAAGCATGCGCATCATACCTTCGACCTGGATGTTCCCGGGAAGGACAGCTACGAGATCCGAGCGGCCGGCGCGGCACAGACGCTGCTCGCCTCCCGAGAACGCTGGGCCCTGCAAGTCGAGAATCCATGCAAGGGGCCAGATCCGGATCTGCGTGCCATGCTGTCCCGATTCGAGCCGGAGAGCCTCGATCTGGTGTTGGTCGAGGGCTTCAAGCAGGCGCGATATCCGAAGATCGAGGTCTATCGTGCCGCAATGGGGCAGGCACCCCTCTATCCCGGGGATCCCGACGTCATCGCGGTGGCAACCGACGACCCCTTGCCGGTCGATGGGCACCCGACCAAGCTAGCCCTGGTGGATGAGGAGGCCATCGTGTCCTTCATCCTGGTTCGTGCCGGCCTCATGCGGTGAGCCCGGCGGCATTGGAGCACCTCGAAGTGGTGCGCCTTCAGCGCTGCCAGAAGGTCGGACTCAATAGGACCAGTAGGGTGAAGATCTCCAGTCGCCCGAGCAGCATGGCGAAGCAGAGGATC
>JANQGF010000211.1 GCA_028277465.1 Chromatiaceae bacterium
TCGTGACATAGAACCCACTATGCGCCTCGAAACCGGAACGAAATGGCCTCGCTCTCCCACTCCCTCGCGTCGATCCCCCTAAGTCGGACAGGCTCCTAGAGGCTCGTCTCATCCGCCTGGTAACCGGCCTTGCGAATCACGGCGACCAATGCGGTCGCATCCAACCCATGACCACGGACCCTGACCAGACCCGAGCCCAAGTCGGGGAGCGCCTCCTCCACCGACTCACAGCCTTCGAGTGCGGTCTTGACGCTGGAAACGCAGTGTTGGCATGACATTCCGTCCACGCGCAGAGTCAAATCGGCGTCCAAGGTTGCAGCCGAGGTCAGGCTTCCACGTACGCGTCGCATCGCGAGCAGGGCCAAGAGGCCGAGCAAGACCAGTGCCCCGATGACACCGATCCAGGGGGTACCATGGGCATGCGCCTGATGGAGCGGCTCGACGGGGGCTCGGATCAGACTCTCGAACAGCAGCCCGAACAGGATGCTCATGGCCACCACAGTCCCGAGATAGATGATGAGCACGGTCCGCCCGAGCGTCCGATAGACCGCACCAAAGGTCGCCACATTGGTGGCCGGACCGGCCATGAGGAACACCAGCGCCGAGCCCGCCGGCAGGCCCGAGGCGATGAGCGAGGCCGCAATGGGCACGGATCCTGTGGTGCAGACATAGAGCGGTAGCGAAATCGCCAGCATCACCAGCATTCCCAAGGCCCCTTGGGACCACGCCTGGGAGGCGAAGTAGTCAGCCGGCACCAGCGTCGTGAGCAAGGCCGCGACCACGACACCCGCGAGGATCCAGAGATCGATGGCGCCCAGCAGATCAAAGACGGCATAACGCAAGACGGGCAAGATCCCCCTGTCGCGGCTCTCTTGGGTGGTGACCGCGTCGTCGACCGGAGTCGGCTGCGGGTCCGGTCTGATCCAGCGGTTGACGAGCACCCCACCGATGAGACCCGTGACGAAGGCGGCGACCAGCTTGAATAAGGCGAAAGGCCAGCCGAGAAAGGCCGCGCTCACCAGGATGGAATCCACCCCGGTTTGGGGCGTACTGATCATGAAGGCCGTGGTTGCCCCCTTGGAGGCACCCTCGTTGCGAAGCCCAAGAGCGGTCGGGATCACGCCACAGGAACAGAGTGGCAGCGGCACACCGACCAGGGACGCACGCGCCACGCTCTTGAGATCCGAGCGACTCAGCCCGCGGTGCACGAAGCCGGTCGGCAAGTAGACATGCATGACGCCGGCGATCAGCAACCCGAGCAAAAGCGACGGTGAGAGCTCGATCAGAACCTGCCACAAGGCCGCCAGGAAGTCTTGGATCAACATGCACTCCACCTACGCGGCCATCCCTGGCTGCAACAGCGCCCGTCTGAAGACAGGCTCAAGGCCTCCTCCCGGGAACGCAGGCGATCTCAACTCAGCTCAGTCGATATGACCCTTCTGATGCTGGTCGTAGAGATAGCCACCCAGCGCGCCGGCACCGGCCCCGATGAGGGCCCCTTGTCCGGCATTCCCGCTGAGCGAACCGATCACGGCGCCACCGGCTGCCCCCATCAGGGCGCCGCTCCCGGCGCGGCTACCCGTCGTCGTCCCGCACCCGGAGGCGGCCAGGGCGGCGAACAGGACGAAAGAAAAAGCAATCTTCTTCATAAATATACTCCTGGTTGTCTTGGCACACTCGTGCGGTCATACCTACGTCATCCCAAGACGGTCGCTCTCGATCCTTGCGCTTCGATTCAATTCGCGCATGGATACTTGGCCGCCAGCGCGCGCACCAAACCGACGACCGGCTGTTCCGCCATCAGCCTCTGGTCACCGGAATGGTCACCGGCCCAGGCCAAGAAGGCGCGCTTGCCGTCTGCGATCGTCACATTCGCCGGGTAGCAGATCAGTCGTTGGAGCTTTCTGCGATCGCTGATCTCGTCGTGATACTGCACCGACGCCTCGATGAAGGCGCGACAGGCCTGGTTGGAAATGGCGAACTCGGCGGCGCTTGATCCGACCGAGCAGACATCATAGAGATCGGCAGTGGTGTCGAAACGGAAATCCGCATCCTCGACTGCCGCCGCGCTGAGGCTCAAGAGGCCCCCAGCGCAGAACACGGCGAGGGTCGTCATGTAGGCAGGTCTGGATCTCATCTGTGGCTCCCTGTCTCAAGGTGAAGGATTGGCGCCAGTGGCACCCCGAATTTCATGCGGGACGGCGGAAGTCGACGCCGCCTGCGACCGGCTTGGCGAGGTCGCGTGACAATGGACGTCGGCGCTGACTTCACGCCGGTCACCATTGTACACCTGACTACAGAGGTCAACAGGGCACACCAGGAGATCGGACTCCGGCCCGCCACTATCAGAGGGACGCCCTCAAGCCATCCACCAATGTCGGATAACGGAGCTCCAGCCCCAGCTCGTCGCGGATCTTGCGGTTCGACAGACGCCGCGATTCGCTCAGGTAGCCGAGCATACCGGGCGACAAGCGACCGGCGGCCTCGGCCTTGGTGATGAGCGGCGGGCGCGCCAGGCCCGCCGCATCGGCGACCTGAAGGAAGTAGTCCGTCATGCCGCTCGGATGACCGTCGCAGGCATTGTAGATGGCGCCCTGACGACCCTTTTCCATCGCCGCAAGGCAGACGGCGACCAGGTCATCCACATGGATCCGATTCGTATAAGGCGATTCCTGAGGTCGAACCAACGGTACGCCACGGCGGATCCGCTCCAACGGCAAGCGGCCCGGCCCATAGATACCCGCGACCCGGAGCACGATCAGCTCGCCGCCGGTCTCACGGCTCCAGCGGTGCAGGGTCTGCTCGGCATCCCAGCGCCGGTGCGAACGGTCGGCCGCGGGTCGAGCCGGCCAGCTCTCGTCGATCCAGGCACCCTGGCAATCGCCATAGACCCCGGTCGTGCTGAGATAGACGAGTCGGCGTGGCGATCCGCTCGACTCGAAGGCCTTCACCAAGCGGTGAGTCAAGGCATCCTCGACACCCTCGTCCGGGGGTGGTACCAGATGGAAGAGCCGCGCACCCGCCAGCGCGAGTCCGTCCAGATCATCGAGCGCCAGATCACGACGCAGACCTGGAACACCGGCCTCGGCGAGCCGCGCAAGACCCTTCTCGCTCCGCACCACGCCTGTGACGCCCTCGCCCCGCCCGAGGTATTGGCATGCCAGACGCGTCCCCACATATCCACAGCCGAGGACGATGGTCTCTGTCATGGATGTCTGTATCCCCCACGAAGATTAATTGAATAGGATATGGGAAACTATCGGAGGCATTCCAACCAGATTTCAAGAGACGTGATGAGCTTCAAGATCCAGACCGAGCCCGGCGACCAGGTCTTCTTCGCCGCTACGGGAGAAACGCTTCTGAGTGCTGCATTACGCCAAGGGATCGGTCTGCCCTACGGCTGCCGCAACGGCAAATGCGGATCCTGCGCCGCCCGGCTCCTGGCCGGCTCGATCGGCTACCCGAGCGGACTGATCGAGGCCCTGGAAGGCAGACCGGCCGGCACCTGTTTGACCTGTCAGGCCGTACCCGAGTCCGATCTCCGGCTGGGCATCACCCCGGTCCAGAGTGCCGCCGACATCCAGATCCGCATCCTCCCCTGTCGCTTGGAGAAGAAGGAACAGCTCAACCACGACGTGATGCGACTCCAACTCAAGCTCCCCGAACAGCAACGGATGCAATTCTTGGCCGGACAGTATCTGAATTTCATTCTGAGAGACGGACGCAAACGGGCCTTCTCCATCGCCAACGCACCCCACGACGACGACTTGATCGAGCTCCATGTCCGACAGGTACCCGGTGGGGAGTTCACGGCTGAGGTCTTTGCAGCTCTTCGAGAGAAGAGCATCCTTCGGGTCGAGGGACCGCTCGGAACCTTCACGCTGCGCGAAGACTCCGAGCGACCGATCCTGATGATGGGCGGGGGGACCGGCTTCGCACCCCTCAAGGGCATGATCGAGCACGCGATCCATGTCGGCATCCAACGCCCGATCCGGCTCTATTGGGGTGTGCGCGCCAGACGTGACCTCTATCTGTCCGAGTTGCCGGAGACCTGGTATGGGCAGCATCCCGACTTCCAATTCACTCCGGTGCTATCGGAGCCGGACCCAGACTGGAAGGGTCGCACCGGCTATGTTCACGAGGCCGTGGTCGCAGATCATCCGGACCTCACCCGCTTCGACGTCTACATGAGTGGCCCACCCGCCATGGTCGAGGCCGGACGCGCCGCTTTCGAGTCGCTCGGACTCACCATGGATCAGATGTTCTCGGACGCCTTCACCTATGCCGCCGACCGCAGGCAATCAAACGACAATGATTAGGCGATTGCCGGATGTTCAGGGTAGCGGTAATGATCTTCAGGAGATGCACGCCATGTTAGCCGAGCGGGTCAAGACCTGGGCCGAGGAGTGGAAGCAGCAAGGCCTCGAGCAAGGCCTGAAACAGGGCCTTGAGCAGGGCCTCGAGCAAGGGGTTTCCCAAGGTGAAGCCAAGCTGCTGCGCCGGCAGTTGGTCCGACGCTTTGGTGCACTGCCCGCCTGGGCCGAGGAGCGCCTTGAGCAGGCAGGTGAGGCTGAGCTCGAGGTCTGGGCCGATCGGGTCCTGGAGTGTGCGACGCTGGAGGAGGTGCTCAAGGACCCGACTTGAGGATCTGCCCTCCCGTCTCGAGTGTTGTCAACAGCGTCTTCGAGCAACGCAACGAATGCCTCCTGTACTCCTGCGGGTCAGCCCCGTGAGCCCGATCCAGCGCTCGACGATGGGCGCATACTGCCGTGCGGATTAAGGCGATTTCTGTCAATGTTCATCCCATCTGACTTGTCTTGACGCCCGCCTTCGGTGTCGCGCCACCAGTCACATCGCCCGGCGATGCTCCTGATGGCGCTCCTTGAAGGCGAGCCTCAATCCGGCGCCATCTGGTATAAACATTTCCGGCAATCGCCTAAGTGAGGTGAGCTGCTCTGCCGACTCGCGATCGTTTCTGCGATCGCCGTGACCCGCATACGACGCAATACGGCCTCTGCATGGACTGATCGCAATACTTCGATGCGGTGCCGCTCCGGCGACGGAGCGCACCGCCTGCTGCCACAAGTCGTCCTCTTTCAGCCCCGCCAGCCAATTCTCGTGCACCGGCCTCCAGCGGCCCTTGCCCCTTGACCATCAGCTCGATAAGGAACAACAGCAACCGAGATTTTGTACAATTTCTTTATGGTTATTCCGCTGGAGCGGCCCCATGCCCGAGCACGACATTTTGATCTTCGACATCATTTCGGTGGAGTGGCTGATCGCACTGCTGGCGATCACGGTATTCGTCATCGTCGGTGGCTTCGTCGATCGTGCCAGCCGTCGAGACCAGCGTGCGCTGGTCGCGAAGGCAAGGCCCAGCGGTGAGCCGCCATGGCACGATGTGACCGCCAACGAAGCGCTGGATCGGATCGGCGCCAGCCCTGCGGGGCTGAGCCCGGAGGAGGCCCGCCGACGCCTCGAGAGCCACGGTCCGAACCGGCTGCCGGAGGCCAAATCGCGCGGCCCGCTGCTACGTTTCCTGACCCATTTCCATGATGTGCTGATCTACGTGCTGCTGGTCGCAGGCCTGGTCACAGCGCTGCTCCAGCACTGGCTCGATACCGGCGTCATCCTCGGCGTCGTGCTCATCAATGCCGCCATCGGCTTTGTGCAGGAGGGCAAGGCCGAAGACGCGTTGCGTGCGATCCGCAGCATGCTCTCGCCTCATGCCATGGCCTGGCGCGGCGGCCGGCTGGTGACCCTCGATGCCGCAGACCTGGTGCCAGGCGACCTGGTCCAGCTCCAACCCGGCGACAAGGTGCCAGCGGACCTGCGGCTCCTGCGGGCCAAGGGACTACAGATCGAGGAGGCGCCGCTGACCGGCGAGTCGGTCCCGGTGGAGAAGGGCGTCGAGCCGGTGACCTCGGAGACGCCGCTAGCCGAGCGCCGATGCATGGCCTATTCCGGCTCACTGGTGACCCACGGCCAGGGCAGCGGCATCGTCGTCGCCACTGGCGCGGCGACGGAGATCGGCCGCATCAGCGCCATGGTCGCCAACGTGCAGCAGCTCACCACGCCGCTACTCCGGCAGATGGCGCAGTTCGGTCGCTGGCTGACGGCGGCGATCCTGGTGCTGGCCTCGATCAGCTTCGCCTTCGGTGTGCTGGTGCGCGACTACACGGCCACGGAGATGTTCCTGGCCTCGGTGGGGCTGGCCGTGGCCGCGATCCCCGAGGGACTACCGGCGATCATGACCATCACCCTGGCGATTGGCGTGCAGCGCATGGCCGGTCGCAATGCGATCATCCGCCGGCTGCCGGCGGTGGAGACGCTGGGGACGGTCGGCGTCATCTGCTCGGACAAGACCGGCACCCTCACCTGCAACGTGATGACGGTGGCGGCGATCCACACCGGCGAGCGGCTGCTGACGGTGACCGGTACCGGCTACGACCCTCATGGCGCCTTCGTGCACGAGGGCGATGCGGTGCTACCACGGGACGACGCGCTGCTGAACGAGACGCTACGTGCCGCCGCGCTCTGCAACGACGCGGCGTTGGAGCAGCATTCCGAGAGCGGCTGGCAACTCCACGGCGACCCGATGGAGGGGGCGCTGCTGGTAGCCGCGGTCAAAGCCGGGCTGGACTTGGAGGCGACGAACAAGCGCTGGCCGCGCAGCGACCTGATCCCCTTCGAGTCCGCCCACAAGTTCATGGCCACCTTGCATCACAGCCATAAAGGCGAATTCTTCATCGTCGTGAAGGGGGCACCGGAGGCCGTGCTCGACATGTGCGCGAAGCAGCGCGGAGCCGACGGCGACGAGCCGATCGATGCCGATCAGTGGGTCGAGCGCATGGAGGCCATGGCCGCGGCCGGCCAGCGTGTCTTGGCAATCGCGGTGAAGCCGGCCGAGGCGCATCGCCTCGAGCTCGACTTCGCCGATGTGGACAGCGACCTGACGCTACTCGGTCTGCTCGGCCTCATGGACCCGCCGCGGGAGGAGGCGATTTCCGCCGTTCGCGCCTGCCGCGAGGCGGGCATCCGCGTCAAGATGATCACCGGCGACCACGCCGCAACGGCCCGCGCCATCGCGCGCCGGGTGGGTCTTACGCACCCCGACGAGGCCTTGACCGGTCGCGAGCTGGACGGCCTCGACGACACGGCGCTGCAGCAGCGCGTCACCGCCGTCGACGTCTATGCCCGAGTCACGCCGGAGCACAAGCTGCGCCTCGTGCAGCTGCTCCAGCATGAGGGGGCCACCGTCGCCATGACCGGCGACGGCGTCAACGACGCGCCGGCGTTGAAGCGGGCCGACGTCGGCGTCGCGATGGGCATCAACGGTACCGAGGCCGCCAAGGAGGCGGCGGAGATGGTACTCGCCGACGACAACTTCGCGTCCATCGCCAATGCCGTCGAGGAGGGACGTACAGTCTACGACAACCTGAAGAAGGCAATCCTCTTCATCCTGCCCACGAACGGCGGCGAGGCCCTGGTCGTGCTCGGCGCGATCCTGTTCGGTTTCCACCAGTTCCCGCTGACGCCGGTGCAGATCCTCTGGGTCAACATGATCACCGCTGTGACCCTCGCCCTGGCGCTGGCCTTCGAACCGCCAGAGCCGGGCGTCATGACGCGGCCACCGCGCGATGCCCGCCAGCCGATCCTGACACCCATGTTCTTGTGGCGCATCGGCTACGTCTCGCTGATCTTGATGGCCGGCACCTTCGGCCTGTTCCTGTGGGAGCAGCACCAGGGCGCGTCCATCGAGGAGGCCCGCACCGTCGCCGTGAACACCCTGGTCATGTTCGAGATCTTCTATCTGTTCAACTCCCGCTACACCACCGCGCCGGTGTTGAATCGCAACGGCCTGCTCGGCAACCGCTACGCGCTCTATGCCGTCGGCTTGCTGCTCCTGTTCCAGTTGGCCTTCACCTACCTCCCCTTCATGCAGACCCTGTTCGGCACCGCGGCCATCGACGCCGGCATCTGGCTCCGCATCCTTCTGGTCGCCGCCTCGGTGCTATTCATTGTCGAATTGGAGAAGGCCCTGGTGCGGCGGTGGCGTCGGAGATCTCAGCCGGGCTGATGATGAACCCGAGAGTTCCCGGTGACGACCTCGATGGGCGTCTTGCGGCGCACGCGGTTCATCGCTCGGTCGCCGCCCCAGCGACCAGCGGAGGTCCGCCGGGCGTGCCGGATCATGGTGATCATCCGCTCGGCCAAGTTGCCCACCGATGCCGGGGAGTGGTCTCGCCAGTGGCCGCGCACGAACGCCACGAAATAGAGATAGCGCAGATACTGTTGGATCAGGTCGGCATTCGGGGGTTGCCGCAACGCCTGCGCCAGTCGTATCGCCAGCTCGGAACGCTCGCGGACCGGATGCACCAGTCCCTCGCGGCTGTAGAAGTTGTTCCCAAGGGTGATCACGGGCTTCCCGAAGATCATGCCCTCGATCCCGACCGTGGAGTTCACGGTAACCAGACACTCGGCGTGCCGCAAGATCGCCCGCACGTCGCCACCCCGAACCCACACCAGCCCCGGGAGCGCCCGCACCACCGGATCATAATCGGTCTTCTTCACATCCGCCGGATGGAGCTTGACCACGAGCCCCAATCCCGGATCGACCTCTCGCACCACCCGGTCCAGATCGGCAATCGCCAGATCGAGCCGATTCCCGTACAGCGGCGAGTGGATGGTGAGCTGGCTGTCGCTTGCAACCTGCAGGGGAAAGAAGACGAAGCGTTCGGGCAGCACCGAGCACTCCTTCGCGATGAGCCGATTGGCACGGATGGGGGGATCGCGCTCCCGCCAGTCCTCCCAGGCCTGGACGAGGTAGGCGAGCAGCGATGGGCGGACCCGTCCGCGCGCTGGTGGCACGACCCTGGGTAACTGGCCCCTCCGATAGGCCTGGATCAGCGCCTCCAGCTCATGACGCTCGGCATCGGAGTAGCTGCGCGACCGGATCTCCTCCAGGCTGATCCCGCGGCCGATCGAGCTGAAGGCGTTGACACCCTCGGCATCCAACTGAAGGGTATTCGGCAGATAGCCGTTCTCGCCGAAGAGGACCGGGATGCCACGTGGCCTGGCCAGCTGCTCGGCGACGCTCGCGGCCAGACCCGAACCGTTCCAGAAGAAGAGCGCCGCCGGTTGGACCGCATCGAGCAGCCCATCCAGTTCGCCGACCAGCCAGCAGAAATCCGGTGTGCGTCTACGCACTCGATCACGGTCGGAGTCCCGACGCAATTGCCCCAGCAGCCGCTCTGGATCGAGCCGGATCCGGGCCGACCATCCCTCCGCACGGCCCGTGCGTCGCCGAGGATGG
This sequence comes from Chromatiaceae bacterium, assembly GCA_028277465.1. Taxonomy (GTDB): domain Bacteria; phylum Pseudomonadota; class Gammaproteobacteria; order Chromatiales; family Chromatiaceae; genus JANQGF01. The sequence continues at coordinate 9,317 of JANQGF010000211.1, forward strand.
ACCTCCTGGCCGAGGCGACGCAGCAGACTGCGGCCCTTCACATGGCAGCTGAAGAAGACGGGCCGATAGTCGGGTGCGAGCCGCTCGCCGACCTCGGCGAGGAACTGGACCAGTCTCGGTCCGGGATCGATGAAGACGACCGGCTCTGGTCTCATGTGGGCATCGACACCGGCCGCTTCTCTTCGTCCGGCCACCCATCCGCAGAGCGGCCGAGAACCATCGCCAGCAGCCAGCAGCAGAGGAGGACGAAGAAGCCCGCGGTGATCCGCATCAGAAGAATCGAATCCGTGAGCGAGAACTGCATGTAACCCAATAGGAGCAGGATACCCGCATAGCCCAGAGTCCGCGCCTCCCGCCCCTGGGACGTCGCGGCCGCGCGGATGAAGACCGCCAGCGGAACCAGATAGAGCAGAAGAAGCGAGACCAATCCAAGTAAACCGCGCGTCCCCAGGGCGTGCAGATAATCATTGTGGGCGTGGGTATGACCGTTGCCCCCATCGAAGGCGACGATCGCCTCGGAGACCGAGCCCCGCTCGGCGGACTGCTTGAAATAGGCGTTCAACTGCCCGACTCCGATGCCGAGCAGGGGCTGTTCCCGATAGGCCATCCAGGCCGCGCGCCACATCTCGAAACGCTCACCCATCGAGTTTCCCGGGCCCACCCCCCGACCCGCCGTATAGGCCTGGATCTCCGAGACCGCCGTGCTGATACGTGACTGGATCTGCTCCGACTGGGAGACCAGGACGGCTCCGCCGAGCGCCAGACCCAAGATGCCCACGAGAATGACCCTTCGGTAGGCTGGATACTGCTGGAGCAGCTGGAGACCGATGACCGCCAACGCAACCGGAAGGAAGACCCAGGCACCCCGGGTGCCGGAAGCCAGACTGGCATAGACGCCGGAACCCGCCGCAAGGCCGAAGAGCGTGGCCCGGAACGGCCACGACCCGGCATAGCGGCTGGCCGCAAGCAGGCTCAGAACCGCCGTCAGCATGGCGATATCGCCGAACGGGATCTGCTTGCCCTTGCTTCCACCCGCCCGGTACTCGCGTCCCGTCGCGAGCTCGAAGGCCTCGCTGAAGGTCTGAACCTCCCACAAGGCGTAGAGACCAGACAAGAGGGCCGTCGAGGCGACAGCAAGCCAGAACCAAACCGGGCGCGGTCTGACCCGAATGAGGAAAGGGATGAGGAAGGCACCCGCGAGGAAGTAGCTGAAGTGATCGAGCCGGTCGAGCGCGGCCGTATTGAACCCCACCCGTGCGGCCGACAGCACGGCAACCAGTGCATAAAGGAGAAAGAGCCCGGACAGGAGAGCGGTGTCGCGGTCGATCAGGCGAGGCACGCCCCTGCGCAGACGCAGCACTGACCAGAGAAGCGCGAGCAGGATGATTGCGTGCAGCGCGGGGCCGTGGACCTGATAATAGGCCACGGTGACCGTGGCCGCGCTGAGCACGAGCAGTGAGGCCGCGAGACACGCCAGGAGCCGCTCGCCTGCGACGGACACCGGCTGATCCGACATGGATACCACTTTGATGGGGGGTCTCTCGATTCCTTGCGGTTTGCAAGCCAGACAGACTGGCGTTCGGGAGGCGGATGCTAACATGCCGATGCCCGTTAAACCGCGCCTAGTGCAGTATGCACTGTTTTCGGATTGGATCGTCCTCGGAGAAACCGACAAGCGTCGGAGCTGGCGCGGTTTAAGAGATTAAAAAGTCGATGAAATCCATCCTCCTGGTTCGGCTCAGCGCGATCGGCGATATCGTCTTCGCCTCGCCCCTCATCTCCGCCTTGCGCCGTACCTGGCCCGAGGCCCATATCGCCTGGCTGGTCCAACCGGAATGCCATACCCTGTTGGATCAGCACCCAGACCTGGACCAGGTGATCGTCTGCCCGATCGGACGCTGGCGCCAGCTCTGGCGCGAGCGCCGTTTCGGCGAGCTGTACAGGGGGATCCAGGGGCTTCGCGCGAACCTGCACGCATGCGAGTTCGACCTGGCGATCGACCTTCAGGGCCTCTTGAAGAGCGGGATACTCGCCTGGCTTTCAGGTGCCCGCGAGCGGCTCGGACTCGGTTCGCGCGAGGGAAGCCAATGGCTCATGACACGCAGGCTCGCGCGCGGAGGGGATTCCAGGCGGATCGGTTCGGAGTACCGCCACCTCGCCCAGGCACTTGGCCTGCCGACAGACGATTTCGCGATGCGCGTCTACTATGGCGCCTCCGAGTCGGCATTCGTCGATGACGTCATCGCCCGCAATGGGCTCTCCGGCGGTTTCGCGGCGCTCTGCCCCTTCACGACCCGCCCCCAGAAGCACTGGCTCGAGGACCGCTGGTCGCTGCTCGCACCCCGGATCCAGGCCGAGCTGGGACTGATCCCCGTCTTGCTTGGGGGACCGGCAGACCGCAAGGCCGCGGTGCGCATCCTGGATGAGAGCGAGCCTCCCGTGGTCGACCTCACGGGGCGAACCAGTCTCACCGAGGCGGCGGCCCTGATCGATCGCGCGGCTCTGCTGGTGGCGGTGGATACCGGTCTCGGGCACATGGGGATTGCCCTGAGCACCCCGAGTCTGCTGCTTTTCGGCCCCACCTGTCCCTATCTCGAGACCGACCGTGCCGACACCCAGGTGCTCTACCACCCCCTGCCCTGCTCACCCTGCAAACGCCGCCCGACCTGTCGCGGCTCCTTCGACTGCATGGACCTGATCCAGGTCGAGGAGGTCATGCAGTCCGCCCACCGGGTCCTGCGACCGTGAGGATTCTGCATGTCGAGGGCGGACGCCGTCTCTACGGCGGCGCCTTTCAACTGCTCCATCTGCTGCGCGGGCTCGCGGCCCGGGGTCACGACAACCTGCTCGTCTGTCCGCGCGGATGCGACCTGATCGCGGCCGCCCAACCCTTCGCCCAGGTCCATCCATTGCCGATGCACGGCGACGCCGATCCCTTCATGGCCTTGCGCCTGCACCGTCTGATGCGTCGGATGCGACCGAGCCTGGTTCATCTGCACAGCCGTATCGGGGCCGATGTCATGGGCGGACTGGCGGCTCGGCTCGCCGGGATACCCGTGATCCACACCCGCCGGATCGACAACCCCGAGCCGCGCTGGCTGGTCGCGCTCAAATACCGGCTCCATGACCGAGTCATCGCCATCTCGGAGGGAATCGCCCAGGTGCTCACAGAGGAGGGACTTCCCACCACCAAATTACGTGTCGTGCGCAGCGCGATCGAAACGGCAGACTACGACCAACCCTGCGCCCGCCAGCGTATCTCGACCCGCTTGGGGGTGCCGGCAGACGCCTTGCTGATCGGCGTGATCGCCCAGCTCATCCCGCGCAAGGGTCATGCGGTTCTCATCCAGGCGCTCCCGCCGTTGATCGAGTCGCATCCCGACCTGCGGGTACTCTGCTTCGGGCAAGGGCCGCTCGAGGAGAAACTGCGCCAGCGGATCCTGGACGCCGGACTGAGCGGCCGCGTGACGCTCGCCGGGTTCCGGAACGACCTGGCCGAGATCCTGCCGTGTCTGGACCTGGTGGTGCACCCGGCGCTCATGGAGGGACTGGGCGTCTCGCTCCTCCAGGCAGCCAGTGCCGGGGTGCCCATCGTCGCCAGCCGAGCCGGCGGCATCCCGGAGGCGGTGCAGGATGGGAAGACAGGTCTGCTGGTGCCACCCGGCGACGTCGACGCGCTCCGCGACGCCATCGGTACCCTGCTCGCCGACCCGCAGCAGCGCCACACCCTCGGGCAAGGCGCCCGCGCGCTCATGGCGCGGTCCTTCTCCATCGGCGCCATGGTGGAGGGCAATCTAGCGGTCTACCGCGAGCTGATGACACGGGGGACGCCTGGTCCGAGCCAGCGACTCGATCCTTGAGCATCGAGCCAGAAATGGATTCGAGCCCGTCCGACCCGCTCACGCTGCAGATGGTCGCGAGCAAGCGGCTCGGCGGCGCGGAGCGCTGGTTCATCCGCTTCAACGCCGCGCTCGCCGAGCGCCAAGCGCCCACCGCGTTGGCGATCCGAGCGGGCGGCGACCTGGACGGACGCGACTTCGGGTCCTTGCCCGTGCATCGCCTGCCCTATCGCACGACCTGGGACCCCTGGTCTCGACACGCCGTCGGCGAGCTGATTCGGCGGATCCAACCCGAGGTCGTCCAGACCTACATGGGTCGCGCGACCCGCTTGACCCGCCTCGCCAGACACGGCGGACCCATCCATCTGGCCCGCCTCGGCGGCTATTATGCCCTGCATCCCTATCGCCACGCCCATGGCTGGATCGGCAACACCCGGGGGCTCTGCGATTGGATGGTGCGAAGCGGCCTCCCCGCCGATCGGGTCCATCACATCTATAACTTCGCCGAGCCGGCGCGTTCGCTCGCGCCCGAGAGAGTGGCCGCAACCCGGGCCCTCCATGGCGTCCCGAACGACGCCTGGGTGCTGGTTTCGCTCGGACGGCTCGTCCCCGTCAAGGGCCATTGCCATCTGATCGAATCGCTGACCCGGCTGCCCCAGACGCTTGGGGGACGACCCTTGTGTCTCCTCATGGTCGGTGACGGACCCCTGGCCACGCGGCTGCAGCGACAGGCGGTTCAGACTGGACAGTCGCAACGGGTCCTCTGGGTCGGCTGGCAACCTGACCCGACACCCTATCTCCAGATGGCCGATCTCGTGGTCTTCCCCTCGCTCGAGGCCGAGACCCTGGGCAACGTGATCCTCGAGGCCTGGAGCTGGGGTAAGCCCCTGGTCACCACCCGCTTTCGTGGCGCGCGCGAGATCGCGCGTCACGGCGAGGACGCCTGGTGTGTGCCCTGCGCGGACGCGGTCGCGCTGGCACAGGGCATCGGCGAGGTGCTCGCCGATCCGGGGCTGCGACGTGCCCTGATCGAGCGGGGCCAGACCCGCGTGCAGCGCGAGTTCGCCCGGGAGGTGGTCCTGGACCGATACCTGGAGCTCTACCGAGCGCTCGCGGGTGCGTGAATCCTCGAAACGGCAGTTGATTGCGACCGAAGGATGCCGCACGATAAGTCGACATGATCGAGGCGGTCCTATGCGACCGGCCCCTGACCAGCTAGACCTTCCGCCCGGATCTGGGACCGCGGAACTCCCCAGAGGCGCCGGAAGAGGCCGTCCAACCCCCCGCACAGCCGAGGAGACCCGCATGGAATCGAATCAAGGTGGCACGATGGAGCCAGGCAGCGCCTCGAACCCCCAGGCGGACGGTCCCGCCCGAGTGGTCTCGGTCCAGGAGAGCCTGGCGACCATCGAGGCCGGCTGGAAGGAAGGTCGCCGTCTCCCGTTGAAGAAGAACGAAGTCGTCTTCATCGAGCCCGAGCGCATCGGCCCGGACGACCGCAGAGAGGCCCTCAAGGCCGAGGTCTTGCGAGTCCGCGGCGAGTGGGCGGACATCCAGGTGTTCGAAGACACCCGGGGTGTCTCGATCGGTGATCCGGTACGCCAGACCGACGAACTCTTGTCCGTCCTTCTTGGCCCTGGGCTACTCGGCGAAATCTACGACGGCCTGCAGAATCCATTGGAGAAGCTCGCCATCCAACACGGCGTCTTCCTGCCCCGTGGCGTCGATCTCGATGCCTTGGACCCGAACCGCAAGTGGTCCTTCGTCCCGAGCGTTCAGCACGGCGCCCGGCTGCGCGCCGGTTGGGTCCTGGGAACGGTGCAGGAGGGACTCTTCGCCCACAAGATCATGGTCCCCTTCGATCAGACCGGCGAGGTCGAGGTCACTTGGATCCAAGAGGGCAGCGTCACCGTCGACACGCCGGTCGCACGCATTCGCGACGCCCAGGGTCGCGAGAGCTCGCTCGACCTGACCCGGCGCTGGCCGGTCCGGCGTCCCCTGACGGATTCCATGCTGCGTGCGGGCACTGCCGAGCGCCATTACCCCGAGACACCTCTGACCACCACCATTCGGCTCGTGGATACCTTCTTCCCGGTGGCACGGGGCGGCACCGGCTGTATTCCCGGCCCCTTCGGTGCCGGCAAGACGGTGCTGCAACACCTGTTGGCGAAGCATTCGGCGGTCGACATCGTCATCGTCGTCGCCTGCGGCGAGCGCGCCGGCGAGGTGGTGGAAACCATCACCGAGCTCCCACGGCTCCGTGACCCCAAGACCGGCGGGTCGCTCATGGACCGCACCATCATCATCTGCAACACCTCCTCCATGCCGGTCGCCTCGCGCGAGGCCTCCATCTATACCGGCCTCACGCTCGGTGAGTACTACCGCCAGATGGGCTATCAGGTGCTACTGCTGGCGGACTCGACCTCACGCTGGGCGCAGGCGATGCGCGAGACCTCCGGACGGTTGGAGGAGATCCCGGGCGAGGAGGCGTTTCCCGCCTATCTGGACTCGGCGATCCGCGGCCTCTACGAGCGGGCAGGAGTGATTCGCGGCGCCGAGGGTGCGATCGGCAGTCTGACCCTGATCGGGACCGTCTCCCCGGCCGGCGGCAACTTCGAGGAGCCCGTCACCCAGTCGACCCTGGGCACGGTCAAGTGCTTTCTCGGTCTCTCCTACGACCGAGCCTACAAACGCTTCTACCCGGCAATCGATCCACTCATCTCCTGGTCTCGCTATCTGGACCAGCTGGCACCCTGGTACGCCCAACACCTGGATCCGACCTGGAACGATCGGGTGCGGACCATGCAGGAGCTCCTGGTTCGTGGCGACGCCGTGCAACAGATGATGCAGGTCACGGGCGAGGAAGGCATCACCACCGAGGACTATGTCGAGTATCAGAAGGCATTGCTGCTCGACATGGTCTATCTGCAGCAGGACGCCTTCGACAAGGTGGACGCCTCGGTCCCCATGGAGCACCAGCAATCGACCTTCAACCTGCTCTATGCATTGATCAACCGCGAGGATGTGTTCGATGACAAGGACGCCGTGCGCCGCTATTTCACACGGCTGACCAATGTGTTCAAGAACTTCAACTATGCTGCGACGGATTCGCCGGACTATGGCCGCCTGATGGCCGAGATCCGCGCCCTTGCCGAGACCGGCCCGCGAGCGCCGGTGCAGCCGCAGGAAGCAGCCTAGTGCTGCACTAGTCGGTGGTCGACCCAGTCTCGATGGAGCAGTCTTCCCCATTCGATCGCCCACTTCGTCTCGGTGCCAGGGGCCTGTTGTTCGCCTTCTGCTGGCTGATCCTCGCCGGACTCGATCCTGCGTCCTGGATCATCGGCATTCCCGCCGTCCTCCTTGCGACCTGGGCCAGCGCGCAGCTGGCCCCACCGGGGCGGGGTGGATTCAAGCCACGTGGAATCCTGTCCTTCTTGCCCTATTTTCTCTGGCAGTCGGTGCGCGGCGGCGCCGACGTGACCGCGAGGGTCTTGCATCCGCGCATGCGTGTCGCGCCCGGGTTTCAAAGCTACCGGACCCAGTTGTCTGAACCGGCGGCCCGGGTCTTCTTTCTCGATTGCATCAGTCTGCTTCCTGGTACACTGACTGCTGATCTACGGCAGGACCTGATCACCTTGCATGCCATCGACGCCTCGCTCGATCTCGAACCCGAGCTGGTTGCACTCGAACGACGGGTCGCGGAGCTGTTCGGGCAGCGCTGGGCGGAAACCTCGGATGGCTGAGTTCCTCCTGGCCGCGGCGCTCGTTCTGTTGGGCACCATGTCGGCTGGGCTGTTGCGGGTGGTGCTCGGACCGACCGCCGCGGATCGGATGATGGGCGCACAACTCCTGGGCACGACCGGAATCGGCGTCCTGCTGCTCTTGGGGTTCGCCTTCGAGGTGCCCGCGCTCGCGGACGTGGCGCTCATCTTCGGCTTGCTCGCAGCGGTCGCTGTCGTGGCCTTCACCCGGCGACGCATCGAAACCGAGGCTGATTGATGCACTGGCTGCTCCAAGTCGCCTCCGGCGCCCTGATCGCGGCAGGCGTCTTCTTTTTCATCGCGGGTACCATTGGCCTGCTGCGCCTGCCGGACCTCTTCACCCGGCTGCATGCGCTCACCAAGGCCGACAATCTCGGACTCGGGCTGATCATTCTCGGGCTCCTCCCTTGGGCACCAGATCTCTTGGCGGCACTGAAACTGGTCCTCATTTGGCTGCTCGTCCTCTTGTCCGGGGCGACCGGCACCCATCTGATCGCGAAACGCGCCCTGCGCCGCGACGGGGAAGATCCAGGATGACGCATTTACTCTTCGTCTTCGATCTCGTGCTGCTCGCGACCCTGCTCGGTTTGGCGGTCGCCGCACTCACCAGTCCAGATCCGCGCCGTGCGGTCATGCTCTTCATCGCCTTCGGGCTCTGGCTGGCACTGGTGTGGGCCCGGCTCAAGGCACCCGATGTCGCGCTCGCCGAGGCGGCGATCGGCGCCGGTTTGGGCGGGGCACTCATGCTGGCGGCGGCGCGCCGGGCGGCACGGCGCGGTACAGACCGCCTCAAGGGTCGCAAGTCGGGAGCAGACCAAGCATGAGCCGAAGAGCGAGCCTGGCCGTCAGCCTCTTGCTCGGCCTCCTCACCCTGCTGCTGCTGTGGGTCTTCGCGCAGGCGCTCGCACAGCAGCCTGGACCCCGTCTCGCCGAGCTGGCCGCGACGGAACTGCCACGCAGCGCGGTCAGCAACCCGGTCACGGCGGTCTTGCTGAACTATCGCGCCTACGACACCCTGCTCGAGCTGGCGGTCCTGCTGGCGGCGCTGCTCGGGATCTGGTCCCTCGGTGCCGCTTCGCCGGGCTACCAGCCGGCCGGACCGGCGCTGGAGGTCATGGCCGATTGGGTGGTTCCCCTGCTGATCTTGACCGGCGGCTATCTGCTCTGGGTCGGCGCCCATGCCCCCGGCGGCGCCTTCCAGGCCGGTGCCCTGCTCGGCGCCGCGGGAGTCATCCTGCGCCTCGCCGGTCACCAGCGCGCCGGGCTGCCGAGCGAATCCTCGCAGCGCCTACTCGCGGTGTCAGGGACCGCCGTCTTTGCGGCGGTCGGGCTGGCGACCCTGGCCTTCGGCGCCGGCTTTCTGACCTACCCCCCGGACTGGGCCAAATGGCTCATCCTGCTGATCGAGACCGCAGCGACCCTGGCGATCGGAACCACCCTGGCCGCGGCCTATGTCGGCGGCCAACCGCCAGAGAACCCCGAAGGCGTCAGAAGCAGATGACCGCGCAGTTCCTCTTCGGCGGCGCCGGCCTGGTCCTCTTCGCACTCGGCATCTGGTCCTTCCTCGTGCACGAACCGCTGTTGCGCAAGCTCATCGCCCTCAACATCATGGGCAGCGGCGTCTTTCATCTCCTCATCGCGACCGCCGAGCGCGGCGATCTGCCCCCGGACCCGGTCCCTCACGCACTGGTCCTGACCGGTATCGTGGTCGCGGTCAGCGCGACTGCCCTGGCCTTGGCACTGGGGCGACGACTGGAAGAGGAGGACCCCGATGGATAGCCTCGCCCTCGCCATCGGCGTACCTCTGATCGCCGCCTTGGCGGCCGCTGCCTTTCCCGCCCGGGCCCAGGCGCTCGGCCTGGCCGGGGCGCTGGCGACCACGGTGGCCTCGCTGCAGGTGACCGCCCTGGTCTGGCAGCAGGGCAGCCTACGCTCGGAGCCAGGCGGCTGGGGCGCACCCCTGGGGTTGGCACTGCAGGCAGATGGACTCTCCGCGGCACTGATCGCCATGACCGCCCTGGTCGCGCTCGCGACCGCTATCTATGCCAGCGGCTATTTCCGCCCAGGCAACCGACCCCGCGAGTTCTGGCCCTTGTGGCTCCTGCTCTGGACGGCACTGAACGGCACCTTTCTGGCCGCCGACCTCTTCAATCTCTATGTCAACATGGAGCTCCTGGGATTGGCGGCGGCCGCGCTCGGCGCGCTCGGGGGGCAACCAGCGGCCGTGGCCGCCAGCCTGCGCTATCTGCTGATCGGCCTGCTCGGCTCCATGACCTATCTGCTCGGTGTGGCGCTGGTCTACACCGCCTATGGGACGCTGGACATGGATTTGGTCGCAGCGGCGCTGCGTCCGGGCCCGGTCGCGGGAACGGCCATGGTGCTCATGACGGGCGGCCTGGCGCTCAAGGCGGCGCTCTTCCCACTGCACTTCTGGCTGCCACCGGCGCATGCCAATGCAACCGCGCCGGTCAGCGCGGCACTCTCGGCCCTGGTCGTCAAGGCGGCCTTCTATCTCGTCCTGCGGCTCTGGCTGGATGTCTTCACGCCACTGGTGACTCCGGCCGCGGCCCATTTGATCGGACTGCTCGGCGCCGCAGCCGTGGTCTGGGGCTCCTGGCGCGCGCTGCGGGCGGAGCGACTCAAGCTGTTGGCGGCCTATTCGACCGTCGCCCAGATCGGTTATCTCTGTCTCTTCTTTCCCTTGCTTCAGGCAACGCCACCGGGCACGGCGCGTGAGGACCTGCTCGCGGCCCTGGTGCTGATGGCGCTGACACACGGCTTCGCCAAGTCCGGCCTCTTTCTCGCCGCCGGACTGGTACAGCAGAGCGCGGGCCACGATCGTATCAAGGAGCTCGGCGGCACCGCTCAGCACCTGCCGGCCACGACCTTCAGCATCGCGCTCGCCGGCACCGCCCTGATCGGACTCCCGCCGAGCGGCAGCTTCATCGGCAAGTGGCTCTTGATGACCAGCGCCGTTCAGACCGGTCAATGGTGGTGGATCGCCGCCGTGATGACCGGGACCCTCTTGGCGGCGGCCTATGTCTTCCGAGTCCTCGGGCAAGCCTTCAATCTGGAACCGACACCAAGGCGTTTCCTGACCCAGGGCCGCACCGAACTGCCGGCGCTGCTGCTGGCCCTGACCTCGGTCGCAGTGCTTGGACTGGCGGCCCGGCCACTCTGGCAGCTACTCCAACCCGGGGGTGCAGCGTGAGCCTCGACAGCCTGCTCCCCGCGTCCATCCTGCTCAGCTCGCTCTTGCCTGGCGCCTTCATCTTTCTGGTACCTGAGGAGAACCACCTGTTGCGCGGCGTGCTGAACATGTCGGGCGCGCTTCTCAAGCTGCTGCTGGTGGGCGTGATGATCTGGGGCGTCTTTCACGGCCATGTCTACGAGACCCGTCTGACCCTGGCGCCCGGACTGGACCTGGTGTTGCATGCCGACGCCCTCTCGGTCCTCTTCGTGACCCTCTCGAGCGTCCTTTGGCTGGTCACCACCATCTACGCCATCGGTTATCTCGAGCACTCCCCCAACCGAAGCCGCTTCTTCGGCTTCTTCAGCCTCTGTGTCTCGGCCACGGTCGGCATCGCCTTGGCCGGCAATCTGCTGAGCTTCGTCATCTTCTACGAGATCCTGACCCTGGCCACCTATCCTCTGGTGGCCCATCGCGGGACCCCGGAGGCCACCCGCGGCGCCCGCGTCTATCTCGCCTACACGATGGCCGGCGGCGCGCTCCTGCTGGTCGGCGCCGTCTGGCTGCGAGCCCTGACCGGACCGGTCGATTTCGTCCAGGGCGGCATGTTGACGGGTCTGCATTTGGAGCATCAGGGGCAATTGATCGCGATCTTCCTGCTCCTGATCGCGGGTCTCGGCGTCAAGGCGGCACTGGTACCCCTGCACGGTTGGCTGCCCCAATCCATGGTCGCCCCCGCACCGGTCAGCTCGCTGCTACACGCGGTGGCCGTGGTCAAGGCGGGTGCCTTCGGTATCGTCCGAGTCGTCTACGATGTCTATGGCGTGCAGTTGGCGGCGTCTCTGGGCCTGTTGAGCGTGCTGGGTATCCTGGCCTCCGGCACCATCCTCTACGGCTCCATCAAGGCCCTGTCGCAAGACGGCCTCAAGAAGCGGCTGGCCTACTCGACCGTCAGCCAGGTGTCCTATATCGCACTGGGTGCCTCCATCCTAGGCCCAGTCGCGACCATCGGCGGTCTGGTCCATCTGGTGCACCAGGGAATCATGAAGATCACGCTCTTCTTCTGCGCCGGCAACTATGCCGAGACCCTGGGCATCCATCGGGTCAGCGAGATGAACGGCGTCGGTCGGCGCATGCCCTGGACGACCCTGGCCTTCAGCGTCGGCGCGCTCGGCATGATCGGCATCCCACCGATCGCCGGTTTCGTCAGCAAATGGTATCTGGGTCTGGGCGCGGTCGCGGCCGAGGCGCACTGGGTCCTGCTGATCCTTGCCGCCAGCAGCTTGCTGAACGCCGCCTATTTCCTTCCCATCCTCTATCGTGCCTGGTTCTGCCCCACACCCGAGACCTGGCCGGAGGAACAGATCCCGCCGCGGCGACTCGAGACCTCGGGGGCGCTGCTCTGGCCACCCCTGATCACGGCCGCCTTCTGCCTGCTCGCGGGGCTGCTCGCCGCGGCGCCTTTCAGCCCGCTCGAGTGGGCCGAGCTGATCGCACGGAGGGAATACGGTCTGTGAGCGACTGGCTCTTGCCGCTCGTCTGGACCTGGCCGCTGCTGCTCGCGGCAACAGCACCCAAGCCAGCCCTCTGGTGGCTGCCATCCGTCGGCGCCCTGCCCGGCCTGATCGGCGCCCTGACCCTCCCCCTCGGAAGCCGTCTGGAGCTGCCCTGGCTCTTTCTGGGGACTACCCTGGGGCTCGACGAGAGCACGCGGGTCTTTCTCCTCTTCACCTCGATCCTGTGGCTGGCCGCCGGCGTCTATGCCGCCTTCGGCATGCGCACCGACGCTCAGGGTGGGCGTTTCAGGGGCCTCTTCCTGCTGGCGATGGCCGGCAATCTCTGGCTGATCGTCGGGCAGGATCTGCTCAGCTTCTATGTCGGCTTCGCCATCATGGGGCTCGCATCCTATGGTCTGGTGATCCACGAGGGAGACCCAAGGGCGTTGCACGCCGGCAAGGTCTACCTGGTGATGGCCCTCTTCGGTGAAGTCACCCTCTTCGCGGCGCTGGTCATGATCGCGAGCCAGACGGGCACCATCACACCGGCCCCGGCGCAGCTCGCCGACCTCGACGATCTCACGATCGGCCTGACCCTTCTCGGGCTGGGGGTCAAGGCAGGAATGGTTCCGCTGCACCTTTGGCTGCCGCTGGCGCACCCGGCCGCGCCCGTCCCGGCAAGCGCGGTGCTCAGCGGCACCATGATCAAGGTCGCGATCCTGGGCTGGCTGCGTTTCCTTCCGGTCGGCATCGCGGCCCTACCCGAGTGGGGCGCCTGGTTGAGCGGCGCCGGCCTGCTGACCATGTTCTTCGCCTTGCCGATCGGCCTCGTCCAGAGGGATCCCAAGGTGATCCTGGCCTATTCGAGCATCAGCAAGATGGGGCTCCTCATCCTGCTGCTCGGACTCCTTCTGAGCGCGCCGACCCTGGCGCCGGTCGGCGTCGCCGCCATCACCCTCTATGTCGCGCACCATGGATTGGTCAAAGGCAG
>JANQGF010000276.1 GCA_028277465.1 Chromatiaceae bacterium
AACAAGAGCCGCAGCAGTTTGCAGGCTCGTCGCGGCGAGGCGCCGCTCCCACCAAGAAGGCACAGGATGTCCCGCCAGCTTCAGTCGCCTGAGCGGCTGAAGGCGACACGGCTGGGTTCCAGGACGTGCAAGTGAGTGCGTGCATCGACCCAGGGCGATGCGGTGAAGGTTTGCTTGATCGTCTCTGCGTCCTTCTGCGGCTGGGCCGTCTTCGCCAGCGTGACCACCAAGCGCAGCCGCTGCATGCCACTCCGGTCTCGCTCGGCGCGCCCAGTGGCAATCCAGCCCTCGAGCCGGCGTACCGCATCAGTGGCATCGCCCGCTTCGACCAAGTAGAGCAACAGCCGTCCGCCGATGGCGAAGCGTCGTGAGACGCCTGCGGCGGCTGACTCGTCGCTCGGACGGTCGTCGACCTGTTGGAAGACCTCGGCCGGGCAGGTGCAACCCAACTGATCCCGGACGAAGGCTCTCAGCTCGGGTGTGGCCGGGTCCTCGGCGTGCGGGACGGAAGGTGGTGCCATGGTGCTCTCAGAGTCCTTGCGAGGCGAAATCGGCCAGCCGCGAGCGCTCGCCGCGCATGAGGGTGATATGGCCGCTATGGGGCCAGTTCTTGAAGCGGTCGACGACATAAGTCAGCCCGGAGGTCGTCTCGGTCAGATAAGGTGTGTCGATCTGGCTGATATTGCCGAGACACACGAACTTGGTGCCTGGGCCGGCCCGTGTGATGAGGGTCTTCATCTGCTTGGCGGTAAGATTCTGGGCCTCGTCCAGGATGATGTATTTGTTCAGGAAGGTGCGACCGCGCATGAAGTTCAGGGATGAGATGCGGATGCGGCTGCGGATCAGATCATTGGTCGCGGCACGGCCCCATTCCCCGCCTTCCGGTCGGGTGAGTACCTCGAGATTGTCCATGAGTGCGCCCATCCAGGGCGTCATCTTCTCTTCTTCGGTGCCCGGCAGGAAGCCGATGTCCTCACCGACCGGGACCGTCACCCGGGTCATGATGATCTCCCGGTAGAGGTTTCGATCCAGGACTTGGGTCAGGCCGGCGGCCAGTGCCAGCAGAGTCTTGCCCGTCCCGGCCGCACCCAGCAGGGTGACGAAGTCCAGATCGGGATTCATCAGCATGTTGAGCGCGAAATTCTGTTCGCGATTGCGCGCATTGATACCCCAGACATTGCGGCGGGGCAGACGGAAGTCCTCGACCAACTCGACGATCGCCTCGGTCTCGGCGCGCTTCTCGCGCACCATGGCCTCGAAGGCGCCGTCGTCACCGATACAGAGACACTGGGCCGGATACCAGTCGCTGACGTCCGGGCCCTGGACGCGATAGAGGGTACGTCCTTCTTCCTTCCAGACGTCGACCTCTTTGTCGTGTTGCTCCCAGAAGTCGTCCGACAGAACCTCGAGCCCCGTATAGAGCAGTGCGGCGTCGTCGAGCACTTGGTCGTTGGAGTAGTCCTCCGCCGGGATGCCGAGCACGGCGGCCTTGATGCGCAGGTTGATGTCCTTGGAGACGATGATCACCTGGCGGTCGGCGTGCGTCTCGCGTAGTGCTTGAGCGGTGCCGAGTATGTTGTTGTCCGGGACGGTGCCGGGTAGCGAGTTCGGCAGCCGGAGCTCGAGCGGCTCGGTCTGGAAGAAGAGACGCCCGGTCGCGGGGAGAAGGATGCCACCGCCATTGACGGAGATGGGACCAATGGGTAGGCCGGCGTCGATCTCTTGCTTGTCCGCGTTGCACATGAGCTGGTCGAGGAAGCGGCTGACCTGACGGACATTGCGCGCGACCTCCGACATGCCCTTCTTGGCGCGATCCAGCTCCTCCAAGACCACCATCGGCAGGAAGATGTCATGCTCCTGGAAGCGGAAAAGGGCGGTGGGATCGTGCATCAGCACGTTGGTGTCGAGGACGAAGAGGCAGGGCTTATCGTTTTCGCGTTTGATCATGGGTTTGGGGAACCGGTCACGGCGCCGCGACGCCGGCGTCCTAATCGAAGGGACAGGCTGGCTGACCGGCGCTGCAATGGCCTCGTGCCGTCTTCACCGGCCGCGGGCCTTGCCAGGGTCTCCCGCTCTGGTGGAGGAGCGGAGTCGGAGAGATTGGGTTTGCAGCGACTCAGCCAGTGGCCAATTCCTTTGCTGCGGCCAAGACCGTCTCGACATGATCCTTGACCTTGACCTGGCGCCATTCTTGTCTGAGGGCGCCCGCAGCGTCGATCAGGAAGGTGCTGCGTTCGACGCCCAAGCTCTCCTTGCCGTACATCTTCTTGAGCTTGATGACATCGAAGGCGCGGCAAAGCGCCTCATCCTTGTCCGACAGGAGGTCGAAGGGAAAACCCTGCTTGGCCTTGAAGTTCTCCTGCGCCTTGATGCCGTCACGCGAGGCCCCGAGGATCACGGTGTTGGCTTCGGCAAAGGCGTCCGCCGCATCGCGGAAGTCCTGCCCTTCTCGAGTACAACCCGGGGTGTTGGCCTTGGGGTAGAAATAGAGCACCAGCTGCTTGCCTCGGTAATCGGAGAGCTTGACGGTCTTGTCGCCGGTGGCGGTGAGCTCGAGGTCTGGAATGGTCTCGCCGATCGCTGGAGGCATGGTCATTGGCTCCGTTCATCACCAAGGGTGGTTGTTTCGAGGGGTTCCGGCCAGGATGTCTAACGGGTCGATCCGTGATGGCCGTATCGTTGAGACGGGTGGTCGCGCCCTCACCCCTTGAGGGGCTCGAGCACCGCATCCAGATTGAGTCCATCGCAGTAATCCATAAACTCTTCGCGTAGCGCGGCGATATGAATGTCGGCCGGGATGCCGACAGTCATATGTACCGAGAACATGGGGGTGCCCGTATGGGCCGCGGCATAAGTG
>JANQGF010000303.1 GCA_028277465.1 Chromatiaceae bacterium
CTCAAGCCCGTCATGACCGAGCGCAGCAAGAATCGCGCAGCGGTGGCGCTTGTCAATTCGAACGCACGCATCGGCTGGGCGCCGCCCGCGAGCGGGCAAACCTACCAGGCACCCTTCTGGGAGGTACCGTCAACCATCCCCAACACCAGATATGATGCTGACGACGGACGATCCTGAAGCATGGCTGCCGAGGCACAATAGGCACGATGGCAAGCCAGGTCAGACCGGCAGCGCATGCTGACTTTGCTCATCAGTCCAGCCAGCATGTCCAGGTTGTTCTGGCATCATTCCCGGTCAATTCCAGAAGCCGCCGCGGGAGCCTGATTCGATGGAACCACCTCAACCAACCCTGGTCCTCGCCTCGACCTCACCCTATCGGCGCCTACTGCTCGAACGGCTGGGTCTAAGCTTCACAACCGCCTCCCCGAACATCGACGAGACGCGCCGGCCCCAGGAACCACCCCAGGTGCTCGTCCTGCGGCTAGCCGAGGCCAAGGCCCGTGCGGTCAGCCGGTCGCATCCGGAGGCACTCATCATCGGCTCGGATCAGGTTGCCTGTCTCGAGGATGCGGTCCTCGGCAAACCCGGTGACCGCGCCGGCGCCATCGCCCAGTTGGAGCGCGCCTCCGGACGTTCGGTGCTCTTTCATACAGGTCTCTGCCTGCTGGATGCCAAGACCGGCCGGGCACAGACCCTGGTCGAGCCCTTCCGCGTGCACTTCCGGCCCCTGCAGCGCCGTCAGATCGAGGGCTATCTCGACCGCGAGCAGCCTTACGACTGCGCCGGAAGCTTCAAGTCCGAGGGACTCGGCATCGCCTTGTTCGAGCGGCTGGAGGGCGAGGACCCCAGTGCCCTCATGGGTCTGCCATTGATCCGCTTGATCGCTTTGCTCGAAAGCGCCGGAATCTTCCCTCTAGGCGCCTGAACCGGACCTAACCTTCAGGTCTTTTCGCCTTGCAAGTCGTGCGCTTGTCAGCGACACTTCATGTCGTTTGGGATTGACCCGGCTGCGGGTCTGGACACGCCAAGAGGAGCCGTGAGACATGCGACCCGATTCCATCCATGCCCGCTCTCTGTGGGCTCCCTCCATCTGCCTGCTCATCCTCTTCCTGACCGGCTGCGCCAGCTCCGGCGGCAAGCATACCCTCACCAAGGAAGGCCACTATGGCAATGCCGCGACCTTTCCGGTGCCCCCGGAGATCCGAGCCAACGTGGACTTCTGGCGCCACGTCTATGGCATCTGGAGCCGCAGCGAGGTCGCGATCCACGACAACAGGTATCTGGGTGTGATCTACGAGGTCGCCAGACTCCCTGGCCCCACGCTGGCAAGCTACACCAAGTCCCAAAAGGCCTGGCTCAGGGCGCGCAAGAAGGGCTATTCGAGCCGTCTCGCGGCCCTCGAGCAACGCGTGCGCGCCCGTCAGCCCCTGAGCCCGGGCGACAAGCAATTGCTCGCCAAGCTCGAGCGGGGTGGCGGATCCGCCGCGCTCTATGGCGCCTCCGACCGGGTTCGAACCCAGCGTGGTCTACGCGAGCGCTTCCGTCGCGGCGTCGAGATCAGCGGTCGCTACGACCCCATCTTCCGCGACATCATGCGCCAACACGGCGTCCCCGAGGACCTGGCCTACCTGCCCCATGTGGAGTCCTCCTTTCAGGTCAATGCACGCTCGAGCGCCGGGGCCAGCGGCGTCTGGCAGTTCATGCCCGCGACCGGCCGGATCTACATGACCGTGAACAACAAGATCGACGAGCGCTATGACCCCATCCTCGCCGCGGATGGCGCCGCCCGCTACCTCTCGAGCGCCTATCGCAAACTCGGAAGCTGGCCCTTGGCCATCACCTCTTACAACCACGGCCAGGGCGGCATGGCCAAGGCCAAGTCGATCTACGGAAACGACATCGGCCGCATCGTCGAGCATTATCAAGGGCGTCATTTCGGATTCGCCTCGCGTAACTTCTATGCCGAGTTCGTCGCCGCCCGCGAGGTGGCACGCAATGCCAAACGTTACTTCCCGGAGGGGTTGCGTTTCGAGCAACCCTGGCCGCATGAGCGCCTGGTGCTGCGCCACAGCATGCCGGCGAGCCACCTGGCACGCCACTATGGAACATCCAGTACCTACCTTGCCGACCTCAACCTGCACTGGCGCCGTCCAGTCCGCGCTGGCAAGGCCTACCTGCCCGCCGGCAGCACCGTCTGGCTTCCGCAAGGATCCATGCGACGGGTCGCGAGTCACCCGCCACCCGTTGCGGCCCCAGTCATGCTCGCCCGTTCCGAGCCGACCGCGACGCGCAAGCCAACGTCCAAGCGGGTCATCGCCAAAACCGATCGCAAGAGTCTGGCCAAGACCAAGCCAAGACCTGAGCCACGCCAGGTGGCCAAGGTCCGCTACCATGTCGTCAAGCCACAAGAGACACTCTATCGGGTCGCCGTCGAGAACGGTCTATCGGTCGCCGAACTGCGGCGCCTCAATAAGATGCGGCCGGATGACAACAAGATACGCCCCGGGCAGAAACTCAAACTCGGGATCTAAACCGCGTCCAGAGCGAGATGCGTCGTTTTCATTTTGTGCTTGGCTTTGGGGGGTTTCATCGACATCGCTGGAGACGCGGTTTAACTCTTATTTTTAATCTCTTAAACCGCAACAGCTCAGATGCTTGTCGTGGCTGCCGAGGCCGACCCAATCAAAGAACTTCGCATACCGCGCTAGGCGCAGTTTAGTGCCCCGTTTCGCCTTATTTTGCATTCTCAGCGCGGCAAGCGGCACGCAACCATGAGGTAACCCGTGCCGCGCTGCCGCGGCGCGAATCGGCTCCACCCAACGGGGACGTGGTCAGCCACCGCCTTCGCAAAATGACCGGCACTCCTCCAGGGTCTGAAAGGGCACACGGCCTTTGCAGCCACCGTAGTAGAAGGCCTTGCAGCGATCATCTCGGTAATCGTAGTAGAAGTGCTTCCGATCAGCGCGACAGGGCCCCGGGTCGGGTTTGACCAGACATCCCACGTGCAGCTCCCCCACCGTGTTCGTCCGACCCGCATTGCTGCAGCCAAGACTGACCAGAGAAATGGCCAGGAGTGCGATGAGGGTTATCGCGGAAGTGGGCCGCAAGCGCTCCAACGTGCCCTCGCCCACGGGGGAAAGAGGTGGTGCCGCGGTGAAGCAACGCGCCATTTCCATCCTCCGCGGGTGGCCTAGCGCCACGCGCCTTTGCAATCGCATTGGGTGGCCTCCTCGCGCCATGACCCAGTATCCCTCATTGATCCCATTGGCGTGGACGACAACCCGACAGCCATCACGGAATCATGCACAGAAGCGCCGAGCAAAAAAAGGGGGCGCCAAGCGCCCCGATTGCAGAGGTACAGACCCCCGATCAGGCGTCGAGATTATCCAGTGCCTTCTGGAACCGGTTGGCATGTGAACGCTCGGCCTTGGCCAGCGTCTCGAACCAGTCGGCAATCTCCTCGAAGCCCTCCTCTCGGGCCATCTTGGCCATCCCCGGATACATATCTGTGTACTCGTGGGTCTCACCCGCGATGGCAGCCTTGAGGTTGACCTCGGTAGCACCGATCGGGAGACCGGTCGCCGGATCGCCGACGGCCTCGAGATACTCCAGATGGCCGTGTGCGTGACCCGTCTCGCCCTCGGCAGTCGAACGGAAGACCGCCGCGACGTCATTGTAGCCCTCGACATCCGCCTTCGCGGCGAAGTAGAGATAACGGCGATTGGCCTGCGACTCGCCCGCAAACGCCTCTTTGAGGCTCTGTTCGGTCTTGCTGCCCTTGAGATCCATGTCGATTTCCTCGTGTTGGAAGACAATCAGGTGGCTTGACGGACGCGGCCAAACATAAAGAGGGCCGTTGGGATGAAGAAATTGTTTGTTCCAATGACGCCGATAGCCTGGCTTTATGGGCGGACGAACAGGCGTGATTGCTCCACTGCCCGACCGGACCTCAAGGCGCCGGCTGAGCGGGCTGCCGGACGGTGAGACTGGTATCGACCCAGTCCGACGGCCCGAGACCCCGCTCATGAGGAAGCCGTCGTAATGGTTCTGACCGCGCAGCCACCGATACTGGTTGAGTGCGAACGGCAGGTGCACCTTGTGGCAGGCGGAGCAGAACTCGGCCTGCTGATGGATGGGTTTCAGCAGGGTGCGCCGGTGAAAGGCGGGTTTCGCCTTGATGAGCTGGCGGTTGATGCCTGCGAACAATGGCTACTCGCTGAAGGCAAAAGCGCCGCACCCCGGGGTCGTTGACTTCGAAGAAACCGAAACGGGTCAACAGGATGCCGGAGACGAACAGCAAAACCAGAGCCCAGCCCCCACGGCATAGCGGTTCGGCCGTCGCCAAGCCCGCAGAAGATGCAGCAGAGCGAAGGCCAACACCGGAACCATCGCCGCCAACCCCAGTGCCAGGTGGACGAGCGAACTGGATGGGCACGCCCCAGCCGGCTCGGACGCGATCCCCGGGCCGCCACGCAAGGGGCTTCGCCCATCCTGTGCGTGTTTCGGTATCAGGGCCTCCAGATTTCACATTAAGTGTTTCATTCAATCGAGCTCATAGACGACGTCCCGCCGATGGCCTGTGATCGCCGCGCGGCCGGGCTCACCTGAAACAACGCATTTCACCCCGGACGCGGTTTAGTGACGGTCACGACCCCGAGTAGGCGACAGAAACGCCAGCAAAGGACTTGTCGTGATCGTTGGCATGGCTAAAATTCTGGCTGTGGGGTACCCCTGAACGCTCATGGTTTTTTGAGAGAGGGAATAGAGATGAAGAGACTGCTGATGGCCACGGCCGGTCTGGCCCTTGCCGGTGCCGGCGCACTCGCAACCCTGCCCGCGAACGCCTTCTGGGGTTTATGGGGTGGTGGTCCCTGGTACGGTGGCCCCTGGTGGGGCGGCTATCCAGGTTATGGCTGGGGTTATCCGGGCTATGGTTGGGGCTACCCAGGCTATGGCTGGGGTTATCCCGGTCACGGCTGGGGTTATCCCGGCTACGGCTTGGGCTATCCCTATGGCTACACCTACCCCTATGCCACAGTGCCAGCCGCACCGACCAAGTCGGAATCAGCGAAGTAGAACCCGGGTCCGCGGGCCTCGCGCCCGCGCTGACTGGGATCGGGGCCGGCTCGCCGGCCTCTTTGCGTCTCCGGAAACACTGCGTTGTTCAATGGGAAGGCGGATGGCGTCCCGTCACCCTGACCGACAACCAGGAGCCCAACGACTGAATCGACCGCTCGGCGGCCGACCTCTACCCGGCGTCAAGGAGGTCAAGGTCGCTCGACCAGCGGCCCGGATCGCCCCTCCAGATTGTCCGTCAGGATCTTGTTGATCTGTGAGGCGATCTCTTCGATCGACTGGGTGGTGGTATTGAGCACCGGCACCTGTAGACGCTTGAAGATCAGCTGCGCATGCCGGATGTCCTCATGACACCTGGATACGGAAGCATAGTCGCTACCGGGCCGCCGTTCCTCCCGGATCAGCTGCAGACGCTGCGGATCGATCGTCAGAGCAAACACTTTATGACGACAATCCCAGACCAGTTGCGGCACATCGCCACGCTCGAAGTCCTCCTCCGTGATCGGGTAGTTGGCGGAACGCAGGCCATAGTGCATCGCCAGATAGAGACAGGTGGGCGTCTTACCGGAACGCGAGACCCCGATCAGCACCACGTCGGCGCGATGGAAGTTGTCCGGTCGGACACCATCGTCGTTGGCCATCGCGAAATTGATCGCCTCGATCCGCTTGGTGTAGGAGCTCGGCTTGGTAATGGCGTGGCTTCGCCCGGACTTGCGACTTGGCGGCACACCCAACTCGACTGAGAGCGGCTCAACGAAGACCTCGAAGAGTTCGAGATAGAAACAGTTTCCGCCCTTGATGATTGTGCGGATCTCGTTGTTGAGCATGGTCGCGAAGACGATCGGTCGCAAACCGTCACGGTCGGCGGCCTCCTGCATGCGTTGAGTCAGCGCCTCGGCCCGCAGCACCGTATTGATATACGGCATGTAGACCTGCTCGAAGTCCAGGGTGTCGAACTGGGAGAGCAGGCTATGACCCAGTGTCTCGGCGGTGATACCCGTGCTCTCGGAGACGAAAAAGACGGTGCGTCTCATAGGGCGTGACCCATGTCAATGCCATCCATATTGGAATCGAGTGATATACCTCGGCGCCCGATGCGGGACTCTAGGCTCTAGGAGCCGCCGCACCGCATTAAATTCACCTGGCTGAGGACCATGCCCAATGGCCAAGATCGACAACGACCGGGACCTTCGCGCGGCGCTCGCTGAACTGACCACGGCCCAGCAACGCCAGATCGGGGCCCATTTCGTCGAGCATGTCTCGCACCTGAGCAAGAACGACCGGGTCAAGCGCGCCATCGCGACTGGCCTGCGGGAGGAGGCGACCCCGGACGAGCTCGCAGACGCCTTCAAGGCGGCCAAGGCCTATGCGGTCAAGACCTACACGGATTGCGGTAAAGACACGGATTGGTTGGCCCAGGCCGATCATTTCGTTGCGGCCGCCATCGCCGCCGCACTCACCCCCGAGGAGCTCATGACAGAGAAACGGAATTGCGCCTGGAGGGCGGCCGTTCAGACGCGCATGGCAGTCAATTGCGCCATGATGGAGGAGGAAACGGCGTCGGAAACCGCGGAGGCACAGCATCAGTACGCCATTGCCAACGCCTTTCCGGCCT
>JANQGF010000386.1 GCA_028277465.1 Chromatiaceae bacterium
AGTGAGCGATAGCATCGTCCATGTGACGGATGACTCTTTCGAAGAAGAGGTATTGAAATCCCCAGCCCCCGTGCTGGTCGATTACTGGGCCGACTGGTGCGGACCGTGCAAGATGATTGCTCCCGTGTTGGATGAGATCGCTGGGGAATACTCGGGGCGGGTGAAGGTCGCCAAGCTCAACATCGACGAGAACCCGAACACCCCACCTAGATATGGCATCCGCGGCATTCCAACTCTGATGCTGTTTCGTGCGGGCGAGGTCGAGGCCACCAAGGTGGGCGCCGTCTCCAAGTCGCAGTTGACTGCCTTCATCGACAGCAATCTCTGAACCCCGCTGACCCCGACCGGGCCGAGAAGACACACGCGTTTTTCAGGAGCTCGCCCCACTTGAATCGATCCTGGGCGCCCATCGGGGCGTCCTCTCTCCGGTAGGCTGCCGCCCCTCAGCTGCCCTCCCTCGCAACCTCGATCCTTCGCGGGGCACTGCCTACCAGCCATGACCTCTGTCTAACGAAAAGCGTAATGAATCTAACCGAACTGAAGAAGACGTCGGTGCCCGATCTGGTGGCCCTGGCGCAATCCATGGAGATCGAAGGTGTTGGACGCTCTCGCAAACAGGACCTGATCTTTGCGATCCTCAAGGCCCAGGCCAAACGTGGCGAGGACATCTATGGCGACGGGGTGCTCGAGATTCTCTCGGATGGATTCGGATTCCTGCGCTCCGCGGACGCCTCCTACCTCGCCGGCCCCGACGATATCTATGTCTCGCCCAGCCAGATCCGCCGTTTCGCGCTCCGTACCGGCGACACCATCTCCGGCAAGATCCGCCCGCCCAAGGATGGCGAGCGCTATTTCGCACTGCTCAAGGTCAACGAGATCAACTTCGACCGGCCCGAGAACGCCAAGTCCAAGATCCTCTTCGAGAACTTCACCCCGCTCTTCGCTCAGCAACGACTGACTCTGGAAATCGGCAATGGCAGCACCGAGGACATCACGGCCCGCACCATCGACTTGGTCGCACCCATCGGCAGAGGTCAACGCGGCCTGATCGTCTCGCCGCCCAAGGCCGGCAAGACCATGATGTTGCAGAACATCGCCCAGTCCATCGGTCACAATCACCCCGATTGCTACCTGATGGTGCTCTTGATCGACGAGCGACCGGAGGAGGTCACCGAGATGACCCGTTCGGTCCGCGGCGAAGTGATCTCCTCCACCTTCGACGAGCCCGCCACCCGCCACGTGCAGGTCGCCGAGATGGTGATCGAAAAGGCCAAGCGGCTGGTCGAGCATAAGCGCGATGTCGTCATCCTGCTCGACTCCATCACCCGACTCGCCCGTGCCTATAACACCGTGGTGCCTTCCTCTGGCAAGGTTCTCACGGGCGGCGTCGATGCCAATGCGCTGCAGCGACCCAAGCGTTTCTTCGGCGCCGCGCGCAATGTCGAGGAAGGCGGCAGCCTGACCATCATTGCCACCGCCCTGGTCGACACGGGCTCGCGCATGGACGATGTCATCTACGAGGAGTTCAAGGGGACCGGCAACATGGAGATCCATATGGACCGCCGCATCGCCGAGCGCCGTATCTTCCCCGCCATCAACATCAACCGCTCCGGCACGCGCCGCGAGGAGTTGCTGATGGGTCAGGCGGAGCTGCAGAAGATGTGGATCCTGCGCAAGATCCTCCACCCCATGGACGAGCTGGCCGCGATGGAGTTCCTGCATGACAAGCTCAAGGCGACCAAGACCAACGATGAGTTCTTCTCCTCCATGAAGGGCTGATCAGGCTCTGTCCTCCTGGGGGTCCTGGGCCCCCGACTCGACATCGCTCACTGCAACAACGCCCCGAGGGGGTGTTTCGACCCGGACAGGCCGATCGAGCTGCCCGGGGTCTCCCGCTTCGCCATCGCCCCCGACCCAGATCGAAGGGTGCCGAGCCAGGTTGGGCCGGGCGTGGAAAACGCCGATGACAGGCCCTACCATTAGGCCTGAACCTTACTCGATGCCGCTGCGGGGCCGCTGCTCATCGCGCGAGGACCGCCCTCGCGTCTTCCCGTCGAAACCCTGTCCAGGGCGAGGTCGTGACCGAGTCGAAACAACAAGCGATAGATACCGTGCCCGACGCGGTTCAGGACTAGGAGATGCCCTTAATGAGGCTTCAGTCGTTCCCGCTCGCCTTCACCACACTGGCTATCCTCGCCGCATTCAGCGCTGCCCTCCCTCAGGCACAGGCCCGCGATCCGGACGCCGCTTCGAATGCCGATCCTGCCCGGGTCAAGGCCGATTTCATTCCCGGTAAGCTCTTGGTGAAGTTCAAGGGCACGATCCTGGTCCCCAATGATCGTCCCTCGACGCCTGACGCCCCATCGGGACGGCTGGCGCTGCCGAACGCCGCCCAGTCCAGTCTGGCGATCATCGACGGCAAGGTGGACAAGGTCTTCGCCGAGCTGGGCGTGGTGCGCGTGAGCACCAGCCAGGACACGGGCAGGGCCATCGAGGCACTCTATCGGAGTGGCACGGTCGTCTATGCCGAGCCCGACTACCGGCTCAAAGCGGATCGGACGCCCAACGACCCCAAGTTCCCGAGGCTGTGGGGAATGCATAACACTGGTCAGACCGGTGGCACCCCTGACGCCGACATCGATGCCCCGGAGGCCTGGGACGAGCGCGTCGTGGCACCCGACGTGGTCCTGGCCGTCATCGATACCGGCGTGGACTATCGGCACAAGGACCTGCGGGCCAACATGTGGACGAATCCCCAGGAGATCGCCGACAATGGTATCGACGACGACAACAACGGCTATGTCGACGATGTCTACGGTATCGACACCTACAACGGTGATAGCGATCCGATCGACGACCACGGGCACGGCACACACGTCTCCGGGACCATCGCCGGTCGTGGCAATAACCAGGTCGGCGTCGCCGGTGTCGCCTGGCGGAGCCAGATCATGGCGCTGAAGTTCTTGGGTAGAGGCGGCACCGGTCCGACGTCCGGTGCGATCGAGGCGATCAATTATGCCCTCGCCGCGAAGCAGGCGAATGGCTATCAGCGAGTGATTCTGAGCAACAGTTGGGGTGGCGGTTCCTTCTCGCAGGCGCTCTATGATGCAATCGACGCGGCCAGGGCCGCCGGTGTCCTTTTCACGGCCTCCGCCGGAAACGACGGTAGCGACACAGATACCAAGCCTCACTACCCCTCCAGCTATGATCTTCCGAACATCGTGAGCGTCGGGGCGACCGACCATCGGGATCGGCCGGCCTCTTTCAGCAATTACGGGTGCGGCAGCGTCGATCTCTTCGCTCCCGGCAACCGCATCTACAGCACCGTCCCGGGCAATGGTTACGAAGCCTGGAGCGGCACCTCCATGGCGGTCCCTCATGTGTCGGGCGCGGCCGCCATCATTTGGTCGGAGTTCGCGAGCCAGGACTGGAAGGCCGTGAAGCGCGCACTCATGAATGGTGCGGACACCAAATCGAGCCTCGCCGGTCTCGCCAACACACAGGCGCGACTCAACCTCAGGGGTGGTCTGACTCGGAAAGCCGTGAATCGGCCCTCGGTCTGGGGATTGAGCACCACGAGCGCCGCCCCGGGTGATCGAGTGACCCTGTTCGGTAGCAATTTCGGCAGCACAAAGGGCAAGGTGAGTTTTGGCACGACACTCTTGTCGGTGAAGAAATGGACCCAAGAGCGAATCACCGCCACCCTGCCCGCGAATACCCAGATCGGCACGGGTCGACTGAGGGTCCAGGACGCGCGTGGCCATTCCAACCCCAATGGCCAGTGTTTCAGTGTCGCCCTCGCTCCACAGCTCGTGGGCAAGACCATCATTCCGCATGGCTGGGCAGCCGGCGCCAAGGTCGGCAACCATTACTGGATCTTGGGCGGCGGTACCTCCTGGGGTCAGACTGGTCTGGTCGAAAGATACACGCCTGCCAAGAACCGCTCGGTGATCGACTCGCGCTGGATGATGCCGACGCCCCTCACGAGCTCCGGTGCCGCCGCCATCGGCAAGAAGATCTATGTGGTGGGCGGCTTGGATTGGGCGTCCAACAAGGTATCGAACGCCCTTCAGATCTTCGATACGGCCACCGGGACCTGGAGCAAGGGCGCCAAGCTACCCATCAGGCTGAGTCAGCCAGCGGTGGTGTCCCTGACGAACGGAAAGCTCTATGTCTTCGGAGGGATCGACAGCGCCGGAACCGCCCTGAGCACCACCTATATCTATCACCCTGGTAACGACACCTGGTCGACCGGAGCTCGGATGCCGACTGCCAGGAGCTTCGCGGCAGGGATTCAGCAAGGGACCTCCAACCTTGCCTGGATCATGGGTGGCTACACGACGCCCTTCCTCGGCGACGAGCTGAAGACGGTCGAGGTCTATCGCGCCAACAAGGATTCCTGGTCCAGCAAACCCGACCTGACCCAGAATCGCGGGGCCGCGGCCGGGACCTTCTATCGGAACCAGCCCCACCTGCTGCATGGCAGCGATCTCAGCGGCCGCAAGGATGGTGAATGGTTCGAGGATTCGACCTGGGTCAATGGGATTCGTGGCACCCAGTCGCTACGCACCTGCACGGGCGCCACCTTCGATGGGGTCTATGTCTTCGGCGGCTACGACGATGACGCGGCGAGCTACAGCGACAACGTCTGGAGGGTACTGCGGCATTAGGCGATTGCCGGAAATGTTTATACCAGATGGCGCCGGATTGAGGCTCGCCTTTGCGCTCGGATCTGCACCACC
>JANQGF010000408.1 GCA_028277465.1 Chromatiaceae bacterium
CTGGAGAGCGCGCACTTCCTGGCCGATGCCCGCGACCTCGTCCGCGCACACCTCGACCGGCGCAAGCGCGACGAGGGGCTCCTCTATTTCGACGACCTGCTCAACCGGCTCGACGGTGCATTGCAGGGCCCGGGAGCGGAGGGACTGGCCAGGGCCATCCGCAGGCGTTACCCGGTCGCACTCATCGACGAATTCCAGGACACGGATCCCCAGCAGTACCGCATCTTTCGCCGCGTCTATCAGGGACAGGCCGACTGCGGGCTCTTCCTGATCGGCGACCCCAAGCAGGCCATCTACGGCTTCCGCGGCGCGGATATCTTCACCTATATGCAGGCCCGCCGGGACGCCGAGGGCAGCGGTCGCCAGTTCACCCTGGGCGTCAACTGGCGCTCGGGCTCCCGTCTGATCCAGGCACTCAACGCCCTCTATCGGGGCGCGGTCCGCCCCTTCATCCAGGAGCCCCACATCCGCTTCCAACCAGTGGCCCCGAGTCCGAGTGCAGACGAGCGGTCGCTCCTCCTGGACGGTGAGGAGCCGCCGGCGCTCCAGTTCTGGATGCTGCGGATCCATGACTCCAACCAGACCAAGCGCCCGCCCGGCTTCATCCGCCGCGACATGGCCCAGTCCCAGGCGGCCGGCGGCTGCGCCGAACGGATCGCCGAGCTGCTCGAGCGCGCGGATCGAGGCGCCGCCCGGTTGGGGGACATGCCGTTGCAGGCCAAGGACATCGCGGTCCTGGTGCGGACCCATCGCGAGGGCGAGCTGATCCAGCAGGCACTGCGCGACTGCCGGGTCGGTAGCGTCAGTCTGAGTCAGGACAGCGTCTTCAGCACCGAGGATGCCGGGGAGCTCGAGACCCTGCTGACCGCCATGGTCGAACCGAACGACGAGGCACTGGTGCGCACCGCGCTGGCGAGCGGCCTGCTCGGCCGTCGCGCGGACGAACTGGAACGGCTCGGTCGCGACGAGCTGGCCTGGGAGCAGATCCTGGCACGCTTCCAGGGCTATCGGGCCCGCTGGCTGGAGCAGGGTCCCATGGTGGCCTTCCAGTCGATCCTGGTCGAGGAGGAGATCGGCGCGCGACTGCTGCGCCGCCCCGACGGCGAGCGGCGCCTGACCAATCTGCTACAGCTCGGCGAGCTGATCCAGGTCGCCTCGCGCGAGCAACCCGGACCCGATGGCCTCATGCGCTGGCTCGCCGATCAACGCGCCGACGGCCAGCGCGACGAGGCCAGACAGTTGCGCCTGGAGAGCGACGAGGGCCTGGTGAAGGTGGTCACCATGCACAAGAGCAAGGGGCTCGAGTACCCGTTGGTCTTCATCCCCTTCCCTTGGAGCTATTTTCAACCGCCCAGGCCGCCCGCCCTCGTCCGCTTCCACGATCCGGTGAACCTCGCGGCCTGTCTCGACCTGGGCTCCGAGGACCAGGCCCGGCATCGCCGATTGGAGCAGACCGAGCAGCTCGCCGAGCGACTGCGTCTCTTCTATGTCGCGGTCACCCGCGCGGCCAAGCTCTGCGTCCTCTGCTGGGGCCGGGTCAAGGGCGCCGAGGGCTCGGCCCTGGCCTATCTGCTGCACCCGGATCCAGCGAGCACCACCCCGGCCAGCCGCCTGGCGGACCTGACCGAGGAGGAGATCCGCGCCGATCTGGACGCCCTGGCCGACCGGCTGCCCGCCGCCATCCAGATCCGTGATCTGCCGACACCCTCGGGCATCCGGAGACCGGCCCAGGGGCCCGAGCCCACCGGCCTCGACGCCGCACATTTCGCCGGCACGATCGACACCCGTTGGCGGGTGACCAGCTACTCCGCCCTACTGCGGGGCGAGGAGCCGGAGCGACCCGATCATGATGGGGCCACGGCCACCGCCGCGCCCGAGGCCGAGCCGGACGACGCCCCCATGGATCCGGTGTTCGCTCTCCCTGCCGGTATCCAGGCCGGCTATCTGCTGCACGCCTTGTTCGAGCAACTGGACTTCCCGACCGCCAGCGGTCCGGCCCTGGAGACGAGGGTCAGGACGCTGCTCGAGCGCTATGGTCAACTGCGGACCTCGAGTCGGCCGGTGGCCGGACCCGCGCCGGACTGGACCCCACACCTCCTGGAGCTGGCGACCCAGGTCCTGGACACCCATCTGGATGCGGGCGCGACCCTGAGGTTGCGCGACATCGGCTGGGGCGACCGTCTCACCGAGCTCGAGTTTCACTTCCCGCTCACGCATCTGGACCCGGCCGGACTGCGCTCCCTCCTCGCCGGCTTTGAGGACTACCGCGGCACCGCCGATGGGCTCACCTTCGAGCCACTGCGTGGACTGATGCGCGGCTTCATCGACCTGGTATTCCGGCATGCCGGGCGCTTCTACCTCCTGGACTACAAGTCCAATCACCTGGGGAACCGGCTCGCGGACTATGCCCCAGCCGCCCTGCACCGGGCGATGCGCCAACACCGTTATGACCTGCAATACCTCATCTACAGCCTCGCGCTGCACCGCTTCCTCGGCCAGCGGGTACCGGACTATGCCTATGAGCGCCATTTCGGGGGTGTCTATTATCTCTTCTTGCGGGGGATGCGACCGGACCAGGGTCCGCGCTACGGGGTCTGGCAGGCGCGCCCCGAAGAGCGGCTCATCGCCGAGCTGGACCGCCACCTGGTCGGTCGCCGGGACCTGACCTGATGCTCGCGCTGCTGCAAGCGGCCGTCGCAGCCGGTGCACTGCGGGCCGTGGACCTGCACTTCGCGCGGCGTCTGCAGACCCTGGCCGGCCGAGAGGATCCGGAGCTTCTGCTCGCCGCCGCGCTGGCGAGCCAGGGTGTCGGGCAGGGAGACGTCTGCGTCTCGCTCGACGACTGCGCCGACCTCCCGCTCGTTCGGGCCGCGGCCCTCGCGGGGCGCCTTCGCCTCCCCGAGCCCGCGGCCTGGGCCGAGACGCTGCGCCGCTCGCCGGTCGTCGGAGCGCCCGGCGAGCGGGCACCACTCATCCTGGACCCGGCCGGCCGGCTCTATCTGGGTCGCTACTGGCATTTCGAGCGGGTCTTGGCGGACGCGCTGGCGGCGCGGGCCGGCACCTGGGTCCCGAGGGTCGACCGGAAACGGCTGCGAACAGGGCTCGACCGGCTCTTTCCGCCGACGGGGGAGCCCGACTGGCAGCGCCTCGCCGCCGCCATGGCGGTTCTGCGCCCCTTGGCCGTGATCTCCGGCGGACCCGGGACGGGCAAGACTCGGACCGTGACCTCCATATTGGCCCTCTTGATCGAGTCGCTCGACCCGACCCCGGCCGAGCCCCATGCCCGCAGGGCAAGGGAAGATCCCGATGAAGACCCAGCCCGGCCGAGCGCGTCGGATCCCAGTGACGCACTGGCCCATCCCGACCGGCGCATCGCCTTGGCCGCACCCACGGGCAAGGCCGCGGCCAGGCTCACCGAGTCGATCCGTCGCGAGAAGGCCAGGCTGCCCTTGACCACCGAGGTCGCCGCACGCATTCCGGACGAGGCCGTGACCTTGCACCGACTGCTCGGCTTCCGGCCGGGGCGGGCGAACCCGCGGCACGGGCCGCAGGACCCACTGCACCTGGACACACTGGTGGTCGACGAGGCGTCCATGGTGGATCTGCCCCTCATGGCTCGGCTCCTCGCCGCCCTGCCCGACCGGGCCAGACTCATCCTGCTGGGCGACAAGGACCAATTGGCCTCGGTGGAGGCAGGGATGGTGCTCGGGGACATCTGCGGGCGCGGTGCTGGGCCCGTCTATACCCCCGAGCTCCACGCGGCGCTCCGCGAGCTGTCCGTGCCGGTGCCGAGCGGGGCCGAGGAGACGGCTCCGCCCATCGGCGATCACCTGGTGGTACTCAGGAAGAGCTGGCGCTTCGACGAGAAGAGCGGCATCGGCGCACTCGCCAGGGCAGTCAAGACTGGCGATGGCGATACGGCGCTCGCCGTCCTGAAGGAGGGGTGCTACCCCGACCTGAGGCTGGTCGAACCGGAGCCGAGCATGCTCGCCCGCCACATCGCCGAGCGTGTCGTCCCGGCCTTTCGGGCCGTCCTCGCCGCCCCGACCCCCGACGCCGCACTGGGTGCATTGGATGCCATGCGTGTGCTCTGCGCGGTGCGCGAGGGCCCGCTGGGCGTCGGCGCTTTGAACCGACTGATCGAGGCGAGGCTCGAATCGGAGGGTCTGATCCGGATCAGCGGCGATTTCTATCCCGGGCGTCCCCTGATGGTCACCGTCAACGACCATGCCCAAGGGCTCTACAACGGAGACCTGGGGCTCGTCCGGCCCGATCCCGAGAGTGGCGATGCGCTCCGTGTCTTCTTCGCGACCGCCGAGGGTGTGCGGCGGGTCCTGCCCTCGCGCCTACCTCCGCACGAGACCCTCTATGCCATGACCGTGCACAAGAGCCAGGGCTCGGAATTCGCGAGCGTCCTGCTCATCCTGCCCGAGACCGAGACCCGGTTGGTCACCCGTGAGCTGGTCTACACAGGCATCACCAGGGCCAGAGAGACCCTCACGCTCTTCGCCAGCGAACCATGCCTGCGCCAAGCCATCGGTTCGCGCATCTCGCGCTCGACCGGCCTCTATCAAGCGCTCTGGACGGACGCCGGGAAACGACGCGAGGAGGGCTGAGCGGTTCGCGAGGTGCGCCCCCTGTCGGCCAGCGCGAACCGGGAAATCAAGGGGCGTCGGCATCAAACCCGGGTCAGCGGCGGCTCCCGTTCAACTGGATCTCGGATCGCACCGATGATGCGGCTCGTGGAGCGTCCCGGCAGGAAGTCGAGCACCCGCACCTGACCGCCATGGGCGCGTACGCAATCGGCACCGGCGATGGCATCCGGCCGATAGTCGCCACCCTTGACCAAGAGGTCCGGCTTGACCCGGCAGATGAGTGCCTCCGGCGTATCCTCACCGAAGGCACAGACCCAATCGACCGAGGCCAGCCCGGCCAGGACCGCCATGCGTTGCTCCACGCGATTGACGGGTCGGCCCTCGCCCTTGAGCCGGCGCACCGAGTCATCATCGTTGACCGCGACGATCAAACGATCCCCCAGACCCCGGGCCTGCTGGAGATAGGCGACATGGCCCTCGTGGAGGATGTCGAAACAGCCGTTGGTCATGACCACCCGCTCACCGCGAGCGCGGGCCGCTGCGACCGCGGCGACGAGCGCATCCTGATCCAGGACCGCGTGCCATTCGACCCCTTGGCAGGCAAACTCCAGTTCGCCCGAGCTCACCGTGGCCGTGCCCAGCTTGCCGACGGCCAGGCCCGCGGCACAGTTGGCCAGCGCACAGGACTCCTCGATCTCGACCCCGGCGCCGAGCGCCGCGGCCAGGGTAGCGATCAGGGTATCGCCGGCGCCGGTCACGTCGAAGACCTCGCGGGCCTGGGTCGGCAGATGCAGTGCCTCGCTGTCCGCACGCATCAGCAGCATGCCGCGCTCGCCCAGGGTCACCAAGAGTGCATCCAGCGCGAGATCGGCAAGCAATCGCTGGCCCTTTTCCACCAGGGCCGCGTCGTCCCGGCAGTCCCCGACGACCCCTTCCAGCTCGACCCGGTTCGGCGTCAGCAGGGTCGCGCCGCGATAGGGGGTGAAGTCGCGCCCTTTGGGATCGACCAAGACGGGCTTCCCCTGGTCACGGGCGATCGCGATCAGTCCTTGCGGTTCGGCCAGGGTGCCCTTGGCATAGTCCGACAGAAGAAGCAGGTCGGATCGAGCAAGCAGCTCGGCGACCAGCGCCGGCACCGGGTCCCCCTCGCTGGGTACGAGCGGCCTCTCGAAATCCAGCCGGATCAGCTGCTGATGATGGCTCAACACACGCAGCTTGGTGATGGTGGGGATGTCCGCGCGCCGGTGCAGGCGGATCAAGATGCCTTGCGCCGCGAGCCTGGCGTCCAGGATCTCCGCTGCCTCGTCCGTACCCGTGACCCCCACGAGCGCCGTGCGTACACCGAGCGCAGCCAGGTTGAGCGCGACGTTGGCGGCCCCGCCGGGACGATCCTCGACCGCATCCACCTGCACCACGGGGACCGGGGCCTCCGGCGAGATGCGCCGGGTCGGGCCGCTCCAGTAACGATCGAGCATGAGGTCGCCGGCCACCAGGACGCGGGCGCGACCGAAGTCGGGAAAGACGCGCGAGGGGATGATGCTCAAGTTCGGTTCCCTTCAGTGAGACGGCACCGGGCCTGTCGGGCCGGCTCAGGCCTTGCAGAACACATGCGATTCCTCCGCCATTCGCTGCCGCCACTCGGAGAGCGCCGGTTTGGCCGCGTGCTTGACCGCGAGCTTCCACCAATAACCGAGCAGGTTATCGCCAAAGGAGATGGCCTTGCGCGGCAACACAAGGGGGTGGTCGAGGCGCCCAGCGGAGCCTCGCAGACAGGTGGTGGCGCTCGTATAGCCCATCTCGGCAGCGACCCGAACCGTCTCCAGATCGAAACTGCCGAAGGGATAGCAGAGATGCCGCACGGGCTCGCCGAGCAGATCCTCCAGCGCGGCCTTGCTCTGCTCGAGCTCGGTACGCCGGGTCTGCAGATCGACCTCCGCCAGCTTGACGTGATTGGCCGTGTGGGAGCCGATGGTGATTCCTTCCGCTCGCATCGCACACAGGCGCGTGCCGCTCATGAGGGTCGGAATCGGGCGCCCGGGATCCTTGCCGAACCAATCGGCACGGCGCCCGAGCCAGGCGCTGATGGCATAGAGCGTGGCCGGAAACCCATAACGTCGGAGAACCGGCAGCGCATGCTCGGCGAAGTTGTCGTAAGCGTCATCGAAGGTCAGAACGAGGGCGCGGGGAGGCGTCGGGGCGTCGCCGCGCAGACAGGCCAGCGCCTGGTCCAGGCTCAGGACCCGATAACCGAGGCGGGCAAGAAACCCCATCTGAGCGGCGAAGCGCCGGCGATCACAGTAGTTCGCCCGGTGCAGCCTCATGGGCGCGAAGTCGCCGACCTGATGGTACATGAGAATCGAGATTGGCGGCTGGTTCATGGTGCAAGGCGATTGCCGGAAATGTTTATACCAGATGGCGCCGGATTGAGGCTCGCCTTCAAGGAGCGCCACCAGGAGCATCGCCGGGCGATGTGACTGGTGGC
>JANQGF010000168.1 GCA_028277465.1 Chromatiaceae bacterium
CCTGCGCCAGCGCTTCACGCAGCCGAGGCAAGGCGGCATCGATGACCTCGCGGACGACTGGGTGCGGCGAGACGAACTGAACATGGGCCTTATCGGCCTCCAGGGTCACCCTCACGTCCAAGGTGCCCAGGCTCGGCGGGCTGAGTCTCAGCTCGGCGGTCCCAGCCTTGACCTGAGCGACCCATCTCACCTGGTCCGCCAAGCGCGTCTCGCCACCCGGTTTCAGCAAGGCTTCGAGGTCCAGGACCCCGGTTGGGGCAGCCCCGGTCTGCACTTGGCCCGCGCTGGCACCAGCCCGCGAGACCCCGGCCATCAGGAGCCCGCGCCCATGATCGGGGTCGCTGGCAGACGGCTCGCTCGCCCCCGCGCCACCGACTCCCTGTCGTTCGGCACGCCCGAGCGCCTCTTCGAGCACTGCAACCGACTGCCCCTGCTTGGTCCCGGACACGTCGGCCGAGATTGGGAGAACGGGCGCTTGCGACCCCTGGCCAGTAGGCACCTGGAGGACCGATTTCCGCTGCAAGGCCGAGGATAACTCCTCCCAAGCGCGCGCCAATCCATCTGCTTCGGCCGTCTCGGTCATAGCGGGCATCTGCCCCGACGCCTCCAAGGGGGTCTGCAGCAACTGTCGCAACAAGGCCGGCGAAAGCAGCTTCTGCAACCTGGCCAGGTTGGACTCCCCATCCGACGACTCCATCGCGGACCCGACCCATGCGCCCGCCGTCTCGGCCCCGGCCTTCGCCGTCTCTACCCTTTCACCGGACACCGCAGACGGCGGTGCGGATTGCCGCAGAAGAACCGCCGAGACCAGGCTCTGCAGCGCCGGCCAGGGCGTCTTTTCCCCCCCCGTCGCCGCACCTGCTGATGCCGGCTGCGAGCCCTGCACAGGGTCGGCCGGCTGACCGGCGGTCCAGGGGACCTGCAATAGCTGCCGCAGCAAGGCCGGCGAGAGCAGCTTCTGCAGCCTGACCAAGTTGGCCTCCTCATCCGACGACTCCATCGCCGACCCGAGCCATGCGCCCGCCGTCTCCGTCCCGGGCTTCGCCGTCTCCACCCTCTCACCGGACACCGCAGACGGCTGCGAGGTTTGTCCCACGAGAACCGACGACAGCAGGCCCTGAAGCGCCGGCCAGGGCGTCTTCTCGCCCGCCGTCGCCGCGCCTGCGGATACCAATGGCGAGCCCGAGGTCACGGTCGAACCCTGCACCGGGTCGACCGGCTGACCGGCGGTCCAGGGGACCTGCAATAACTGCCGCAGCAAGGCCGGCGAGATCAACTTCTGTAGCGCAGCCGCAGGGCTGTCTTCACCTTCCAGCGCAACGGTGGCCAGGTCGGCGTTCGGCGGCCCGTCGATCTCGGTCGAAACCTGCGCGCCAGCACCCGTCTGACCGAGGACCGCGTGGGTTCGCAGCAACTGCTGCACGAGGGCCGGCGCGAGCGCCTTCTGCAATGCAATCGAGGCTGTTTCCTCACCTGCCGATCCGGCTGACGGTGCCGCGGTCGGGGTCGCACCCTGTGTCGCAACGGCCGCCTCAGTGGACACCGAAGGGGCTTGAGTCAGCTGCCGCAAGAGTGCCGGAGAGAGCAGCCTTTGCAGCACAGCCAGAGACAGACCCTCCTCCAACGGCCCCATCTGCGTCGCTTCGTTCAAGGTCTCCGCCTGCGCAAGCCCCGCTGAGGTCTCCATGGGTTGTTGAAGCCGAGTCTGAGACAGGGCCTTCTGGAGCCAGGCCAAGGCACTCTGCTCGCGAAGCGATTCCGGGCTCGCCGCGCCATCACCCCCCGAGGTCGCGTCCGACAGGATCCCCGCTCGCTCGGACACCCATGTCTGCGCCAATTGCTGCACCAATGGCTGCGAGAGCAGCTTCTGTAGATCGGCTGAAGCGATCCTATCCTCCGCCACCGCCTGACCCGCTTCGCTTCCTATTGGGGTCTGGACCGGCCCAGCGGTGGTCTCACCGAAGGCCGCTGACCCTCGAGCGACTTGCTCCAAGAGCACCGGGGCCAAGGAGAAGGGTGCAACCGATTCCGCGAGACCCTCCGCGCACGGCTCCCCATCGAGTGCTCGCGGGTCCGCCGCGACCGCCGATTGATCCGGCATCAGGGCCACGAATCGTTCCATGAGATCCGGGCCCTCGAGCCTGGCCACCTCATCGGGATCGCATCCCCAGTCGACCAACAACTGCTTGAGCTGCGAACCGAATGTCTCCAGGAACCCGGAGCCCTCTGCAACATCCAACACCGGCGCCTCCCCTGCCCCGACGGAAAACAAATCGGTCAGCATGGAGGAAGCACTCATCTCAAGGCTACTCGCGCGTATCATGTCGGCCCTCTCCCGGTCATTCCGAATCCTCCTTCCTGCCTTTCTCATACGCCTTCCGCGTGGCCCACATGTCCTGCTCGCGCTGCTGCCGCCGACCCTCCAGCCCGCTCTCCACCCGTCGTCTGCGCTCGATGAGCTTCTCCAGTGACAGGGTCGCCCGGTGTCGCTCCATCCAGACCGACCTGGCCTGATCGACCCGTGACTGCGCGGCCGCGATGCGCAAGTCCTGCTGCTGCAGCGCCTCTCGCAACTGCTGCTGCATCTGGGCCATCTGCTTCAGCATCCTGGCATCGTTCGGCAGGATGGCCTTGAAGTAGAGGCCCTGATACTCGGCCAGCTGATCGCGCTGCTCTTCGGCCCGAACCAAGTCTTCCAACCGGCCGGCCAATCCCACGGCGGCCTCGTTCTCTTGGACCTCGCGGATCCGAAGCAGACGCTGGAAGCGTTTGACGCTCATGCCATCGGCCCTCTCAGGGGCGCAGCTGGGGGCGCCAGCAGGTCGAACAGTGCCCGTCTGGACTGCTCGAAGCCCGCCGCCTCGTCACGCTGCTGACTCAGATAGGCCTCCAGGCGCGGATACATGGCGACGGCCTCGTCCAACTGAGGATCCGAGCCCTTGCGGTAGGCACCAACCGCAATCAAGTCGCGGTTGCGATGATAGGTGGACATGAGGCCGCGGAAGCGGCGCGCTGCGTCCTGGTGCTCCGAGGTGACGACGGCGCTCATGACGCGCGAGACGGAGGCACCGACATCGATGGCGGGATAGCGCCCAGCCTCGGCGATCTCACGGGACAGGACTACATGACCATCCAGGATGGCGCGCGCCGAATCGACGATCGGATCATTCTGGTCGTCTCCCTCGGCGAGCACGGTATAGAAGGCCGTGATCGAGCCACCGTCCACGTCGCCGTTGCCGGCTCGCTCGACCAGGAGCGGCAACCGGGCGAACACGGATGCCGAATACCCCTTGGTCGCCGGCGGCTCGCCGATGGCCATGGCGATCTCGCGCGCACCCTGAGCGAAGCGGGTCAGCGAATCCATCAGCAGCAACACGTTGAGCCCGCGATCGCGAAAGAACTCGGCGAGGGTCGTCGCCACCCAAGCGCCATGCTGACGCAGCAAGGGCGACTGATCGGCGGGCACCGCGACGACCACGGTGCGCTTGCGCGACTCGACATCCAAAATGTCGTGTATGAACTCATTGACCTCGCGCCCACGCTCACCGATCAAACCGACGACGATCACGTCCGCCTCGGTGTGCCGGGTCATCATGCCCAGGAGGACGCTCTTACCGACCCCGCTGCCGGCGAACAGCCCCAACCTCTGACCACGCCCGACCGAGAGCAGACCATTGAGTGCGCGGATGCCCACGTCCAGGGCCGTCTTGACCGGTGCCCGCGTCAATGGATTGATCGGACGCCCCTCGATCGGCACCTGAGCCTGGGCACGAATGGGGCCACCACCGTCCAGGGGCTTGCCCGTGGCGTCGATCACACGCCCCAGCAGCTCGGGACCCACCGGGATCCGGCGGCTTTGCTCCAGCGGATCGATCCGAGCACCCGGGATGAGACCGTCGAGCTGTCCCTCCGGCATGAGAAAGGTCCGCTCGCCATGGAAGCCGACGACCTCGGCGACCAACCGCGTGCCGTCGGTCGCATGGATGGCGGCCCGTCCACCGACCGGCAAGCGGATGCCCTCGGCCTCCAGCGTCATGCCGACCATGCGTGAGAGTCGACCCTCGGGCCGAGGACCAGGCGTCTGCTCGATCCGCAGCCGTGACTGCCCCAGCCGGTCGATCAACCCATGGGTAAGTTGCCGCGCGCCCTGCTCACGCAACTCGCGAATGCGATCGGTCATACCTCCTCCGTCGGTGGCTCGGCCAGCGGCTCAGGCGGGGTGGCCTCCGCAAGCGGTGCCAGCTCACCCCAAAGGGCGTCGATCGTCTGTTGCAGTCGGGTTTCGAGGCTGGCGTCGATACGACTGGGACCGCTCTCGAGGACGCAGCCGCCGCGCTCGACCGCGGCGTCCGGCAGCCAGGCAATGTGCTCGCCCTGGGACTCGGCATAGGCCGCCAGCACCGCCTGGTCGTCCGGGTGCAGATGCAGGCGCAGGGGGTGACTGCGCGAGGGCAACTGGTTCAGCGCCTGGCGTAAGACACGCTGGACCAGCTCGGGCCGGATGCTCAGCTCATCCATGATCAGTCGTTTCGCGAGGGTCACGACCAGCAACAGCAACTCGGGCTCGAGCTCGTCGAGGGCGCGGGCCAGCGGATCGGTCAGATCCTCTGCGATCCCCTCCAGCGCCGTGACGGTCTCGCGCAATCTCTGCTCGTCGCTCTCGCGCTGCTGCGCCTCGCGGGCCTGGCGCTCGCGCTGCTCGTCCTCCGCCTCTTTCGACGCCTGGTCGCACCCCTCCCGATATCCGGCCTGGTAGCCCGCCTCATAGCCGGCCGCTCGGCCAGTGGCACGGGCCTCCTCCTCAATGGCCGCGACCTCCTCGGTCGTCGGCCGCCGCGCCAGCGACTCCGATCCAGGCTCCAGCCGCCGGCCGATCTCCGGCGGCACCCAAGGCCTTGCACCCGGATGAGCGCCATCCGCGAGGAGCGAGGCAAGACGGCTCACAGCATGGCCTCCCCACCCTTACCACCCAGCACGATCTCGCCATTGTCGGCCAGACGACGGGCGACAGAGAGGATCTCCTTCTGCGCCCCTTCCACGTCGCTGACACGCACCGGCCCCTTGGTCTCGAGGTCTTCACGCAACATCTCGGCAGCACGCTTGGACATGTTTCTGAAGATCTTGTCCTTGAGCTCATCCTCCGCTCCCTTCAACGCCAATACCAGCGACTCGGTCGAGATCTCACGCAGGAGCGTCTGGATGCCGCGATCGTCGACGTCGACCAGACTGGCGAAGACGAACATCAACTCCTGAATCCGCTCGCCCAAGTCTTCATCCACCTGCATGACGCCCTCCATCACGACCGTCTCCTTGGAGGAATCGATGAAGTTCATGATGTTGGCCGCCGTTTGGACGCCGCCGATCATGGACGACTTGGCGGTGCTCTTGCCCGAGAGCTGACGTTCCAGGATCTCGTCCAGCTCCTGCAGGGCCGCCGGCTGCACGCCATCCAGGGTGGCGATCCGCAGGATGATGTCGGACTGCATCCGGTCCGGAAGGTAGGACAGGGTCTCGGCCGACTGATCCGGATCCAGATGAGAGAGGACGATGGCGACGATTTGCGGATGCTCGTTGCGGATCATCTCGGCGATGGCCCGGGGATCGAGCCACTTGAGCGCCTCGAGGCCCTTCGAATTGCGCCCCAGCAGGATGCGGTCGATCAGGCCCTCCGCCTTCTCGTCGCCCAAGGCCGAACGCAGCACAGAGCGAACATAATCGTCCGCCCCGATACCGAGCGAGGTCTGATCCTCGACCAGACTCAAGAACTCGCCCAGGACATGATCGATGTCACCACGCGTCACACGCTCCAGCGAGGCCATCGCGGTACCGATCTTCTGGACCTCCTTGGGCCCCATATGGCGCAGAATGTCGGCCGCCGGGACCTCGCCCAGACTCATCATCAAGATGGCCGCACGCTCGGCACCCGAGAGTTTCAAGGAATCAGCTGCCATCCTCGGCCAACCAGTTTTTGATCACTTGGGCGACCCGCTTCGGGTCTTCTTTGACCATCTCGCGTACCTTCTCCAGGTTGAGCTGCTGTTGATCCCCCCCCGGCCCCGCCAGCTGAGCAACGGCCGCACCATCTTGCGTCAAGGCGACCAGGTCGTCCCCCATCGCATCGGCCTCCGAGCCGTCGGTCAGGGCCCGCCTCCCCGCCTCCGATCCCAAGGCCTCGGGCTCGGGCCGCGGCATCAACTGCTGGATACCAGGCTTGACCACCGTCAACAGGACGAGAAGGGCCAAGAGGAAGCCCGCGGCGATCTTGGCGAGCTCGAGGAACCAGGGCTCCGACCAAAAGGGAACGGCGTCCTCGGCGAGCGTATCCGGAACGAAGC
The DNA here is from genome assembly GCA_028277465.1 of Chromatiaceae bacterium. GTDB lineage: Bacteria > Pseudomonadota > Gammaproteobacteria > Chromatiales > Chromatiaceae > JANQGF01. The sequence goes on from JANQGF010000168.1 coordinate 6,336, forward strand.
TGGCCGAGGTCACATTCAATGAATCCCCCCGCTTCTCATTGAAGCCCACCGCCTCGCGCACCAGCGCACGGATGCTCTCGAGCTCCACCTCGGAGCGGGGGACACGCGTCGGCTCGCCGGCTTCATCGGTCTCGTCGCGGTAATCGACCACCACCGCGGTCGACAGACGACGAATGCCGCCTGGCATCTCCTGGACGTGGGCGATGGTCCGGTCCACCTCATAGTTTCGGGTCGTCTGTTGACTCCGACTGCTCGGCAGGAGGGCCGCGCCATTCGCATCGGCCGCCGCCTCGCCCACGGCTCCACCTGCCGGCGGCTGGTTGGTCAAGGCACCCGGGATCCCCCCCACACCCGGATCCTGGCCGATCCGCTCCTCTTCGGTGCTCTGCTCCGAGCGCACCGCCGTGCGCTCCGGATCGAAGGACTCCTGAGTCCGCTCGACGCGCGAGAAATCCAGGTCGGCCGCGACCTGCACGCGCACCCGATCACGTCCCACGATGGGCGTGAGCAGCGCCTGGACCCGCTCGACATAGGTCGCCTCGACCCGATGCGTATAGTCCAGGTGGTCGAGGCTGGCGTTCATGCCCTGGTCCTCATCCTTGCGGGTCAGCAGGCGTCCGCGCTCGTCCACCACGGTCACCCGCTCGGGCACCAGTTCAGGCACGCTCGCCGAGACCAGGTGTACGATCGCGCCCACTTGCGCCTCGGTCAAGGAACGACTCCCACGCAAGTGAACCACGACCGAGGCGCTGGGTGGTGTGCGTTCGCGCACGAAGACCGACCGTTCCGGCCGGGCGATATGGACGCGCGCACGCTCGACGGGCTCCAGCGAGGCCACCGATCGACCCAACTCGCCCTCGAGCGCGCGTTGATAACGGGCCCCCTCGATGCGACGACTGACGCCGATTCCCGCGTCCTCCTGCAACAACTCGAAACCGATGTCCGCCGACTTGGGCAACCCCTGGCCGGCGAGCAGCAGGCGCGTCTCCGCAATCCGCTGCTGTGGGATCTCGATCCGCCCAGACAGGTTGTCGACCCGAAAGGGGACACCCAACTGAGTGAGCGCCTGCATCACCTCGGCCGCCTCCGTGCCCTCGATCTGGGAGAAGAGTGGCGCATAGGTCGGCCGCAGCGCCCAATAGAGGATCGCCGCGGCGACCACCAAGCCGCCGGCGATCATCCCGATCAAGGCGACCTGCCGCCCCACGGGCAGATCGTTGAAGGTCTTGACGCCCGTCGACACCGCCGCGGTCAATGCTGCCGTCATGGAGCCATCTCTCTGCTAACCCGATCGACCGTCCTACACCTGCATGCTCATGACTTCCTTGTAGGCCGACAAGAGTCGATTGCGGACCTGATTGGTCGCCTCGAAGGCGATGCTCGACTTGTTCATGGCCACCATCACCTGCGGCAGACTGACCCTGTGGTCGCCCACTTCGAAGCGATTCTGTAGATCCTTCGCCTCTCCCTGCACCTCGTTGACGGTGCGAATCGCCTCCTTGAGGTTGGAGGCGAAATCCTGCCCCTCGGAGCCCGGAGTCCGCGACACCGCCTCGACCGGCTTGGCGCCCTCGACACGGCCCGACTGGGAAAGCGCGCGCATCTGCTGCAGCACACTCTGGATTTGAGTTTCGCTCATGCCTGGCTTCTCCCCCTGGGTGCCACGAGACCTGAATCCCCCCGTTTCGACCTGATCGATGGTCAATGAGTGGCAGGCGTGACGCGAGTGACGCGAGTGACGAGAGGAAAAAGGCAATAATGATGCCGCGAACGGGAAGGCGGCTGAAGGGTGGGATTGTCCGGGGCAAGGCGTGAGGACACCCGAGAGACTGACGTATTCTTGACGGTCTCCAAACCGCGCAGCCGAGGGAAACCGAGGATCCGCAATCAGCGACGCGAAGCATGGAGCAAGGCATTCCAGGCGTGACGCGATCTAGTGCATCGTCTCGGCGCCCTGGGCGTCCCGCTCGAGCCCGAACTTGCGCATCCGCTCCACCAGGGTCGTGCGACGCATTCCCAAGCGTCGGGCGGCCCGTGCGACGACATAGCCATTCTGCTCGAGCGCAACGATGATCATGTTACGCTCCAAGTCGTTGAGATACTCCCGCAGCTCGGTCCCTTCGGGCGGCAGGGCGTCCGGCCCGGATGGGGTCTCAAGCCCCTTCTGCTGGAGTTCGCACAGCGCCAGAGGCTCCATATCGGATGGTCGAAACCTTGGCGGGAGCTGCGCCAGATCCACGAGCAGTCCCGGGTACATGATCGAGAGCTGCTCCAACAGATTCGCCAGCTCGCGGACGTTGCCCTGCCACTCGTGCTGCCCCAGATGTGTCATCACGGCTGGCGTCAGATGGGCCGGCTGCACCCCCTGCTCTCTCAAGCGTTGCTCCAGCGCGGCAATCAGAAGTGGGAGGTCGCTCTGCCTTTCGCGCAGTGAAGGCAACTCGATGGGAAAGACATTGAGCCGAAAGAAGAGGTCTTGCCGGAAGGTACCACCGGCGACCGCCTCCTCGAGGTTACGGTGGGTCGCGGAGATGATGCGGGCATTGGTCTGAATCGGCTTGTTCGAACCCACCCGCTCGAAGGTGCGCTCCTGCAGGACGCGCAGCAGCTTGACCTGCATCGCCAAGGGCATGTCGCCGATTTCATCGAGAAAGAGCACACCATCCGCAGCGAGCTCGAACCGCCCGGCGCGGGCCGTGAAGGCGCCGGTGAAGGCCCCTTTTTCATGGCCGAACAGCTCGCTTTCCAGCAGGTCTCCCGGAATGGCGCCACAGTTGACCGCGACGAAAGGCTTGCCACTGCGGTTGGAGGCATCATGGATGGCGCGCGCGACCACCTCCTTGCCCGAGCCCGTCTCACCCAAGATGAGCACGGTCGCCTCGGTCTTGGCGACCTGGGCGATCAGACGCTTCACCTGGAGCATGGTCGGATGCCGTCCAACCAGACCGAGGTCCAGCACTTCGTCAATCCGGCCACCGAACTGCAACCATTGCAGAATCCGCATCACTCGCCCCGGCGACAGCGGCGTCTCGGCAACCAGGGCCTGGCCGTGCAGCCCCGCCGCGATGGCGTCGGTCGGCTGACAGATCAGGGGCGGTTGGGAGGTCCGAGGGCACTTCTCGAGCAGTCGCAGCAGGTTCGCCGAGGAGTCGCAGAACCACAGGGCGGTCAATTCCAGGTCGGCTGGGACCTCCGGCCCGGTCAGATTACAGACGGTGCAGCCCAGAAACTCGAGGATGCACTGGGTCGCACGGCACGTCGATTCGTGACCGAATAGACCAATTCTCATCACCTTTGTGGACTCCCCTCCTCAGGTGGCTTGAACCCAGTCCTCCCTCCGACAGAACTCGCGTCCAGGGGGGTGCCGGCCGCCTGCAGGCGCCGGCGCGCCACTTCGCGTCGATGCATCCGAAAGACCCAGCGACCCAAGGCGTCTCTGAGACCGGGGTCGGGCGAGCCCCAGGCAGCCCCCCGCTCCTCGCCACGGGTCCTCACCTCGCCCAGCCCCAAGACGACCGGTTGCCACAGCCAATGGCAGGGGAAGAGCTCGATCCGGTCGGCCGCGGCAGGCAGCACGGAGGCAGGAAGCACCAGGCCGCCACTGCTCAGGGTGACGCTCGTGCGCCGTGGAATCTTGTCGGCCAGCGACGCGGACACCAGGTTCATCAGCAAGTCGACCTTGACCTCCAGCCGCAAGAGCTCCGGCGAAGGCGGATCATCCCCGACGACACCCTGTGGGCCATCTTCCAGGAGCGCAATCGCGTCCAGCAGTTGGGTGGCCACATCGGTCGCCGTAATCGACCGTTCGCTCGGGGCCACCGGCAATTGCAGGCTCACCCTGAGACCTTCGCCCAGTACCTCCCACCAATCCTCTGTCGCCATGATCCCCCGGCCCGGCCCCCCAGATCGAGGATAAGATCCTAACTGCTTCAAGGTCGCCGTGAAAGAGACGCAGGTCGCGCCGGCCGAGGCTTGTTAAGATCCGCCAATCGGCGTCCATGCCGCACCCGCTCCGCCCGGTTCAGTCCTACGAGGTGATCAGAATGCTCTCCAGTATCGGTAACTACTACGAACGGCTCGTCATGGAATGCATCCATGAGACCTTGGCCCAGAGTGGCGACACACCCGACCCCGATTACACGGAGGACTTGGCCTGTGTCGCCTTGAACAACCTGCCGCCCCGTTATATCAGACACTCGGTCGACCTCGCGTCCCATCTCGGCGACGACGAGCGGCGAGCCATGGACCAGGCCGTCGCGGACGCGGTCAACCTCGCCATCGCGACCATCACACGTCGCCGCCAAGCGCGCGAGGTTTGAGGGCACCTTAGGAAGATTCGAGATGCCCATGTGGAGCACGGACGCCCCGCCAGGTTCAATCCTGCCAGCGCCTGGACGTGCCCCACTCGTGACCCGGCCTCCGGTCGCACGGTTGGAAACCGCGCCCCCGCCAGAAACCACTTCCCGCTCGTCAATAAATCGGCGTTTCAGTTTGCTGTCGCCTCGGCCCGATACCAAGGCGATTTCTGTCAATGTTCATACCATCTGACTTGTCTTGACGCCCGCCTTCGGTGTCGCGCCACCAGTCACATCGCCCGGCGATGCTCCTGGTGGC
>JANQGF010000369.1 GCA_028277465.1 Chromatiaceae bacterium
GATTTGGTGGGAGCGGCGCCTCGCCGCGACGAGCCTGCAAACTGCTGCGGCTCTTGTTCCATGCTCCGGGGTGCCAGAGACACGGCATGACCGTTAGCCTTGCGTCTGCTCGCCGGTTGCAGTTGGTTGCTCTTCATAACGGTAGCCCGCCCCGTAAACCGCGTGGATAAGCTCGCGACCAGGCAACAATTCGGCGAGCTTGCGTCTGAGCTTCTTGACATGGCTGTCGATGGTGCGGTCCGACACCACGCGATGATCGCGATAGATGCGATCCATCAGATGGTCGCGCGAGAAGATGCGACCAGGGACCGAGTGGAGCGTTTCGAGAAGCGCGAACTCTACCGCCGTCAACTCGATCTCGCGTGAGTCGGCACGCACCCGAAGTCGATCGGCAAGCAGGATCAAAGGGCTAGACGTCTCCGGCTTGCATGGGGCATGGGTTCGTCGCAGCACCGCCTTGACACGGGCGACCAGCTCCCGCGGACTGTAGGGTTTGCAGACATAGTCATCGGCGCCCAGTTCGAGGCCCAGGAGACGGTCGATTTCCTCGACACGCGCGGTGGTCATGATGATGGGTATCTGGTACTCGGCGCGGACCTCACGGCAGACGGTCAACCCGTCTTTGCCTGGCAGCATCAGGTCCAGCAAGATCAGCGCCGGGCGCGCGGCACGGATCCAGTCCAAGACCGGCGGCCCGGTGTCGAGATGATGAACGCGGTAGCCAGCTGCCTTCAGATAGTCGGCAACCAGGGCCGCCAGACGCACCTCGTCTTCGACGATCAGGATCAGGGGGGCGGTCTCCTTCTTCATGGCTTGCTCGCGGCTATCGATACTGTGCATTTGGTCTCAAATCGGGAATCGGATGCAGATCCAGAGCCCGCCGCTGGGTGACGGGGCGGCAGCGATGGTCCCACCATGTGCCGCGACGATATTCTGGGCGATGGCGAGCCCAAGTCCAGCGCCACCCGTGTGTCGGCTGCGCGAGGCGTCGACTCGGTAGAGCCGCTCGAAGAGTCTCGGTATCGCCTCCGCAGGGACCCCGGGTGCGGTGTCTCGAAAGTCGATACAGAGCGTATCCTGGGCGCGGTCGAGCTCGACGCTCAGATGGCCTGCGGCATTCGTGTATTGCAGGCTGTTTCGTATCAGGTTGCGAAAGAGCTGTGACAGACGTTGCGCGTCGGCGTGCAGGATCACTGGACGAGGTAGTGAGCTGTGATAGTGGAGATCCAATCCGGCGGCGAGGAATTCTTTGCGAAAGGCCTCGATGTCGGCGGCCAGTAACTCTGCGACGTCCGTGTCCGCGAACCGAAAACCGAGTGCGCCCGTGTCCGTGATGGAGAGTTCGTAGAGATCGTTCACGAGCCGCGCGAGCCTCAGCACGTCGTCATGGAGTCGGTCGAGGGCAGTTCGGTCCAAGGGACGCACGCCATCCTGTAGCGCCTCCAACTCGCTGCGCAGCAGTGCGATGGGTGTGCGCAATTCATGGGAGATGTCTGCGACCCAGCGTCGACGGGTCTGTTCGTTGCGCTCTAGGGCGGCCGCCAGCGCGTTGATATCGCGCCCGAGCCGGGCGATCTCGTCGCTGCCTTGGATCGGGACACGGGCGCCATAGTCGCCGCAGGCCAAACGGCGGGCGGCCTCTTGAAAGCCGCGCACCGGTCGGACCAGTCGGCGGGAGAGTGGATAGGCCAGGGCTGCCGACAGGAGCAACATGGCGACCGCGATGATCCAGAGCCGCTCGGCCTGACTGGAACGAAAGCGCAGTTCAGCCGTTGCCGGGATGGGGGGGCCGGGGATGAGAGCCAGCTCACCGATTGGTTTCCCTTCGAGGACGAGCGGGTGACGGCGGGTGTCGGCCATCAAGGATTTGCGCCCGTAGAGGATCGACCCGTCGGCGTTCAGCAGCATGAGTCGCAATTCGAGTGGCAACGGGCGTTTGCGCGCTCTCGATTGGCTAAAGGTCGCACGCGGCGGCCATTTGGCTGGCTCGCCGCGATAACGGTGCAGCCAGGGGGGACGATGTTCGGGCCGTTGGCCCGCGGGATGCTGGTCGCGTCTGGATTGGCCCCTGCCACGCAGCGCCGCGATCCAGAGCCGGTGATCCTCCAGGAGCGGCCGCCACGACTGGTCACGTCGATAGATGTCGATCAAGCGGTCGGCGATCTGTTCGACTCGCTCCTGTTCACGGGCGTCGGCGAGCTCGACCAGTCCGCGTCGGAATGACCATTGGACGAATGCCTGGGTTCCCAGCAACACGAGGACGCAGGCGAGCAGGAGAGTGAGGAACAGCTTGGTGTGAATCGACAAGCGCATGCAGGGATGATGGTCGCTGAGATCGCAAGAAGGATGGAGGCCCGCAAAGAATATGGAGTAGAGCGAAAAAGCCGGCCGACTTGAAGCAGAATGATGGCCCGTCACGGTTGCCTGGGCACCTCTTCCACAAGTGCCCGCGACGGTCTCCGCTGACGTGCAAGCCCGTGCCGACCGGTGACAAGTGGGCAAGCGAGAAATACAATCCCCTCGAGTTTCTAAGCAAACACCGTACCCCGTCACCGTTGGACCAGATAGCGGTCGGTGCGGCCGAGCAGACATACCGAGCCCCAACATGCCTTCTGCTCCCTCGCGTGGCGCATCCCGACGGCCTCGCCGGAGGATGCGACGAGGCGTGATCCATTGATTCGGAATCTAGAGAGGAATCGCTCGTGAAGTACGCAGCAAAGAGAACCTGGCCAGAAAAATCCAAGGTTTGGGACCATGAAGGCGACGCCGAGAGCATTCAGGCGTTCGCAGCGGAGTTTGCGACCGTCGAACAGCTCGGACTCGACGCGGAATTCCTCGTGATGGAGAAGGGGGGCGAAAGCCCGGAGATTCGGTTCTTTCGCGTGTCCGGTACCTCTCCCTACCGATTCACTGCTGTGGAACAGAGTCGCGCCAGCAGCGACCAGAGTGTCGCTGAGGGGCCGCAGTCTGGCGCGTTACCCATCGACACGGCGCAATCCATGGAACGGCAGGCAGACAAGGTCGAGACGGATGCGCAATCCGAGTTCGTGCCCGATTTCCGGCCGGCGATCTCGTTGATCGCCTACATGGCGAAGGTCAGCTTAATAATCGGTGGAACCGTCGCCGTGCTGGCGGTCGTTATCACCTACGCCAAGAAAGTCTTCGGCTAGCTGTTTCCCCGACTGTGCAGCTGGAACCGGCCGACCCGCGGTCACTTGTGTCCTTGGATTCTGCGGACGAGACGAGGGCCAGATCCTGTTCTGAACGCCGGTGCTTCGGGCTGTAAAATCTGCTTGACATCCTGCAATGTCAAGCTAAGATGACACCCAGGATCGCTGGTGGATCCTAAGGTATTCGAGCCCCGCTCCAGGCGGGCGCAGCGCGGTGAGGCAGCAAGCGTGTGGTTGCTGGCCAGAGCAAGATCTTCGTTAACTCCGGTAGGGAGAAAAAGATGGCTGAGCAAAAGAGTCTGTCGGGTCTAACCGATCAGCAAGCGAGAGAATTCCACGAGCAGTTCAAGACCAGCTATACCGCCTTCGTCGCTGTTGCGGCTGTGGTGCACCTGATGGTCCTGGCCAAT
>JANQGF010000328.1 GCA_028277465.1 Chromatiaceae bacterium
CAGATGGCGCCGGATTGAGGCTCGCCTTCAAGGAGCGCCACCAGGAGCATCGCCGCGCGATGTGACTGGTGGCGCGACACCGAAGGCGGGCGTCAAGACCAGTCAGATGGGATGAGAATTGACAGAAAGCGCCTTATATCACTGGCTGCGGTCAACCAGGACGTCGGGAGGCCTGCCTTCGAGCCCGTTTCGACCAGTGCCTCCGCGTCCAAGGAGAAACGGCCAAGCGCCACTCGAGTAGCGGCTGATGATCGGCCACCCTGACCCCAATCAGCGCGCGATTCGGGCCGGCGGTCTCCGCATCGCTCCATGTTCGGTCGCCGCGGCGAGCGCAGCTGGCGGGACTCCGGCCCCGCGCCGGAGGCATTGATTGGTCAGCGTTTCCGCATCTCGAGGCGGGGCCAGTCCCTGATCATGGATCATCCGAATCTGTGCGACAGGAAAGGCAGCCAATGTCGAAGGAGCAAGTGATTATCAAACCCTCGGGTCTCGCCTTGCGCCTGGTGCAGGACGAGCTGCTCTCCGAGCATCAGATGATGGCCGCCTGCGAGGAGTCGATGCGCCGGAGGCAGGCATTCGTCGGTTACCTGGTCGAGCAGAAGCTACTGGACAGCCGGCGCATCGCGATCGCTGCCTCGCGTGAATTCGGTGTCCCCTTGCTCGATCTCGCCGCCTTCGAGCTTACCAGCCTACCCCTGAATCTGGTCGACGAGCGTCTGATCCGCAAGCACCGGGCGTTACCGCTCCTGCGCCGGGGTAACCGGCTCTTCCTCGCCGTCTCCGATCCGACCAACGACCAGGCACTCGAGGAGATCCGTTTCAATACCGGACTCTCGACAGACGCCATCCTGGTGGAGGAAGACAAGCTCAGCGCCGCGATCGAGACCGCGATCGAGGCCCAGGACACGACGGCCATCAGCGAATTCGTGGACGCCGACCTGGAGAAACTGGAGATTGCGCCGGACGAGGAGGAACAGCAGGACGAGTCCGAGACCAAGATCGATGATGCGCCGGTCGTGCGTTATGTCAACAAGATCCTCGTCGACGCCATCTCCTGCGGCGCCTCGGACGTCCATTTCGAGCCGTTCGACAAGTTCTTTCGCATCCGTTTCCGGCAGGACGGGATACTCCGGGAGGTCGCCAGTCCGCCGCTCACCATCGCCGGGCGGCTGATCGCGCGTCTGAAGGTCATGTCGCGCATGAACATCGCCGAGCGGCGCATCCCTCAGGATGGCCGTATCAAGCTCAAGCTGAGTCGCTCGCGCGACATCGACTTCCGCGTCAATACCCTACCGACGCTTTATGGAGAGAAGGTCGTGCTGCGGATCCTGGATTCGGGCGCGGCGCAGGTCGGCGTCGAGGCGCTTGGGTTCGAGGACGAACAACGTGATGCCTTTCTCGCCGCCATCGAAAAGCCCTATGGCATGATCCTGGTCACGGGCCCCACCGGGTCCGGCAAGACGGTGTCGCTCTATAGTGCGCTCAACATACTCAATCAACCGGAGATCAATATCTCGACCGTCGAGGACCCGGTCGAGATCCAGGTGGCCGGAATCAACCAGGTCAACATGAATCCCAAGACCGGCCTGACCTTCGCGACCGCACTGCGCGCCTTTCTCCGGCAAGACCCGGACATCATCATGGTCGGCGAGATCCGCGACCTGGAGACCGCCGAGATCGCCGTGAAGGCGGCCCAGACGGGTCACCTGGTCTTGTCCACGCTCCATACCAACGATGCCCCCCAGTCCCTGACACGTCTCGCCAACATGGGTGTCGCACCCTTCAATATCGCCTCCTCGGTGCTGCTCATCATGGCCCAGCGGCTGGCACGACGCCTCTGCGTCCATTGCCGGACCCAGCTGGACCTGCCACGCGAGGCGTTGCGCGCGGAGGGTTTCAGCGACGACGAGATCGACTCCGGGCTAACGATCTACGGACCGGTCGGTTGCGATCAATGCAACAAGGGCTATCGAGGACGCGTGGGTATCTTCCAGGTGATGAAGATGTCGGACGCCATCGCACGCCTGATCCTCGAAGGTGGAAATGCGATGCAATTGGCGGATCAGGCCCAGCACGAGGGTGTCTCGGATCTGCGCCAGTCGGGTCTCCGCAAGGTCAAGGCCGGGATCACCAGCCTCGAAGAGATCAATCGGGTCACCAAAGAATAGTCATCACAGGATAAGCACATGGCACTGGCAGCAGCGAGCAAGGTCAAGCCGAAACCCAAGGTCGAGGCCGAGAAGGCCCGCGTATTCACCTGGGAAGGGATGGATCGGCGCGGCGCGCGGGTCAAGGGCGAGACTCGTGCACAGAACATCAACATGGTGCGGGCCGATCTGCGCCGGCAGGGTGTCAACCCCACCAAGGTCAAGATGAAGTCTCAGCCGCTCCTCACCAGCGGCAAGAAGAAGATCACCAGCGGGGACCTCGCTGTCTTCACCCGCCAGCTCGCCACCATGATGTCCGCCGGGGTACCCCTGGTCCAGGCCTTCGATATCGTGGGCCGCGGCCATGACAATCCCTCGATGCAGGACATGATCCTATCGATCAAGCAGGACATCGAGAGCGGGACGGCGATGGCGGTGGCCTTGAGTAAACACCCGCTCCATTTCGACGATCTCGTCTGTAACCTGGTCGCCGCCGGCGAGCAGGCCGGTGTCCTGGATGTCCTGCTCGATAAGATCGCGACCTACAAGGAAAAGACGGAGTCCATCAAGGGCAAGATCAAGAAGGCCCTCTTCTACCCGGCGGCGGTGATCGTGGTCGCAGTCATCGTGACCGCGGTCATCCTCTTGTTCGTGATTCCCCAGTTCAAGGAGCTCTTCACCAGTTTCGGTGCCGACCTGCCCGCCTTCACCCTCATGGTGATCGGCCTGTCGGACGTCTTGCGCGAATGGTGGTGGGCCATCTTCCTCGGCCTGGGAGTGACCATCTACGGCACCGGCTATATCTACAAGCGCTCGCGCGGAATGCGAGAGGGCTTAGACCGCATCTCGCTCAAGATCCCGGTCATCGGGGGGATCTTGAACAAGGCCGCCCTGGCGCGTTTCGCGCGCACCCTTTCCACCATGTTTGCCGCCGGTGTGCCCCTGGTGGATGCGCTCCAGTCGGTCTCTGGTGCGACCGGCAACATCGTCTATCAGGACGCGGTGCTCAAGATGCGCGAAGAGGTCGCCACCGGCCAGTCGCTGCAGCTGGCCATGCGCCAGCGTGACCTCTTTCCCCACATGGTCATCCAGATGACCGCCATCGGTGAGGAGTCCGGCGCACTCGACGATATGCTTGCCAAGGTCGCGGACTTCTACGAGGAAGAGGTCGACAATGCCGTCGACAGTCTGAGCAGCCTGCTCGAACCCATGATCATGGTCGTGATCGGTGGCTTGGTGGGCAGCCTGGTGGTCGCCATGTACCTGCCGATCTTCAAGCTCGCCGCAGTGGTCTGATCGCGATGCCGGATCTCGCCTGGATCGAGTTGCTCGAACAGCGTCCTCCCTTGCTCTACAGCGCGGCGATCCTCCTTGGACTGATGTTGGGAAGCTTCCTGAACGTGGTGATCCTGCGCCTCCCCAAGATGCTGGAGGCGGGATGGCGACGCGACTGTGCCGAGCTCGACCACCCCGATGAAGCGGTGCCGGCGCAGGAACCCCGTCTCACGCTCGCCTCTCCGCCTTCCACCTGCCGAGACTGTGGCCACCGGATTCGTGCCTTCGAGAACATCCCGATCCTCAGCTACCTCTTTCTGCGCGGACGCTGCTCGGCCTGCGGGGCCAAGATCGGACTGCGCTACCCTCTCGTCGAGGGCTTCACCGCGCTTCTGACCCTGGCAGTCGTGGCCGAATTCGGCCTGAGCTGGCAGACACCGGCGGCCCTGGTCCTGACCTGGGGACTCATCGCACTCGCGGTGATCGACTATGACACCCAGCTCCTGCCCGACAGCCTCACCTTTCCACTGCTCTGGCTGGGCCTCGTCCTGAGCCTCTTCGGCCTCTTCACCGACAGCCATTCGGCCATCATCGGCGCCGCGGCAGGCTATCTGAGCCTTTGGCTGATGTTCCAAGTCTATCGTCTCGCGACCGGCAAGGAGGGCATGGGTTATGGCGACTTCAAACTCATGTCGCTCTTCGGTGCCTGGCTCGGCTGGCAAGTCCTGCCCCAGATCCTTCTGCTCTCCGCACTGACCGGCGCCGTTCTGGGTCTGATTCTGATCGCAACCGGGCATCACCAGCGGGGATCGCCGATGCCTTACGGGCCCTTTCTCGCGGCGGCGGGCTGGATCAGCCTCCTGTGGGGCAGCGAGATCAATCAGGCCTATCTGAGACTCAGTGGGCTCGGATAGCGTGAGTCCTAGGTTGGTCGTCGGCTTGACCGGAGGCATCGGCAGCGGAAAGTCGACCGTCGCCGCGCGGCTCGGAGCACTCGGGGCGGGGATTCTGGATTCCGACCTCCTGTCACGCGAGCTCACCCGCCCTGGTAGCCCGGTCCTGAAACGGATCACCGAGGCCTTCGGCGCGTCAGTCCTGGGGCCCGACGGCGCGCTCGACCGAGCACGGATGCGCGAGCGGGTCTTTCGGGACCCAGTCGCGCGTGTCCGGTTGGAGTCCATCCTGCATCCACCGATCAAGGACCTGATGCTCGAACGGCTGGCCAGGCTCGAGACGCCCTACGCGGTTCTGGTGGTCCCGCTCCTGTTCGAGACCGGCCAGCAGACACTCGTCGATCGTGTGCTGGTGATCGATCTCCCGGAACCGCTCCAGATCGAACGGGTCGCGCGCCGCAGCGGTCTCTCGGAGGAGGAGATCCGGCGGATCATCGCCAGCCAGTCGAGCCGCGATGAGCGGGTCGCTCGCGCCGACGACCTCATCGACAACAGCGGTGACCTCGGGCAGCTCGAATCCCAGATCCGAGGCTTGCACGATCGCTACTTGGCGCTCGCCCAGAGCCGGCGAACGCCCGTGAGGACCCGGAAAACCACGTCCTGAACCTTGATTTCTGTCTGTTTCCCTTCTATGTTACTCGCGCACGAAATGTACATGAGACATCAGCTGTGTCTGCGTAGATCAAGGCGAGGAGCAACGAGGATGAAACACAAACTGATTAGAACCTTCCAGCTGGCCGCACTGTCCTGTGTTATCGCTGCCACGATGGTCGCACAACCGGTCGCCGCTGCGTCGGCTTGCAAGGGCCTGGAGCGGATGGCCTGTGAGGCCAACAAGAACTGCCGCTGGCTCTCGGGCTATACCCGCAAAGACGGTGTCCAGGTCTCGAGCCACTGTCGGTCGCTACCGAAGAAGAGCGCGAGCACCGCGGCGAAGAAGGCCTCAGAGCCGAAGACGGCTGGGGCGAGCCGCTCCACGAAGGAGCAGACGCGGACGGCCAAGCAAGCGGCAAGTACAGCCAGGACGCCCTAGGAGCCTGTCCGACTTAGTAATGATTCAGAAACAACCTACACACCGTAGGTTGGGCAAAGCGGAGCGTGCCCAACAAGGGCGGCTCAAGTTGCACCACTTGTTTCTGAATC
>JANQGF010000339.1 GCA_028277465.1 Chromatiaceae bacterium
CCCCATTTGGACGCCGTCGGCACCTCCCGGCTTGGACTCCGGCGCCAAGGGCTCGACCCGGATGTGTGGACCTCGGCCCTACCACGGGGCGCGAGCCCGGCGAGCCCCATGAGCCCGCTCTCCTCGTCCTGGGTCAGGGGGCGCCAGTGGCCAGAGAAGAGGCGTCGCCCCAACTCCACGCTACCGAAGCGGATGCGGATCAGACGACTCACGGTGCAACCCGCGGCCTCCCAGAGACGGCGGACCTCGCGGTTGCGGCCTTCACGCAGCACCACATGGAACCAGCGATTGGCGCCACTCCCGCCACGCTCGCTGACGGCGTCGAAGCGGGCCGGCCCGTCCTCGAGCTCGATGCCGCTGGTCACACGCTGGACGGCATCTGGCGGGATCTCGCCGAGGAGACGGACCGCATATTCGCGCTCGACCTCGCGGGAAGGGTGCATCAGACGGTTCGCGAGCTCGCCATCCGTGGTGAAGAGGATGAGCCCCGAGGTATTGATGTCCAACCGTCCGACCGAGATCCAGCGCCCCTGCTTGGGTCGCGGAAGGCGCCGGAAGACGGTCGGCCGCTCCTCCGGGTCGCGACGGGTGACCAGCTCGCCCTCGGGCTTGTGGTAGGCGATGATCTGCGGCCGTGTCTCGTGCCGGCGCCCGAGCTTCACATCGCGGCCATCGACGCGGATGCGATCGGCGAAGGTCGCCCGGTCGCCGAGCTTGGCGCGGACCCCATTGACGCGCACCCGTCCCGCGCTGATCCAGGACTCGATCTCGCGGCGCGAGCCCAGACCGGCCTCCGCGAGCAGCTTCTGCAAACGCACCGGCTCCACGACTGGCCTCGTCGGCCGACGTCGGTCTTTCATATCACGCCCTCACCTCTTCCCGCTGTACCAGCTCCCAACCACTGAAGAGCAGCACGAGCGGATGAAGCCGCGCCGCCCCCAGGGTCTCGCGGACCCGCTCATCCAGCGCGTAGCGGCGCAGCTGCGCGCGCGCCGTCTCCATGAGTGCGTCGCGGCGCTCCGGCGTGTCCTCGCCACGCTTGAGATACTTGAGCTCGACCAGATAGGCATGACGCATGTCGGGATAACGGAAATAGAAGGGCGCCAGATAGAGATCGACGAATCCCCCACCCTGCTCCGGCTCGCTCCAGACGGAGAAATAGGGCGAGAGATTGAGCCAGGCGAGCAGGAAGCCCTGGATCATCTTCTCGCCCTGCAAGTAATCGCGTACGCCTGCCTGCTCGCCGATCTGCGCGGCGAGATAATCGAAGAACGCCTGCCACTCGCCTCGATAGGCCATCCGATTGAGCCGCTCGGCAAGCTCCCAGGTGCTAGGCCGAAACACGCCGACCCCTCGGTAGGCCTCGCGCAGATAGCCATAGAGCAGCTGACGGACGGTGCGATTGGGGATCCTGAGCAGGGGTCGACCCTCGCGCTCCCCGGCAAAGGTCAATAGACCCAGATAGTAGAGCAGCGAGACGAAGTTGTCGGTCTGAAGCAATCCCTCGACCGGGAAGCTGACCTGGATCTCGCCGACTTGTTCACCGGCCTCGATGATCTCGCGCAAGCGGCTGAAGTTGCCGTTGAGTTGGCGGTCGATCTGCACCAGGTGACGCAGCTTGCTGTAGTCGATACGGACATTGTGATCGATCAGGTCTCGAGGCGGCTCACCGATCCCGACCAGCGACTGCAGATAGTAGAGCGCCATGTCGCTGTTGATCATGGAGTCCGCACACGCGGCATTGAAACGATAATGGCCGTACCAGTGATCCAGGACATCGCGATGCTCGGCATCATCCTGACCAAAGGCCTCGAATAGATCCTCCATCTCGGCGCGATTGAACCCCACGAGCCCATTGAAGCGTGGATCCAAGCTGATATTGGTGCCGATGTTGAAGCCGCTCGTCACGTCATCCATGGTGACGGGCGAGACGCCGGTGATGAAGAGCCGCGCCAGTCCGCTGCCGGTCTGGCCGGTCGCGCCTTTCAGCAGGGCGAAGAACTCCTTGAAGAAGCCTCCGCCATGCGTCAGTTGTTGGTAGGCCTGCCGACCCTCATCGACCAGGAGGTTGTTCGCAAAGTTATCGTATTCATCGATGAAGAGATAGAAGGGAAGCTGCTTGCGTTCAAGCATTGCAAACAGACGCTCGAGACGCTTGTGCGTCCCCTCCTCGGCCAGAATGACCGCCGCCTCGTTGGGTGGGATCCAATCGACGTAACGGTCGAAGAAGCTCGCGAGACGAACCTCGATGTGGTCGTCGAATGCCCGCAATAATCCGCCCGGCTGGGTCACACCGACCATCGAGAAATCAAGCCGCAGGACCAGATACTGTCCCTGCTCCGGGGTCGGATGCCCGGCGATCCAGCTGCCCTGAAAGAGCTCCGCGAAGTCCCCGATCCGGCTGCGGTCGTAATAGCACTCCATCATCGACTGCAACAGGCTCTTGCCGAAGCGGCGCGGACGGATCAGGAAGAGAAACCGCCCGGCCGCCTCCAATCGCGGCAGATAGTGCGTCTTGTCGACGTAATAGTCGTTTCCCCGGCGCAGACGGATGAAATCGGCGACGCCATAGGGAATACCCAAAGGCCTTCGAATGCTGTTCGCCATCGGTTGCAAATTCGTTCGCCCGAGAATGGCCTCGCGCCCGGATCCCTCACCATCCCGGAGCAAGATCGTCTCATTGCCTTGTGTCGGCACACCCAGCTCGACTGCCCACTAGCAACGGCGAGGGTCTCGACGGCATCGCCGTCCCGCGGCCTCGATCGGTCCTGCCCCCGAGCATACGCCGGGCGGCGGGGTCAGGAAACCCAGGGCGAGCGCGACAAGGGGAGCCAACCGACGGGTTCAGGGCACCTGCCCCTCGACGGAAGCGCCCTCGGGGTCGTTCAGCCCGAGCTCCTCGGCCAGGAGGGATTCCGGGTCGCGGATCTCGGCCAGGGGCGGCAGGTCGTTCAAGGAACGGAGCCCGAAATAGTCGAGGAACTGACGCGTGGTGGCATAGAGGGCGGGCCGGCCCGGGACATCGCGGTGCCCGACGACTCGAATCCACTCCCGCTCGGTCAGCGTCTTGACGATGTTGGTGCTGACGGCCACCCCGCGGATCTCCTCGATCTCGCCGCGGGTGATGGGTTGACGGTAAGCGATCAGCGACAGGGTCTCGAGCAAGGCCCGGGAATAGCGCGGCGCCTTCTCGTCCCAAAGACGCGCCACCCAGGGGGCCACGCTCGCGCGCACCTGGACCCGAAAGCCACCGGCGACCTCGGCGATCTCGATACCCCGCGTCTGGTACTCCTCTTCCAGCTCGCGCAGCACCTCGATCAGACGGTCCCGCCGAGGCCTCTCCCCCTCCGGAAAGAGCCCCAGGATCCGGTCCGGAGTGAGGGGACCACCGGCGGCGACCAAGGCCGCTTCGGCGATCTGCTTAAGCGACGGCGCGGCCATGGGTCTGCTCGTGGTGTGATTCGCGCAGCCGGACATGGATCGGCGCAAAGGGCTCGGCCTGGACCAGCTCCAGGCTGCTGGACTTGATGAGCTCCAGCAAGGCCAGAAAGGTCACCACCGCTCCCGCGCGCCCCTCGCTCAGGTCGAAGAAGGCAGTGAAATCCAGAAAGCCGCCGCCACGCAGACGCTCGAGCACCGAGGACATGCGCTCACGCAGCGACAGCGGCTCCCGCTCGACCCGGTGACTGGCGAAGAGGTCCGCCCGGGCCAAGAGACCGCGCAGCGCGAGCAGGAGCTCACGCAGGTCCACATCGGGCGGCACCCGTCGCACATGTCCCGGAGGAATCTCGGCATGGACCAGGAAGACATCCCGTTCCAAGCGGGGCAGCGCATCGAGGTCCTGGGCCGCCTGCTTGAAACGCTCGTATTCCTGGAGACGCCGAATGAGCTCGGCGCGCGGGTCGCCCGCCTCCTCCTCCCCTTCGCTCACGCGCGGAAGCAACATCCGCGACTTGATCTCGGCCAGCATGGCGGCCATCACCAGATACTCGGCCGCCAGCTCCAGTCGCAGCTCACGCATCAGCTCCACATACTCCATGTACTGAGCGGTGATTTCGGCGATCGGGATGTCCAGGATATCGAGATTCTGGCGCTTGATGAGATAGAGCAGCAGATCGAGCGGGCCCTCGAAGGCGTCGAGAAAGACCTCCAGTGCGTCCGGCGGGATGTAGAGGTCTTGGGGCAGCGTCAAGAGGGGCGTGCCCTGGACCACGGCGAAGGGGAGCTCCCGCTGCACGCCCGCGCCATCTGGCACCGACGCGCCGACTTGCGCCGGTCCGGGTGCCTCCTTCCTGGCGTCGGTTGCCACCGATCCCATTCGGCTCAGGCCCTATGCGGCCCCGTGCCATCCAGACCGGGCCTCGAACGCGCGCGTCCAGACCGATTCCTCATCAGGCCATCACCAGCGACATGGCGTGCCGGACCTCTTCGATCGTCTCACGGGCGACATCGCGCGCCTTTTCGCAGCCCTCATTGAGGACCGCACGTACCAGCTCGGGCTGGGCCTCGTACTCCTGCGCGCGACTCTGGATCGGCATCAGCTCGGCGAGGACCCCGTCGATGACTGGCTGCTTGCACTCGAGACAACCGATACCCGCGGAGCGGCAGCCCGCTTGCACCCAGTCGCGCACCTCTTGACCGGAATAGATCTGATGAAACTGCCAGACCGGGCACTTCGCCGGATCGCCGGGATCGGTGCGTCGCACCCGGGCCGGGTCGGTCGGCATGGTCCGTAGCGACTTCTCCACCTCGGCCGGGTTGTCCCGCAGGGCGATGGTGTTGTGATAGGACTTGGACATCTTCTGTCCGTCCAGGCCAGGCATCTTGGAGGCCCGAGTGAGCAGTGGTTGAGGCTCGGGCAGGATCACCCGCCCGCCCCCTTCAAGGTAGCCGAACAAGCGTTCGCGGTCGGCCAGCGTGATATTGGCTTGGCCGTCGAGCAGGGCGCGGGCGACCTCCAGCGCCTCCTGGTCACCCTGTTCGCGGTAGCTTCGCCTGAGCCGATCGAAGAGCTTGGCGTTCTTTTTGCCCATCTTGCGCTTCGCCTCCTCGGCCTTCTCCTCGAATCCGGGCTCGCGTCCGTAGACATGGTTGAACCGGCGCGCCACCTCGCGCGTCAGCTCCACATGGGCGACCTGATCCTCGCCCACCGGCACCTGGCCCGCCTTGTACATGAGGATGTCGGCGCTCTGCAGCAGCGGATAGCCGAGAAAGCCGTACGTCGCCAGGTCTCGTTCCTTGAGCCGCTCCTGCTGGTCCTTGTAGCTCGGCACCCGTTCGAGCCAGCCGAGCGGGGTGATCATGGAGAGCAGCAGATGCAGCTCGGCATGCTCGGGTACTCGCGACTGGACGAACAGGGTCGCCGACCCGGGATTGATCCCGGCGGCGAGCCAATCGATCACCATCTCACGGGTGCTCTCCGGGATGATCGAGGGATCCTCGTAATGGGTGGTCAGGGCGTGCCAGTCGGCAACGAAGAAGAAGCACTCGTACTCGTGCTGCAACTCCAGCCAATTCTTGAGGACACCATGATAGTGACCGAGATGGAGCCGGCCCGTGGGGCGCATGCCAGAGAGCACGCGTGCATGTTGTGCAGAGACAGAAGTCAAGGATGAACGACCTCGCGTCAGACGAAGAAGAGCTCTTTCACGATGCCAGCGCCGGGCAGGATGTCGACCGTACCGATCACGACCGGCAGCAACACGGCACCCAGCAGGCCGGTCACCAGCAAGGCCAACAGAATCATCAGCCCGAAGGGCTCGAGCCGGGCGAAGTAGGCTGCCAGGCGGGGCGGGAGCAATGCGCTCAGAACCCGACCGCCATCCAAGGGCAGGAGCGGGAAGAGATTCAGCACCATGAGGAAGACATTGATCAGCACCCCGGCCGCACCCATGTAGACCAGCGGCATGGCAACCCATTGACTGGTCTCGAGCAACATCAGACCGAGATGGATCATGAGGCCCCAACCGAGCGCCATGATCAGATTGGCACCCGGCCCTGCCAACGCCACCAGGGCCATGTCGCGCCTGGGATGACCCAGATTACGCCAGTCGACCGGCACGGGTTTGGCCCAACCGAACAGAAAGCCCACCAAGAGGAAGGTCAGGATCGGGACCAAGACGGTCCCGATCGGGTCGATATGGCGGATCGGATTGAAGGTCACGCGCCCCAGCATGAAGGCAGTCCGATCACCGAGCAGGTTGGCGACCCAACCGTGCGCGGCCTCGTGCACGGTGATGGCGAAGATGACCGGGATAGCCAGGACGGCCAGCAGTTGAACCTTGTTGAGCGCTTCCATCATTCCTCGAATAGGCTGGCGTCGCCTTTGCCATGTCGCAGCACCACAGGCGACTCCCCGGTCATGTCGACCAGGGTGGTCGGCTCCAACCCACAGAACCCACCGTCGATGATCAGATCCACCTGTTTGTCCAAGAGTTCACGCATCTCGTAAGGGTCGGTCAGCGGCCGGTCCTGACCGGGCAGGATCAAGGTGGTACTCAGGATGGGTTGGTCCAACTCGCCAAGCAGGGCGCGGCAGATCTCGTTGTCCGGGACCCGGATGCCGATCGCCCTGCGCCTGGGGTGCAGCAGGCGTCGCGGCACCTGTTTGGTGGCCTGATGGATGAAGGTGTAGGGTCCTGGGGTCAAGGCCTTCAGCAACCGAAAGGACTGGTTGTCGATCCTCGCATAGGTCGTGATCTCCGACAGGTCCCGACACACCAGGGTGAAGTGGTGCGTGTCCGGCAACTGACGGATCCGTCGGATACGGTCCATGGCGGACTTCTCACCGATCTGACAGCCCATCGCGTAGGACGAATCCGTGGGATAGATCACCACCCCGCCCGCCAAGAGGATCTCGACCGTTCGCCGTACCAGGCGCGACTGTGGGTTGAGTGGATGGATCTGAAAGAACTGCGCCATCCGCTCCCCTTAGCCGACCACGGCCCGCGAGAGTCGGGGCTCGCCCAGCATACAGGGCCAGTCGTGCCAGATGGGCGTGCAGCCTCCCGGGAGCACAGGCAGACGCCCCAGCTCGAGCCAGGGGCTCTCGGGTCCATGGTAGTCCGATCCCGCCGAGGCGAGCAGCCGCTGCTCGCGCGCGAGCCGCCCGAGCCTGAAGGTATCATCCGGGCCTTGACTGCCGCTCACCACCTCGATCCCGACACCGCCATGCTCGCGAAACTCGCCGAGCAGGCGTTTCAAACGTGTCAGGGTCAGATCGTATCGCGCGGGATGCGCAATCACGGCCTGCCCTCCGGCCGACCGGATCCAGCCGACCGCATCCTCCAAGGTCGCCCATTGGCCGGCCACATGGCCCGGTTTACCATTGGTGAGATAGCGCCGGAAGACGTCCCTGGTGTCGGCGGCCAGGCGCCTGCTCACGAGAAAACGGGCGAAATGGGTGCGACCGATGAGTGTTCCGTTGGATAAGGCCTTGGCGCCCTGATAGGCACCCTGGATGCCGTACCGAGCGAGTCGGCGCCCCATCTCCTCGGCCCGCCAGGAGCGAAACTCGCGCAGAGTGGCGAGCCCCTTCTGCAGCACCCGATTGCCCGGATCCAGATTCAGACCCAAGACATGTAGGGTTCGCCCACACCAGGTGACCGAGATCTCGACCCCGGGGACGAGTGTGACACTCGAGGCGCGCGCCGCCGCGACCGCCTCCGCAAGCCCAGAGGTCGTGTCGTGGTCGGTCACGGCTAGCACAGTGATCCCGGCGGCCGCGGCTCGCCGCACCAAGGCCTGTGGTGTCAGGGTCCCATCCGAGGCGGTCGAGTGCGTATGGAGATCGAGGATTGGATCCATCGGACTAGTGTAACCGAAGGCGTGAAACGGCGTGAGGGCGGTGAGGAGACGAGGAGACGGACGCGACTCGGATTGCTATGCTTTTGTGACAGCTCGACCGGCCGCACGACGCCATCGCGCGCCTCGATCTCGAGGGGCCTGTCCGACTCAGGCCGAATCGGCTGCGGAAGCGGGAGTACGACCCCCCTCCCTCCCCGGTCTTCACCTCATACAAGAGCCCAAGATGCGCCTCAGAACCGAAACGACATGGCCTCGCTCTCCCACTTCCCCGCGTCGATCCCCCTGAGCCGGACAGGCTCCTAATTTTAAGGACAGTTCACCGCTATGCTGCCACCGATCGACATGTCCTACGTCGCGGACCAGCTCCTCGAGCTCGGTGAAGAGATTCAGCGCGCCTTCGAGGAGTGCGCGGATCCCATCGAGCCGGCACCGCAAGTGCTCCTCACCGGACTCGACCGCCTGCTCGATACACTCCGTGCCGCCGAAATGGACACCCTGGAGGAATCCGCCGAGGCACTCCGGCGCATGACCGGGTCCGAGCCGGCCATGCTGCTCACCCATGGTCTGGATCTCCTTGCCCAGCTTGCCAGCCTCGCCGGGCGGCTGAATCTGCCGCGCCACGCCCGCGGCGTCGAAGAGCTCGCGCTGCCTTTCTGCTGCTGGATGCTACGTCGGGGCGGTGAGCTCCTGCATCCAGAGCCCGTCGTCAATGCCGCAGCCGTCCTCGCCAACGGTCTCACCGACCCCGATGAATTGGCCCAGCTGTTCGGACTCATGAAGGAGGTCGTCGAGGGAATGGATCCGGAGCAGACACTGGAATCCGACAGCCGCAACCCGGGTCGCCCCTGGCGCGTCCTCTTGTTGAACTGGGGTATCGTCGCCACGCGCAGCCGCCAACCGGCCCTGATGGCGGAGGCCTTCGATGCCCTGGGCGAGCAACTGCCGGAAGAGGCACCCGCTTTTTTCCGGGAGGGCATGGGCCAGATGGAGGCCTTGGGCTATCCAGCCCATGTTCGTGCGGTCATGCAGCAGTATTTCGACCGCTGGTGCAGCGGACAGCGGTTGCATTGATCGGAATGCGCTCGGTCCTGCGTGGCCAATCACATGGATAGGTCGCCCGTCTCGCTTGCACCGCCGCGTCGTCGCCGCGATGACGGCGCCTGCAATGCGCTCGAGCCTCTGCTCGAGACGACCGATTTCGCTTGGCGGCGTCAGCCGGACCTCCCCGCAGAGCTCACCAACATCCAATGGCGGGCCGACGCCTGCGATCCGGGCTCCATCCTCTTCTTTCAGCGCCTCGACGACGGCAGATCCGATGCCGAACTCTACGAGCGTTACTTCGTCGCCAGCGCCTTCTCAGTGCTGGTCACCAACCGTCGACTCGACTTCTTCGACCGCCTGCCCGGCAAGGGTCTCTATGTGACCCACCCCGGCGACTGGCCAGGGGTGGTCGGGTCCTTCTGCGACATCCTCTACCCATTGAATCTCGGGACGAGATCCGTCATCGGGATCACAGGGACCAATGGCAAGACCACGACCCTCAAGTATCTCGAGTCCATCCTGTCGGCTCATGGGCGACGCGTGCTCTCCATCGGCACCCTGGGTGTCTTTCTCGACGGCGAACGGCTCGTCGAGACCGGCTTCACCTCGCCGCCCCTGATCGAGTTGCGCCGGCTGCTGCACACCCGAATCGAGCAGTGCGACCTGATCGCGATGGAGGTCAGCAGCCATGCATTGGATCAGGGGCGGGTCCACGGCATCCCCTTTACGGATGCGGGCTGGACCAATTTCACCCAGGACCATCTGGACTATCACGGCGACGAGGCATCCTACTTTGCCGCGAAGCGGCGCCTACTCGACCTCATCCAGCCAGGCGGGCGGCTCTATTGCACCAGCCGAGCCGTCGCCGACCGCTTGCAGGTGCAGGGTCAGACGCGGGTGCCGGTTCAGGTCCTCGAACCGGCACCACTGGATCCCGAGGCGCTCGCGGCCAAGCCCTTCTTGGCCTTGGAGCACAACCGCCGCAACCTCGCCCTTGCCGCAGCGCTCGCGGACCGCGAGCTGGACGGGGTAGACTGCCCTCATTGGCAACACCTGGAACCGGTGGACGGGCGCTTCGAGTGCCGGGTGATCGGCAGGCGGGCGATCGTCATCGACTTCGCCCACACCCCAGACGCGCTGGAGACCATCCTGACCGCGATCCGCTCCGGATTCCCCGACGCCCGAGTCATGACCCTCTTCGGCTGCGGCGGTGATCGGGATCGCGGCAAGCGTCCACTCATGGGCGCCGCAGCGGCGCGTCACTCCGATCAGGTGATCCTGACCTCGGACAACCCGCGCACCGAGGACCCGGCCGCAATCATCGCCGACATCCTCGCGGGGATGCACTTGGACCGCAGCGAGGTCATCCTCGACCGGTCCGCGGCCATTGCGCACCTCTTCGATCGGCTTGCGGACCGCCCGCCGGATGAACCCTGGGTGGCACTGATCGCCGGCAAGGGCCACGAACGCTATATCGACCGCAATGGCCGCAAGTCTTACTACAGCGATCAGGACGAGGTCGCGCGCAATCTGGCGCGGCTCGGCTGGGACTGACGCTGGCGCCAGGGCGTACCCGAGGGACGCTGGGACTGCCGGGAGCAACGGATCGCAAGCCCAATGCCTTGAGTAAAGGATGGTCCGGTTCTCGAGCCCCTAGTACCCCGTTTCGCCTTATTTTGCGTTCTCAGCGCGGCGAGAAGCGGCCAGATGCAAGGCGCGCGGGCGCAGGAATAGCGGCCCCTATTTCAAG
>JANQGF010000410.1 GCA_028277465.1 Chromatiaceae bacterium
GGATTGGCGTCTGCCTTCAAGGAGCGCCGGCAGGAGCATAGCGGCGCTATGTGACTGCTGGCGCGACGCC
Source organism: Chromatiaceae bacterium (assembly GCA_028277465.1). GTDB lineage: Bacteria > Pseudomonadota > Gammaproteobacteria > Chromatiales > Chromatiaceae > JANQGF01. The sequence goes on from JANQGF010000410.1 coordinate 71, forward strand.
GAAGGCGGGCGTCAAGACCAGCCAGGTGGGATGAGAATTGACAGAAATCGCCTTAGGGTCTGTTGCCGATCGCCGTGCGCGGTCTGGCGACGTTGCGGCCCGCGGCAATCGGTCCAGCGATTGCCTTACCTCGGTGGCCCGAGGAAGGGTTCGTCGTCCCCCGCGCTCGGAGAGGTCAACAGGCTCGAAGAGCGGCGATCGCGCCGGTGATGCGGACACAGCGGCGGGAAAGGGTGAGCCTGGGGATTCCGTGAAGTCTGTCGAACCCTCAAAGTTTAACCATCTTGCCATATAAGCCCAAACGGTTATGATTGAGGCTGCCTCGATCCGGACTGATGGAGCCGCGTCCCCAACCGACCCCCGGAGACTGATCCCCGATGAGTGGAAACAATCACGGTAAGAGCGATGAAGGCAAATTGCTCTATTGTTCCTTCTGCGGTAAGAGCCAGCACGAAGTAAGAAAGCTCATCGCGGGTCCTTCCGTGTTTATCTGCGACGAATGCGTCGAGCTCTGCAACGACATCATCCGCGAGGAGATGCAGGAAGGTGTCGGGGACGCCACCAACCACCTGCCGAAGCCACGCGAGATCAATGCGCGCCTGGACGAATACGTGATCGGACAGGAAAAGGCGAAGAAGGTCCTCTCGGTCGCTGTCTACAATCATTACAAGCGCCTCGAGGTGGTCGATGCCAAGGAGGACATCGAGATCGCCAAGAGCAATATCCTCCTCATTGGCCCAACTGGCTCGGGTAAGACCCTGTTGGCCGAGACCCTGGCTCGTCTGCTCAATGTGCCCTTCACGATCGCCGATGCGACGACGCTGACCGAGGCTGGTTATGTTGGGGAGGACGTTGAGAACATCATCCAGAAGCTGCTGCAGAAATGCGATTATGACGTCGAGAAGGCGCAGACCGGGATCGTCTATATCGACGAGATCGACAAGATCTCGCGCAAGTCCGATAACCCCTCCATCACCCGTGACGTGTCCGGCGAGGGTGTGCAGCAGGCACTTCTGAAACTGATTGAGGGGACGGTCGCCTCGGTGCCGCCGCAGGGAGGGCGGAAGCACCCGCAGCAAGAGTTTCTCCAGGTCGATACGACCAACATCCTCTTCATCGTGGGCGGTGCCTTCGCCGGTCTCGATCGTTTGATTCAGAACCGCTCGCGCAAGGCGGGGATCGGCTTTGCGGCGGAGGTCCACAGTCAGGATGACAGCCGCCATATCGGTGAGCTCTTGAGCGCGGTGGAGCCCGAGGACCTCATCCGTTACGGGCTGATACCCGAGTTTGTCGGACGCCTGCCCGTGATGGCGACACTCGACGAGCTCGATGAGGCCGCGCTGGTGCGGATCCTGACCGAGCCGAAGCACGCCCTGGTCAAGCAGTATGCCCGGCTGTTCGAAATGGAAGGTGTTCAGATGGAGATCCGTGAGGACGCCTTACGCGCCATCGCGCGCAAGGCGATGGAGCGGAAGACCGGGGCCCGTGGTCTGCGCACCATCATGGAGCAGGTCCTGCTCGATACCATGTACGATCTCCCGTCCATGGATCATGTAAGCAAGGCGGTCATCGATGGTTCTGTGATCGCGGGCGAGAACAAGCCGTTCCTGATCTACGACGGAATGGAGAAGCAAGCCGCCGTCGCGGATTGATGGTCTTGCCAGGCCCAGCCAGCAGCTTGTTACCCGCTTGCGTTCGAAGCCGAGGAGGCCTTATCCGACGCCGCCGCGGGGTGCGTTGAGATCCTCGTCGGTTGCCCCGATCCTCTCGTTACTCGATTTTCATCGACGTCTGCGGTGAGGGGGTCGAATGACCCCTGGACACGGGTTCCGTCGCCCTTACCTTGGATTGTCAGCACGTTTTGAGAACACCTGCCATGGCGCAACATGAAATTTCTTCAGGTTCTGCATCCCTGTCCTCCCCCGTGGTGCCCGTCCTGCCGTTGCGCGACGTGGTCGTCTATCCGCATATGGTGATCCCGCTCTTCGTGGGTCGAGACAAGTCCATTCGCGCACTCGACAGTGCCATGGCGAGCGACAAACAGATCCTGTTGATCGCGCAGAAGAGCGCCGATGTGGATGACCCCGTGATCAAGGATCTGCACGACATCGGTACACTGGCGAATATCCTGCAACTCCTCAAGCTGCCGGACGGGACGGTCAAGGTGCTGGTCGAAGGTCATCAACGCGCCCACATCGAGCGCTTCGTGAGCACGGAGGAGTCCTTCTCGGCGATCATTCGGCCCATGCTGGAGACCTTGGAGGCCGACGAGCGCGAGCAGGAGGTGCTGATGCGATCGGCAGTGACCCTGTTCGATCAGTACGTCAAGCTCAACAAGAAGGTGCCGCCCGAGGTCCTCACCTCGTTGGCCAGTATCGAGGAGGCGGGACGCCTCGCCGATACCATGGCCGCGCACATGTCGCTGAAACTCGATGAGAAGCAGCGCGTGCTGGAAATGGTCGACGTGCAGGCCCGACTGGAACACCTGATGGGGCTGATGGAGTCGGAGAACGATATCCTGCAGATGGAGAAGCGCATTCGTGGGCGTGTCAAACGCCAGATGGAGAAGAACCAGCGCGAGTATTATCTGAACGAACAGATGAAGGCGATCCAGAAGGAGCTCGGCGAGCTCGAGGACGCCCCCAACGAGATCGAGGACCTCGCCAAGCGGATCGAAGCGGCGGGCATGCCACGTGAGGCCAAGAACAAGGCCCAGTCGGAGCTCAACAAGCTCAAGCTGATGTCGCCGATGTCGGCCGAGGCGACTGTGGTGCGGAACTATATCGACACCCTCGTCAACGTGCCCTGGAAGAAACGGAGCCGCATCCGCAACGACATCAAGGTGGCAGAAGGGGTGCTTGACAAGGATCACTATGGTCTGGAGCGCGTCAAGGAAAGGATCCTCGAGTACCTCGCGGTGCAGCAGCGGGTGCGCAAACTCAAGGGTCCGATTCTCTGTCTGGTCGGTCCGCCAGGCGTCGGAAAGACCTCGCTCGGCCAATCCATCGCACGCGCGACGAACCGCAAGTTCGTGCGCATGTCGCTCGGTGGGGTACGTGACGAGGCCGAGATCCGCGGGCATCGGCGGACCTACATCGGCGCCTTGCCCGGGAAGATCATCCAGAATCTTTCCAAGGCCGGTTCGCGCAACGCCTTCTTCTTGCTCGACGAGATCGACAAGATGGCGATGGACTTTCGGGGTGATCCAGCCTCCGCCCTGCTCGAAGTGCTGGATCCCGAACAGAATCACACCTTCGTCGATCATTATCTGGAGGTCGATTTCGATCTTTCCGAGGTGATGTTCGTTGGCACGGCCAATACGCTCAATATTCCACCCGCGTTGCTCGACCGCATGGAGGTGATTCGTCTTTCGGGCTACACGGAAGACGAGAAGGTCGCGATCGCCGAGCGCTATCTCCTGCCCAAGCAGATCAAGAACAATGGTCTCAAGGAGGGCGAGTTGGTGATTCGCGAGAGTGCCGTGCGTGACATTATCCGGCACTACACGCGGGAGGCCGGCGTCCGCAACCTGGAGCGCGAGATCTCGAAGATCTGTCGCAAGGTCGTGAAGGAGGTGCTGCTCAAGAAGCGAGGTACCACGACTACGGTGGCCTCCAAGTCGCTCGAGAAGTATCTCGGGGTGCAGCGGTTCCGTTATGGTCGCGCGGACGAGCACGACCAGATCGGCCAGGTGACCGGATTGGCCTGGACCGAGGTGGGTGGTGAGTTGTTGAGAATCGAGGCCGCCCTCGTCCCCGGGAAGGGCAAGTTCACCTATACGGGTCAATTGGGTGATGTGATGCAGGAGTCCATCCAGGCTGCCATGACCGTGGTGCGGGCTCGCGCCGAGGCCCTGGGTGTTCAATCAGATTTCCATAACCACTTCGATGTGCACATCCACGTGCCGGAAGGCGCGACTCCCAAGGATGGTCCCAGTGCGGGTGTGGCCATGTGCACGGCCCTGGTGTCCGCTCTGACCAAGATACCCGTCTACTCGACCGTTGCCATGACGGGCGAGATCACGCTGCGTGGTGAGGTCTTGCCGATTGGTGGCCTCAAGGAGAAGCTTCTCGCGGCGCACCGTGGCGGGATCGAGACGGTCGTCATTCCACTGGAGAACGAGCGCGACTTGACCGAGATCCCGAAGAATATCAAGCAACATCTCAGGATTCATCCAGTGCGCTGGATCGATGAGGTCTTTGATCTCGCCCTCAGGGAGCGCCCAGAGGCGGTCGGTAGCAAGATCGATGGTGAGGCGCCGGTCACAGATGAAGAAGAGGCACGCGAATCCACGGGCGAGCCGACGCGCGACCAGAACGCGCGCCTGCATCATTAGGTCCGGGGTCAGAGTCGACGACTCACAAGTCGGTTGCCCTTCCGGTTTCTCCGCCTTAGCATGCAGCAACCTTGAGCGCGCCCGTGGGACCGGGCAATCGTCCGCTTCGGGGAGAGGCTTGGTCGCCCTTTGGTGTGGCACCTCGTGAACTATGTGGAAAATGATACAGCTTGCATGGGGGAATAAATGAACAAATCGGAACTAATCGAAAAGATAGCCGATGCGGCGGACATCTCCAAGACGGCGGCGGCGCGGGCACTGGATGCCGTCACTGATTCGATCGCCATCGCCTTGAAGGAAGGGGACACGGTTTCCTTGATCGGCTTCGGGACCTTTTCAATCAAGGAGCGTGCTGCCCGCCCTGGTCGTAATCCCCAGACCGGTGCCGCGATCGAGATCAAGGCATCCCGGACCCCCACCTTCAAAGCTGGCAAAGCCTTCAAGGACGCTGTACAATGACTGGACGTCTCAAGGGTGCTTAGCTCAGCTGGGAGAGCATCGCCCTTACAAGGCGAGGGTCGCAGGTTCGATCCCTGCAGCACCCATCAAAGAGTTCTGGAGCGGTAGTTCAGTTGGTTAGAATACCGGCCTGTCACGCCGGGGGTCGCGGGTTCGAGTCCCGTCCGCTCCGCCATCAGAGAAAGAATCGGGGTATCCATCGGATACCCCGTTCTTGTTTTTGCTCCCGATTTTCAGTCGATCGGCTATCACCATGCTTCAAACCATCCGAGATCGTGCGCAAGGTTGGATCGCCTGGGCGATCGTGATCCTCATCAGTATTCCCTTCGCCCTATGGGGAATCCAGTCCTATCTCGGCGTCGGTGGCGAGCCCATCGTCGCCCAGGTCTCTGGGATCGAGATCCCCGCGCGCGACTTGGACCGTCGGGTTCAGCAGGCGCGGATCGAGCTCCGTGAGCGGCTCGGTCCGGCTTACGATGCCGCGGCCTTCGACGACGCTCGACTTCGCGCGGAGGTCTTGGATGAGATGATTCGCGAGGCCCTCTTGCTCCATGTGTCGCGGGGCATGGGGTTACGTGTCTCGGACCAGGAGATCCGGATGCAGATCCTGGCCGAGCCGGCGTTCCAGCGCGAGGGTCGATTCGATCTGGAGACCTACGAACAGATGCTCCAGTACCAAGGGCTCACCCCGGCGCAATTCGAGGCTCAACTACAGCAGCAGATGACGGGGACCCAATTGGCGCGAGCGGTGGCGGGAAGCGAGCTTGTGACCCATTCGGAGTTGTCCGACTACCAGCGTCTAGCCACGCAGAAGCGCGAGATCGCCTTTGTTCGCTTCCCGGTCGCGGACTATGAGACCGATGCGCCGATCGACGAGGCGGCCATCACGGCCCATTACGAATCCCATTCGGCGCGCTTCCAGAACCCGGAGCAGATCAAGCTGGACTATCTGGTGCTGGATTCGACGACGCTTGCGCCAAGGGCCGAGATCGGCGACGAAGAGCTGCGTCAGGCCTATGAGTCGGATTCCGCGCGCTTCGGTCAACCGGAGCGTCGCACGGTCCGCCATCTGCTTCTGACCGTCCCGCAGGATGCGGATGCGGCGGCGGCCGAGTCCGTACTGGCGGAGATCGAGGAGATTCGCGAGCGCATCCTGGCTGGTGAGCCGTTCGGCGACTTGGCGCAGGCACTCTCCAAAGATCCGGGCAGCGCGACTGAAGGCGGCTCGCTCGGGACCATCGAACAGGGCATCATGGAGCCGACCTTCGATCAGGTCGCCTTCGGTCTCTCGCAGGGCGCCTTGAGCGAGCCGGTCAGGACTCGGTTCGGCTATCACCTCATCAGCGTCGACGAGATCATCCCGAAGCAGGTCCGCCCGTTCGCAGATGTGCGCGAGCAATTGCTCGAGGAACTCGTCAAGCAGCGCGCGGATTCCTTGTATTACGACTTGGCCGAGCGCTTGGCCAATATCGCTTATGAATCTCCAGACAGTCTCGAGCCAGCCGCGGATGCGCTTGGGCTTGCCGTCCAGCAGAGCGATTGGGTCGGTCGCGAGGGTGGGGAAGACCTTCTGGCCGAGCCCAAGATCATGGCGGCCGCATTCAGTGACGATGTGCTGCTGGAGGGCAACAACAGCGATCTCATCGAGCCGAACCCCGAGCAGTTGCAGGCGGTCGTCGTGCGGATTGCCGACCATCGGGAGGCCTCCGCCAAGCCGTTGCAGGAAGTGCGCGAGGAGGTGATCGCCGAATTGAAAGCGCAACGAGCGCGAGCCGAGGCCGCGGAGGCCGCCGAATCGCTCGCGAAGCGACTGCGCGACGGGGCGGACTGGCCGGCTGTCCTCGAGGGAGTGGAGCCCGAGGCGCCCGGGCTGGTGGAGCGTCGGGCGTCGGATGTGCCTGCGGCGATCCTCGCGAGCGCCTTCAAACTCCCGGCGCCGGCCGACGGCATGGCAAGCGTTGGGACGGCGATCCTCGATAACGGAGACGCAGCCGTGCTGCGGGTCACTCGAGTGGAGGACGGCGAGGTCCGGTCGCGCGATGCCGAGCGGATAGCCCCGGATGCCATGATGTTATCCCAGCTGATGGGTCGCCAGATCTATCGGGATATGTTGAGCGACATGGAGAGCCGGGCACAGATCGAGCGCAAAGAGATCCCCACCCAGGACGAGCCTTGAGGGCCGATCGGTTCACCATTGGGTTGCAGCGGCGGCTAGACTGGCGCGAGTGGGTCTGCCGGGGCCGAACCCTGTCTTCCGCGGGGGTCGACGGATCCCAGTTGGCAGTACTCATGCGCGATTGGGTTTATCCGGGGTCGAATGGACGTGGCGGCGCCCAGATGTACCTCGACGACCGCAACGCATCCTGAGGCGAAGGGCGTGAACCGGGAGCGAATCACTTGAGCAATGGGACCTGGATGCCGGTGCTGGTTCTGGTGATGCTCTCGGTCGCCGGTTGCGGTGAATCCGCCTGGAATGACCCCTACCCCGCCTCCGATGCCGAGAGCAAGACGGTATACAGCTCGTTCAACGAGCGACCCAAGCACCTGGATCCGGCCCGCTCTTACAGCTCGAACGAGGTTGCCTTTCTGGGCCAGATCTACGAGCCACCACTCCAGTACCACTTCCTGCTGCGCCCCTATCGATTGATCCCCCTGGCGGCGATAGAGGTGCCCGTCCCGCGCTACTACGATGCGGCGGGGGACCCATTGCCCGCGGATGCGCCGGCCACGGACATCGCACGCAGCGACTATCTCATCCAGGTCCGGCCTGGCATTCGCTTCCAGCCGCACCCGGCCTTCGCCCGCGATGCCGAGGGTCGCTTTCGCTACCACGCGCTCAGCGAGACGGATCTGCGAGGGGTCAACCGGCTGAACGACTTCCCCGAGGTGGGCAGCCGCGAGCTCATCGCCGAGGATTTCGTTCATCAGATCAAGCGGCTCGCGGCACCCTGGCTGCATTCACCGATCGCGGGCGTGATGCGGCGACACATCATCGGGTTCCAAGGGCTTTCCGAGCGGCTCGCGGAGGCAGAAGAGAAGGGGGCGCTGGAGCGCGTCGAGCACCTGCGTCACGCGCGCCTCGCGGGCGTCGAGGTGGTGGACCGCTACAGCTTCAGGATCGGCGTCAAAGGCAAGTACCCGCAGTTCATCTACTGGCTGGCAATGCCATTCTTCGCGCCCATGCCTTGGGAGGCCGACGTCTTCTATGCGCAACCTGGTATGCGCGAACGCAATATCATTCTGGACTGGTATCCAGTCGGTACCGGGCCTTTCATGTTGAGCGAGAACAACCCCAATCTGCGCATGGTGCTCATGCGCAATCCCAACTTCCACGGCGAACGCTATCCGACCGAAGGGATGCCGGGCGACCGGGAATCCGGGATTCTCGCGGATGCGGGCCGCCCGCTCCCCTTCATCGACCGCGCCATCTACAGCCTCGAGAAGGAGAGTATTCCGCGTTGGAACAAGTTCCTCCAGGGCTATTACGACAGCTCAGGTATCTCCTCGGACGCCTTCGATCAGGCGGTCCAGGTCGACGCCGAGGGCGAGCCGATCCTGACCCAGTCGATGCGTGAGCAGGGCGTCTCCCTGCTGACCTCGGTGGAGCCATCCATCTTCTATCTTGGGTTCAACATGTTGGACCCTGTGGTTGGGGGTGATTCGCAACGCGCTCGTCTGTTGCGTCGGGCCATCTCCATCGCCGTGGATTTCGAGGAGTTCATCTCCATCTTTGTGAACGGTCGAGGCCTGGCGGCACAGGGCCCCATCCCGCCGGGCATCTTCGGCCACCGGGAAGGCGAGGCCGGGATCAACCCCTTCGTCTACGAATGGCGGGGCGGTCGCGCCGTACGCAGGGGACTCGAGGAGGCGCGGACCCTGATGCGCCAGGCGGGCTATCCAGATGGGATCGATCGTGACACCGGGCGCGCCCTGACGATCAATTACGAGGCGGTCGCCACCGGTCCGGACGACCGTGCCCGCCTCAATTGGATCCGCAAGCAGTTCGCCAAGCTGGGCATCGAGCTGGTCATCCGCTCCACCGACTACAACCGCTTCCAGGAAAAGATGCGCAAGGGGACCGGGCAGGTCTTCATGTGGGGTTGGAATGCCGACTATCCGGATCCGGAGAACTTTCTCTTCCTGCTCTATGGTCCCAATGGCAAGGTCGAGCATCTGGGTGAGAACGCCGCCAATTATGCCAATCCGGAGTTCGACCGCCTGTACGACGAGATGAAGTACCTGGATGATGGCCCGCAGCGCCAGGCCATGATCGACCGCTTGGTGGAGATTGCGCGGACCGATGCCCCCTGGGTCTGGGGTTTCCACCCCAAGGCCTTCAGTCTCCATCACCAATGGCTCTTCAACGCCCACCCGAACCAGATGGCGAAGAATACGCTCAAGTATCGTCGGGTCGATGCCAAGCGACGTCAGCGGCTTCGTCGCGAGTGGAATCGACCCGTCCTCTGGCCACTTTGGGCGGGTGCTGGGCTGCTGCTGCTCGTGATCCTGCCGGCCTGGTGGTCGGTGCGCCGGCGTGAAGGGAGTCGGGCACTGTGACGGCCTATATCATTCGGCGGTTTCTCTATGCCATTCCGATCCTGATCGGGGTCAATCTCATCACCTTTCTGCTCTTCTTCGTGGTCAATTCACCGGATGACATGGCGCGCATGCATCTGGGGCAGAAACGGGTCACTCAGGAGGCGATCCAGGCCTGGAAACAGGAGCACGGCTACGACAAGCCGCTGCTCTACAATCGCGAGGTGGGCGGCATCGCCGGTCTGACCGACACCATCTTCTTCGAGAAGTCCGTCAGGTTGTTCGCCTTCCAGTTCGGCTCCTCCGACGCCGGACGCGACATCGGCTACGACATCTCGCAACGTATGTGGCCAAGCCTCGCCATCGCCGTCCCCGTGCTCTTGGTCGGGCTGGCCTTCAACATCAGCTTTGCACTCTTCATCGTCTTCTTCCGGGCGACCTACATCGATTTCGGGAGCGTGGTACTCCTGGTCGCCATGCTCTCGATCTCCAGCCTCTTCTATATCATCGGTGGTCAGTTCATTCTCGGAAAGGTCTTTCATCTGGTCCCCATCTCCGGCTATGACACCGGACTGCAGGCCTGGAAGTTCCTGATCCTACCGGTGATCGTGGGGGTGATCGGCGGAATCGGCGCGGGGACCCGCTGGTACCGTACCCTGTTTCTCGAGGAGATCGCCAAGGACTATGTTCGAACGGCGCAGGCCAAGGGCCTCGACGAGCGTTTGGTGCTCTTTCGGCATGTCTTGCGCAATGCGCTCATCCCCATCCTGACCGGCGTGGTGGTGGTGCTTCCGCTCCTCTTCATGGGGAGTCTCATCACGGAATCCTTCTTCGGGATCCCGGGGCTCGGCAGCTACACGATCGATGCCATCAGCAACCAGGATTTCGCCATCGTCCGCTCCATGGTCTTTCTCGGCGCCGTGCTCTACATCCTGGGACTCATCCTGACCGATATCTCCTACACCCTGGTCGATCCGCGGGTCAGGCTGCAATGAGGTCCTCGCCATGCCACTGATGCCGGTCCTGCTCTGGACCGATGCGCTGGTCTTCTTGCTGATCGGTTTGGCGCTCGGATTCGCTTTCCATGCCTCGCGCCATGAGCACCTGCGCGACCCCTGGCGGCGGGTCGTCGGTTCGCGGGTCGGTGTGGCGAGCCTGGTCGTCTTGAGCGCATACGGTCTGGTCGGCCTGCTCGATACGGTGCATTTCCGGCTGAAGTTGGATCCGCAGGTCGGTTGGAGTCAGGGCATGGGCGCTGAGGATGCTGGCTCGGCGAACTTGGCGCTCGCCCCTGAGCTCACCCGCAGGTCGGACGCGCCGACGCACTACTCGCCAGAGGTGCTGAGCCTGCTCGATCTGGTGCTGAGCGGGTTGCGCGAGCGTCAGGAGAAGACCTATTCGGCCCCCTTCGCGACGCATCTCTTCGTCAAGGAGGCGATCGAGCAATCCGACGGCAGCGTGAGACGGGATTACCCCCGCTTGGAGCATGGCGGGCGCCATCTCGCCGATCCCGCCCGGCAACGGGCGCCGGACATCGCGCTCAGATCACTGATCGGCGCCGTCAAGGGGGCCCTCGTCTGGGCGCTCCTGAGCGCTGGACTCCTTTGGCTGCTGGCCCGACGGCGGGGTGAGACCATGGCGGCGACCTGGTCGGCGGTCCGTTGTGGCCGGACGGCCGTCCCCTGGCACACGGCCCTGACCATGCTTGGCCTCTTGCTGCTGCTCGGCTTCATCGCCGCTGAGCTGGCGCTCAAGTACCATCTGCTCGGCACGGACAAGGTGGGTGAGGACGTGCTCTACCAGACCCTCAAGAGCGTCCGCACGGGTCTGCTGATCGGCACACTCACCACCCTGGTCATGTTGCCCGCCGCCATTGTCCTTGGCATCGCGGCCGGCTATTTCGGGGGTTGGGTGGACGATGTCATCCAGTATCTCTACACCACCTTGAACTCGATCCCGGGGGTCCTCCTGATTGCGGCCGTCATCCTGATGCTACAGGTCTATATGAGCAACCATGCCGACGCCTTCGAGAGCCTGGTCGAGCGTGCCGATCTGCGGCTGCTGTTTCTCTGTCTGATCCTGGGCGTCACCAGTTGGACCGGACTCTGCCGGCTGCTGCGCGGCGAGTCGTTGAAGCTCCGCGAGGTGGATTATGTGCAGGCCGCCCTGGCCTTCGGGGTCGGACATGCCACCATCATCGCTCGCCATATCCTCCCGAATCTGATGCATATCGTCTTGATCACCCTGGCGCTGGACTTCAGCGGGCTCGTGTTGGCGGAGGCCGTGCTGTCCTATGTCAATATCGGGGTGGATCCGACCATGAATAGCTGGGGCAACATGATCAACGGCGCTCGGCTGGAGCTGGCGCGCGACCCGGTCGTCTGGTGGTCGCTGGCGGCGGCCTTCCTCTTCATGTTCGCACTGGTCCTGGCTGCCAACCTGTTCGCGGACGTCTTGCGGGACGCCTTCGATCCGCGTCTGCGTCGCGGAGCTTGAGCTGCCCTATCATGACCGAGACCTTGCTCCGTGTTGAAGGTTTGACGACACAGCTCGGTGGTTCCGAGCGCCCCTCGCGCGTGGTCGATGGGGTCGATTTGAGCCTCCGGGCGGGTGAGACCTTCGCGCTCCTGGGTGAATCGGGTTGCGGCAAGTCCATGACCGCATTGTCGCTGATGCGCCTCTTGCCGCCGTCGGGGCGCATCCTCGCCGGTTCCGTGTTGCTCGGGGAAAGTGACCTCTTGCGTCTGACCGAGGCCGAGATGCGTCGGGTCCGCGGCGGGCGCATGGCCATGATCTTCCAGGAGCCCCAGACCTCGTTGAATCCAGTGCTCAGGGTCGGTACCCAGATCGCCGAGGCCGTGCGCATCCACGACGGCCGTTCACGCCATCAGGTGGCAGGGCGCGCGATCGAGTTGCTGCACGCCGTCGGCATCCCGGATCCGCAGCGGCGGCTCAACGAATACCCCCATCAGCTCTCGGGTGGCATGAAGCAGCGGGTCATGATCGCCATGGCGCTGGCGGGCGACCCGCAGCTTCTGATCGCCGACGAGCCGACCACGGCCCTGGACGTCACCATCCAGGCCCAGGTTCTCCGATTGTTGAAAGAGCTGCAGCAGTCCAAGCGGATGGCGGTGCTCCTCATCACCCACGACCTGGGGGTGGTGGCAGAGACCGCCGATCGTCTGGCGGTCATGTATGCCGGCCAGATCGTGGAGACGGCGACCACGTCCGCCTTCTTCGCCGCTCCAGCGCACCCCTATAGCCGTCGGCTCATGGAGAGTCTGCCCTCCGCGGACAAGGGCGGCGCCCGCTTGGCCGTGATCCCGGGTCGGGTACCATCCCTGGATCGCCCTTTCCAGGGCTGCCGCTTCGCCGATCGCTGTCATCGGGTCAGCGACCGCTGTCGCAAGGAACCGCCGCACTGGTTCTCTGCTGGAGAGGATCAATGTGTGCGCTGTCATCTGTGGGATCCGGACGAGCCTTCCGGGCCTGGTAGCGGATCGCCCGACCTGCCACCGGGCTCACCGACCAGCGAGCCGAAGACCGAGGTCGGACGAACGAGCGCGAAGACCCTCTTGCGGGTCGAGGACTTGAAGGTCCACTTTCCGATCCAGCGTGGAATCCTGCGGCGCTTGGTCGGGCATGTGCGCGCGGTCGATGGGGTCTCGCTGGATCTGGAGGTCGGCCGGACCCTGGCCCTGGTGGGCGAGTCGGGCTGCGGCAAGACCACGGCTGGCAAGGGGATCCTCGGATTGGTTCCACCCACGAGTGGGTCGATCCGCTATCGGGACCAGGAGCTGTTCGGATTGGGGTACCGGCGGATGCGTCCCTTTCGCAAGGACCTGCAGATCATCTTCCAGGACCCTTACGCCTCCATGAACCCGCGCATGCTGGTGGGCGACATCATCGGCGAGGGTCTGCAGGCGCTGGGAATCGAGCCCAGCCGGATCGGTCGGACGCGCCGGGCGGCCGAGCTGCTCGAGCTCGTGGGGATGGACCCCGAGGTTGCCAGGCGTTACCCGCACGAGCTTTCCGGGGGACAGCGTCAACGGATCTGCATCGCCCGTGCCCTGGCCGTGGAGCCCAAGGTCATGGTCTGCGACGAGCCCACCAGTGCACTGGATGTCTCGGTTCAGGCCCAGATCCTGAATCTGCTCAAAGACCTGCAGGACAGGCTCGGGCTCGCCTATCTCTTCATCACCCACGACATCTCGGTGGTGGCCTATCTCGCTCATGAGGTGGCGGTGATGTACCTGGGGCGACTGGTCGAGCGGGGGCGGGTCGAGGAGGTCCTGGGCGACCCGCGTCATCCCTACACCCGGG
>JANQGF010000020.1 GCA_028277465.1 Chromatiaceae bacterium
CTGCCCGCGTGCTCGGCATGGATACAGGGCTGCGGCAATCCGCGCCAGCGCACGATGAAGTAGAGACCTCGCGACTGCCATGCGACAAACGAATCCGTGAGCCACGACCAGAACTTCAAAAACCTAATCCTCGACTACCCCCGTGAGTCCGTGCAGTTCTTCTCCTCGCCCGAGGCCGCGCAGGTCGACCAGAGTGCCCGAATCATCCCCATCCGCGAGGAGCAGCTCAAAGAACGACTCGGCGACCGCTTTCGCGAGCTCGACGTTCCCCTGCTGGTGGAATGGCCCGATGGCCGGCGCGACGCCCTGCTGTTTGTCTTTGAGGAGGAAACCGATCCGCGCCGATTTTCCGTCCACCGGCTCGCCCACTATTGTTTGGACCTAGCCGAGCTTTTGAGCACCAATCGCGTCGTTCCGGTCGTGATCTTTCTTCACCCTGGGGCCTATCCCACCCAGCTCACCCTGGGCGGCGATCACCAGCGTTATCTCGAGTTTCGTTATCTTGCCTGCCCGCTCTCGCAAACAACCGCGCGCGACTATTTCGACAGTCCCAACTTAGTCGCCCGGCTGAATCTGCCCAACATGGCCTACACGCCAGACGACAAGATCGAGGTCTACGCCCAGGCAGTACGCGGTCTGCTGGAACTGGAGCCGAACCCCGAGCGTCGGATCAAGTATCTCGACTTCATCGACATCTATGCACAGTTGGACGATCATGAACGCGTCATTTATCGTCAGCGCTATAGGCGGGAGGCGGAGGTCATGAGCGGATTCGCCGAGCGGTTCATTCAACAGGGACGCCAGGAAGGGCGCCAAGAAGAAGGCGCCGCGGTCCTGCTGCAGTTACTCACTCTCAAGTTTGGCTCCCCGAGCGATCCCGTGTGTGAGCTTGTGCATCGCGCCGATCCGGATACCCTGCGCCGCTGGTCGGCGCGGGTGATCACTGCCGAGCGTCTCGATGAGGTCTTCGCAGACGGAGGACGGGCGAGTGGGCCAGGACGTGGCGATTGACCACCTGCGCCATTGTCGAGCAGCGCGGCGAAGACGATTCGGGCAAGGTGGGCGATGATCTGGCAGTTCGCGAGCACGCAGTTGCTGGCAGCCCGCATGACGCCGGCGTCATCGCGGCCCAGGACCAGGACACGACCGCCTTCCAAAGCCGTTGCAGCGGGGTAAGGGACGACTTCGTGCGCTGAAAATTTCATGAGTCTCAGGGAGGCGCTGTGATCAAGTATTCGATTTCATGGACATCCGAGCGGGCAGTTCCAACGACCTCCGAGGCGCGCGACCCACTGGCCGAAGGGACTGCGGCACAGCGGCGAGGAGATCTGGAGGCGGCCGTTGAGCATTATGTGCGCGCCTTGGAGGCGCGACCGCATCGGTCCCTCGCATCCTACAACCTCGGCGTGGCGCTGATCGATGCCGGACTGGGGCTCACCTCCATGCCCTTCCTGAGACGAGCACGCCTGCTGCAACCCTCGTCCGAGACCTATGCCCACGCCCTGCTATTCGGACTGCTGCGATCCGATCGGCTGGAGGCCGCGCGACGCCTCCTCAGTGACCAGGAGAGCCGCGACTCGGCCTCCGAGCGGCTAGGACAGTGGCGGAACTGGCTCACTTCCTGTGCGGCTGGCCGGGACCCCGCAACGCTGGGACTCACGTCCCCGGAACCGCTGGAACCGCGCGATGAACCGCCGGATCGCGCACCTGACCTCCCGACCGCCTCCCCCGTGCAGGCCAAACTGCAGGCGGCCTTCGCCCAGGCCATGCAGGATTATCAGGCGGGCCGGATGGAGAAGCTGGCCACCGACCTGACCGCCCTCCTCGCCCAACACCCGGACTGGGGCGAGGGCCATCATCTGCGTGGCCTCGCGACCCTGGCACTCAAACAGCCTCACGAGGCCGTGCAGTCGCTGCAGCGGGCGAGCGAGCTCTTACCCGGCCGCGCCGAGCTGTGGGACCATCTGGGGGTGGCGCAGGCTCGACTGGGGGATGAGGAGGGGGTGCGGGATGCCTTCGAGCAAGCACTCTCGCTGAACCCATTGCGCGCGGAGAGCTGGAACAACGCTGCCGATTCGGCCCTGTCGCGGGGTCGGCCCGAACAGGCCTTTCAGTACGCCCTGCAGGCGGTGAGACTCAAGCCCGAGCTCACCGAATCCAGCTATTGCCTGCTCCAGGCGGCCTTTAAGATCGAGCGCGCGGAGAGGGAACAGGGCGCAATGCCTGACAGCCGCGGCCGGCTGCTCGAGATCGCCGTCGGGGCAGCGAAAGGCTGCGCCCAAGACCCGGAGCGCTCGCTCGCCATCTCGCGCATGCTGGCCCGGATCGGGCAATACGCGGACGCCGTCGAGGTATTGGAGCGGAGTCTGGCACGTTTCGGCAATCGCCCCCCGAGGTTGCTCGGCGAGCTGCTGTTCAACCAGCGCCATCTCTGTGACTGGCGGCACTGGAACGAGCGCGTCTCGATCCTGGTCGAGGCGATCAAACAAGGCGAGCAGCCCGTCGCATCGCCCTTCTCGGTCATGTCGATTCCCGAACTCGAGCCAGCAGACCTGCTCGGGGTCGCGCGGTTGCGCGCCGCCGAATACCGGACCTGGGTGGAAAGCGGCCAGAAGCTCCCGCGCGCCGCACCCCGTGCCCCTGGTTCTCGTCTACGCCTTGGTTACCTTTCCGATGATCTGCAGGAACATGCCACGGCCTACTTGACCGCGGCTCTGTTCGAGCGACATGACCGCGCCCGCTTCGAGTTCTTCGCCTATTCCAGCGGCCCCGACGACGGTGGCCCCATGCGCAAACGACTGCGCAAGGCATTCGAGCACTTCGTGGATATCGGCCCCATGTCGCCACTCGAGGCGGCCCAACGAATCCGCGCCGACGGGATCGACATCCTCGTCGACCTCAAGGGCTATACCACCAACGCACGCATCGAGATACTCGCCTTGCGCCCGGCCCCCATCCAGGTCAGCTGGCTCGGCTTCCCCGGCAGCCTGGGCGCGACCTTCGTCGACTATCTGATCGTGGACCCCGTCGTGGTCCCAGCGCAGCAGGCGCCCCACTACGACGAGGCCCTCGCCTATCTCCCCGACGCCTACGCCCCGGTCGACGATGGCCGTCGGGTCGCTGAGCGACCGACTCGGGCCGAGGCTGGATTGCCCGCGACCGGCTTCGTCTTCTGCTGCTTCAACGACCCCTACAAGATCACCCCCGAGGTCTTCGCACGTTGGTGCAGCCTCTTGCAGGCAGTCCCGGAGTCGTACCTGTGGCTCTATGCGAAGAGCGAAGGGGTCACAGACAATCTCGTGCGCGGGGCGGCAGACCGCGGCATTCCATCCGGTCGGCTGGTCTTTGCCCGCAAGAAGCCGCAGGCCGAGCATCTGGCACGCATCGCGCTCGCCGACCTGGTCCTGGATACGCAACCCTACAACGCCCACACCACGGCGTCGGACGCGCTCTGGATGGGGGTCCCGGTCCTCACTTGTATCGGCGAGACCTTCCCCTCGCGCGTGGCGGCCAGCCTGCTGAGGGCCTCAGGACTTCCCGAACTCGTCACGACCGGCCTCGATGACTACGAGGAGCGGGCGCGCTGGCTGGCCGGCCACCCCGAGGAACTCGCTGCGTTCAGACAGCGGCTGGCTGCCGCCAAAGGCCATGCGGCCTTCTTCGATACGGCGCGCTTCGCCCGCAATCTCGAAGCGGTCTATCGGCGGATCTGGGACCGGCATCTGAAGGGCCTGCCACCCGCGCAACTGGATGCGCAACCGATCTGAACGCCGAAGCGGTCGACTGGGCGCCGCCGCGAGGTCGTCTTGCGCGAGCATTCGCTGTCTCAGCGCCAAACCTTGACCTTATGGAGGATATAGAAACCCCTTGCGGGGGATCCACGGGAGACCGGATAATTTCGCGGATGGACGATTATCTTCTCCGCACTTGCGAGCCAGCCGACGAACCTGTGCTTCTGGAGTTGTTCTCCTTGGTCTTCGGTCAAGTGCGATCGCCCGCCGAATGGCGCTGGAAGTTTGGCTCCAACCCCGGCTCCTGCGCCGACCCGAACCGGTCCGATTCGGTCGTGGCGGTGGACGGCCGAGGTTCGGTCGTCGCACACGCGGGTGCAGTCGTCTTGCCGGGCTGGTTTCGAGACCAAGCCATCCCCATGGTTCAGGTCTGCGACGTCATGGTTCATCCCGACCACCGTGGCGGGATAGGTCGAAACAACCTCTTCACCCTCATGCTCCGCGACCTGCTCGAACGCCTTGCATCCCGGCTACCGGCCGGATTTCGCTACGGATTTCCCGGCCGAGGCCCGTATCTCGTCGGCGAGCGGGCGCGTGTCTACGAACAACTGGGGATCGCCGTCGAGTGCGAGATTCCACCTGCTCGGCCTCGCTACAGTCCGTGGCGAGCCCTTCCGCTGGCGTGGGATGACCCGCGACTAGACCACCTCTGGGAGCGGATGCGTGGTCAGTACGGCCTGAGTCTGATCCGAAATGGCACCTATCTGCGCTGGCGCTATGCCGACAACCCCTCTCATACCTATCGCTTGATCGGCGTCTTCTTGTTCGGTTGGCTCATCGGCTGGGTCGTCTCCCGCCAGGATGCCGAACGGCTGCTCCTGGTCGATGTTCTGCTCCCACGCTTGGCGACACGCGGCGCCTTGCAAAGGGTTGCCACCTTGCTCCTGGTCGAGTCGCCGCATGATGCGGCGAGGGTGTGGCTGCCCGATTCGTGGCGACCGGCGCTGAAGAGTCGCTGTCGCGAGACACCGGTCGTCACTGCTAATATGAGCTGGCGCAGCCCCGTCGACACCGCGACGGCGCGTCGGTCGCTCTATTACACCATGGGCGATGTCGACATCTTCTGAACCTTCGGGGAGCCATGGGCCGGCCCATGCCCCAGACGCCGGACCAATCCCGAACGCCGGTGAGGGAATCCAGGTGCAGGTGCCTCCGGCTGCCGTTGCTGGGGGGCAAAGCAACCCCTAAGAGGTTTTTCCGCCAACTGTTGCTATATCACAACAAAGCGCCCCTCAAGTGCCCGAAAATCCTCGTGCTACAGCGATTTTAGGAGGTTCGCACCCTGCTCGCCGCGACCCTCCGACGAGCTCACAGCGTCGCGAAATCGATCGCTGTGGGTTGACAACAACAATTTGTGGTGTAGACTCCTGTTCGAGCCGCGAGCCAGCGTGGCATGCGTTTCGGATGGGCCGGCGCCTCTTCGCCATCCTCCATCACGGGTAGTCCACGAGATCCGGAATACTCAACAACCGATAGTCTGATAACGTGTGAATCACAGGAGAACTCCAGCATGTTTGCAAAATCCACACTCGCATCCGCGGTCGCGGCAGCCATCGGCGTCTCGGCGGTCGGTATCCAAAGCGCGCAGGCGGGAAGCGTCTTCTTCCCCTATGCCGCGCTCAGCGACACCGTCACCACGATCGTCAGCGTGATCAATACCAGCTATGACAACTGGGATTCGGATGGTACCTTGGGTTCGACCCATCTGCACTATCGTTTCTACTACAAGACCGGCGACGACGCGGACGACGCGACGGCCTCCTGCGAGGAGTACAACGAGTACCTGCCGACCAGCCAGTTCGACATTCAGACGATCGATCTGAGCGGCCAGTTCGGCGCCGATACCGCCGGCGTGCTCTTCAACGATCCCAGCATCAACAACGACTGGCAGGGCTCGGGTCGAGACTATGCGTTCGGCCGCAACCTGATCCCCGCGCGCGGCTATCTCTATGTCGACAACAGCGCAACAGGCTCTGACAGCCTCAGCGGCGAGGCCTTCGTGTTCGAGTTCGGCAGTGGTGCGGCTTGGGGCTACCAGGCCTATAGCACGTTCGACAACGACTATCGCTGGGCCGCTTCCGCCAGCCCGCAGAATGTCGCCCTCATGCCCTTCAACGAGGTCACTACGGCCTTCTTCGTGACCCCGGTGAGCAACGTCCAGGAGCCGGACTTCACCAACTCCTACGACGCCCGGATCGAGTTCGTCACCCGCAGCCGCGGCGACCTCTTCGACCGTGACGAGAACCTGGTCTCTGGTACGGTTGCTCAGGACGTGACCTGCGTTGCGCGTGTCGACGCGGAAGACATGCTCAGCGACGGTACCCTGGCGCGCTTGGAAGACGGCGGCTGGGCCTCGCTCTGGAACTATCGTCTGACCTCGGATGGCAAGCCGGCGGCGTTCAGCACCCAGTCGACTGGGGACGGCCTCGTCGAGGTTCCGAACCGGCAGTCCACAAGCGACGGTGCCGTGGTGATCAAGCTCGAGTACAACATCGGCGGCACCCTCAACGGCGAGACCGTGGGCGGCGTCTTCAACAACGCCATCAAGCTGGCGCCCTCGCGCATGCTGATCCAAGTTCCGTAAGAGCCGGAAGAATGAGCGACTGAGCTGCTCGAAACGACCTCGGGGCGGAAGAGCACCCGCCCGAGGTCTTAGCCAGAAAGGCCGCCCTCGGGCGGCCTTTTTTTGCCGGCGCCGAGGTTGTTCTTGGGTCCTGACCTTTTGGATTCAGTAGCGAATGGGGTTCTCAGTGAAACTGCATGGAATCGGATCAGAGCGCTTGATGCGCCTTCTCTTTCTTTTCGGCTCTCTCCTCGGAGCCAATGGGCTGTACGCCGACGACAATCCGTCGTTCCAGTTATCCAGGGAGCCCTTGACGGCCTCGACGATGGTCGCCCAGGGCAGCTGGGACTATCGCGTCGACGGCGCTGGCCGTCTTTGGCTCGCCTATTATGACGAGAACCGCCTCCTGCGCCTGCGTGATCCGGACGGCGAAGAGCGCCTCCTGGCCCCGGCCGAGCGCGCTCAGGCCCCCTCCGGGCTGGCATTGGCGGCACTCGAAACGGGTGTCGGCCTGCTGTGGCGCGACAAGCTCCCGACCAAGGGTCTCTTTCTCCTGGACACCACGCGGCCGGAAATGCAGCCCCTGGAGGTGGGTGGCGATACAGAACCGCTGGCACGCTTCAGTGCCGAGGCCGGTGCAGATGGTCTCCTGCACCTCCTCTGGTATGGCGAGAAGCGTGGAGAGCCAACCGGGGAGCAACACAACCTCTACTACCGACAATTCAACCGCCGCACCAATGCGCTCTCACCCATCGAATTGGTCATGGCGGGGATCTATCCCCTGATGTCGACGGACGACTCAGGCAACCTCATGGTCTACAGCTGGCTGACGCAGGAGGGAAAACAGCAGATCGTTGCCCGTTATCGGCCCGCCAACGCGAGTGCCGATACGACCGCCGAGGGCTTTGGCGATGCGGTCGCCATCGCAGAGACCCCCGCGATCACACCCATTTTCGACGCCTTCCGGAGCGGCTCGCGCTGGTTCGTGCTCTGGCTGTCCCAGTACGGATCGGATAAGCGGGACTTTCTCCTCGAGGGTGCACACTCGAACGACGATGGCAAGACCTGGAAGCACTTCGCCTTCGAGGACCTGCGCGGGATCGATATCGCCAGCCTGCAGGTCGCCTCGGACGCGGAGGGACACATCCTGCTGGTATTCACCGGCCGCTCCCGGAAGGATGACGCCAAGACCAAACAGGACATCTATCTGATCCGATCGGATGACCGCGGCGACACCTGGTCGACGGCCAAGCGCCTTCGGCACCAGGATGGCCAACCGAGCGAGGGGCAGACCGAGGGACTGTCGGCCTTCCACGCCCGCAACCCCTCGGTGGCCTTCGGCCAAGTGCCAGGAGAGGTCCTCGTCGTCTGGGAGGACTGGCGTGACATCCGCTCTGGACTCTATGCCAGTCTGTCGAAGGACTACGGCCAAACCTGGACCCTGAGCAATATTCCCTTGTCGCATCCCGCGGTAACGAATCTCGGTCTCCGTTACGAACCGAGTTCCCTGTCCGCCGCGAACGGAGGCTTCAAGATCATTGGAGAGCAACTCACCGACGACAGCCTGAAGACCAAGAAGCTGGTGCAACTGCAGATCACCGCAGACGCGCTGGCACGCTATGCCGAGTCCCTTCGGTCGATCAAGGGGCCGGACGCCGAGGCCCGCGAGGCGACCGTCCGCAAGCGCGCGGAAGGTTTCTGGCAGGCAATGCTGGCGAAGGATTACACCAAGACCTACGACTACCAGGACCCCTTCTTCCGTGCCCGCATGCCGCTCCAGTTCTATCTGTCGGAGCTGATGGGGAAGATCGAGTACAGTCATGCGGAGGTCGAAGGCATCCGTCTGGATGGACCCAGGGCGGAGGTGAAGACCAAGATCCGTGCCTCAGTACCTGCCTTCAGGGTACCCTCCACGGGCGAGACGATCAGCCAGCCGGAACGCGAGGCGACGGTCATCAGCACCTGGTTATGGCTGGATGGAGACTGGTACCGAGAATTCAGGATCGAATCGAGAGACATCGTCTTCACGCGCTATTGAACCGCGTCCCTACCGAGGCCAGTGAAGTCCTCAAAGCCAGACACGAAGTGAAAACGATGCATTTCGCTCTGGACGCGGTTTAGATGAGACTGCTGATCCTTCATCTGGCCACCGTCTTCGGCGGTGCCGAGCGCACCACCAGCAATCTGCTGACTCACCTCGATCGGGACCGCGTCCGCCACATCACGCTCGCAGCGCCAGCGGCGCTGCGCGATCTCCTGCCGCCAGGGTTCGATGCCTTCCTGGATACCGGACCCCGTCTGCCCCGCGGCTGGTTCAGCTCGCCCCAAGACCTGTTGGCGGACCTGAAGACCAGCGGCCGACTGCTGCGCGAGGCGCGCCCGGACCTGGTCCTGGGGATGATGCACTACCCGGCGGCACTGGCGGTGCTCGGCGCCCGCCTCGCGCGACTCCCGGTGAAGA
Source organism: Chromatiaceae bacterium (assembly GCA_028277465.1). Taxonomy (GTDB): domain Bacteria; phylum Pseudomonadota; class Gammaproteobacteria; order Chromatiales; family Chromatiaceae; genus JANQGF01. Next base: position 8,816 of record JANQGF010000020.1, read on the forward strand.
CGGTCGGGAGTTTTCGCGGGCCTGCCTTCGAGCACATGCGCCGTTACGAACATGGCCTGGGACGCTGGACCTTTCTGCTCTCCGCCATCGGGGCCACGGCGCGACTGGCGGACCGCATGATCGTGCCTTCGCAAGGAACGGCGCGGGAGCTGTGTCGTCGCTTTCTGGGATCGACCGCACGCACCCGCGTCATTCCCAACGGGATCGACGGCGCGGCGGTCGAGTCGGCAGCGGCGGAGCCCGCCCCGGGTCTGGAACACCTGGATGCGGACCTACCCCGCCTGTGCGTCGCCGCCCGGTTGTCGCCGGAGAAGGATCTCGGCCTGCTGCTGGAGGCCTTTCGGCTGCTCCAGCCGCACCGCCCGGCCGCCCTGGTCGTGGTCGGCGACGGCCCGGACCGGGCGGCATTGGAAGGCCGCATCTCGGCCTGGGGGCTCGATGATCGGGTGGCCTTCGTCGGCCATCGGGAGAATGTCTACCCCTATATGCGTCGGGCAGACCTCTATGTTCATACCTGCCAGTTCGAAGGCTTCGGCTACACCATGCTCGAGGCCATGGCCTGCGGTACTCCGGTGATCGCCACCGACTGTCCCTATGGGCCGCGAGAGGTGATCGGCAACGACCGATTCGGGCTGCTGGTCCCCTGCGACGACGCCGGCGCCCTCGCTGCCGCCACGGCCGATCTGCTGGCCGACCCAGAACGACGCCGCGCCTTGGCGGCATCCGGTTTGGCGCGCGCCGAGCAGCTCTCGGTCCGACAGATGGCCGCCCGCTACGAGGCGGTCTTCGCCGAGCTCCTCAATCACCCCGCAGAGAACGCGCCAACCCGTCCGTGAGTGGACGCAGCAGATAATCCAACAAGGTCCTCTCTCCCGTGACGATCAGGACCTCGGCGGGCATACCGGGAAGGAGCTCCAGACCATTCAGGCGACCAAGCTCCTCATCAGAGACCTGGATCCTGGCGAGATAATAGGCGTGCCCCGCCTGATCGTCGATCAGACGGTCGGCCGAGACGGTCTCGACCCGCCCGAAAATGGTCGGCGTCGAACGGAAGTTGAAGGCCGTGAGGCGGATCCTGGCCTCCAGCCCCGGGAAGACCTTGTCGATATCCTCAGGCGCGACCTGGGCGTCGATCACCAGCTCCACGTCGGCCGGAACGATGTCCATCAGCCGTCCTCCTGGGCTGAGCACGGCACCAACCGTGTGCACGTCCAGGTCCACCACCCGCCCCGAGGCCGGTGCCCGCAACCAGGTCCGCTCCACCCGGTCTTCCAGACCCCGCCGGCGCTCCTGCGCGTCGAAGAGACGTTCCTGGACCGAGCTCAGCTCCGTGACCACCTCGCGATGGTACTCGTGCTGCACCTGGGCAATCTGCAAAGCCGTTTCGTCGATCTGAAGACGCGCGCGTGAGCGTTCGGAGCGCACCGCGGCCAAGTCGCCCTGGACCTCCGCGAGATCGCGCTCCAGGGCGCGCATCCGCACCTTGTCGCCCATCCCCTGCTCGAACAGGTCCCGCAATCCCTGAAGCTCGTCTTCATAGAGCTCGGTGCGACGCACGAAGGTCGCCTCCTGATCGTCGTACCCGCGGATCTGGTCTCGCAGTTCCTCGATGCCCTGATTCAAGAGCGCGATCCTGGCCTCGAGATCCGCGCCCCTGGCCTGAAAGACCTGACGTTGGGTGTCCATGAACTCGCCCAACCGGGAATCGGCCGCGGCCCGATCCATGAGCTCGGGCGGGAAGACGATCTCGGCACGCCCATCCCGTTCCGCCTCCAGTCGCGCCTCCAGCGCGAGCAGACCACCCAACTCGCTGCGGACCGCCTCCAGTTGGGCCGAGAACTGCGTCTCGTCCAACCGGGCGACCAGGTCGCCCGCCTCGACCAGATCGCCCTCGCGCACCGTCAGGTCGCTGACGATGCCGCCTTCCAGATGTTGGACGGCTTGGCGGTAGGACTCCACCGTGACCACGCCGGGCGCCACTGCGGCACTATCGATCATGGCATAGGCCGACCAGCCACCAAGGCCGCCGAACATCAGCAGGATCACGAAATAACCGAACCACCGAATCCCGCGGTCCTGCATCCTGACCACGGGAGCCTGGCCGAGATTCTCCGATGTTTTCGACACGGACATTGACCTAAACCGCGTCCAGAGCGAAATGCATAGTCTTCACTTTGTGTCTGGCCTTGAGGACTTCACTGGCCTTGGTCGGGACGCGGTTTAAAATTTCATCTTTTTTCATCGCTTAAACCGCGCGAACTCCGGCAGTCGTCGAGTGTGCCAAGATCGATCCAAACCAGAAACATCGCATACCGCGCTGGGCGCGGTTTAGATTGCTCAGCCCCTGAGGCCGGACACGGACTCCATCGGGAGCGACTTGACCGCTTTCGGTCTGACGAAACGGGCGAGCACCTCGTCTCTTGGGCCGAAGGCCTCGACGCGGCCCTCTTTGACGACCAGGATCTTGTCCACCACCTTGAGCACGCTCGGCCGGTGCGAGATGAGCACGACCGTGGCCTGACGCTCACGCAGGTTCTGGACCGCCTGCACCAGTGCGGCCTCACCGCGTTCGTCGAGATTGGAGTTGGGCTCATCCAGAACGACCAATCTGGGGTCCTCGTAGAGGGCCCGAGCCAACCCGATCCGCTGGCGTTGACCACCAGAGAGGGTCGCCCCACCGACCCCGATCCGGGTATCGTAGCCGCTCGGCATCTGTACGATCATCTCGTGCACGGCGGCGCGTTGCGCTGCCTCCACCACGAGGGCATCCTCGATCTCGCCGAACCGCGCGATGTTCTCCGCCACCGTGCCGTCGAACAGCTCCACGTCCTGGGGGAGATACCCCAGGTAGGGTCCCAGTTCGTCGCGGTTGTAGAGGCTCAAATCCGCACCATCGAGCCGGGCCGAACCGGACGCCAACGGCCAGATGCCGAGCATCACCCGCGCGAGCGTGGACTTGCCTGCGGCCGACGGCCCGATGACGCCGATCACCTCCGCGGGCGCGATCTCCAGGTCCACACCACGCAACACAGGTGTGCGACTGCCCGGCGGCAGGGCCACCGCGCCGGCAAGCTGCAGATGACCCTTGGGTGCAGGCAGACTGACACACCGCTGCTGCGCGGGTATCTCGTTGAGCAGCTTGTGGAGTCGACCGTAGCTCGCACGGGCATTCACGAAGGCCTTCCAGGCACCGATCATCTGGTCGATGGGCGCCAGGGCACGGCCCATCAGAATGGAGGCCGCGATCATGACACCGGGGGTGATGATCTCCTGAATCGCGAGCCAAGCGCCGGTGCCCAGGATGAGTGACTGGAGCAGAACGCGAAACGACTTGCTCGACGCAGTCAGGGCCGCCGCCAGCTCGCTGGCCCGGGCCTGCCAGCCGATGGTCTTGGTGTGATGCTCGCGCCAGCGGGCCTCGACGCGCGGGCGCATGCCCAATGCCTCGATCACCTCCGCATTGCGCAGCTTGGCGGCCAATACCTGCTGCTCCTGAATCGACTGATTCGAGGCCGCCATCAGCGGCTTGCGCGTCATCCATTCGTTCACCAGGGCGAGGGTCACGAGGATGACAGCCCCACCCAAGGCGATGAAGCCCAGCAGCGGATGGAAGAGGAAGAGCACGACCATGTAGACGGGGATCCAGGGTGTATCGAAGAAACCGAACAACCCGTTACCCGTCATGAACTGACGGAACTGGCCCAAGTCGCTGACCGGCTGGGTCGAGCTCTGACCGGGTTGACGTCCAGCCAGATCCAGGGTGGCGTCGAAGACCCGCCGGTTGAGGGCACCGTCCAGCCGGGCACCGACACGGATCAGGACCATGGACCTGACCCATTCCAAGGCACCCATGGTCAACATGAGAAAGACGACCAGGACGGTGAGGACCACCAGCGTCGGGACACTCGACGAAGTCAGCACCCGATCGTAGATCTGGAGCATATAGAGTGGCGGCACCAGCATCAGCAGATTGATGAACATGCTGAAGAAACCCGCACCCACAAAGGAGCCCCGGCAGATCCGAAGGGCGTCCTTCAGCGTCGTCACGGGCTGCAGGTCACTGGCCATGAATGCTCACCATCGACGGTGGAAAAGGGATCCTAACATAACCCCCAATGGATTCCGGAATGAATCGCCAGCCCCGAAAAGGCGCGACGTTCAACTGCGCGACCGAGGGGGTCGCTTGACGCCGACCGACGCGGTTACCGCCGGGGGAGACGCCGCATCGCAGCCGTCCCATCTCCCGGGAGACGGGGAAGCGGACGCCTCTGCGCTGTACTCGCACGATAATGTCTTCGCGCCTTCCCGCACGCGACGCGCATCACAGAGCCGAAAGGGCGAGGCTCACTGCTTGGTCATCGCGTCCCAATCGAACTCGAGCAGATCATCCTCGGACTGGCTGAAGAGGTCAGTCGATGGCGTGGACGAGGCCCGACCTGGCTGTGCATGCGCCTCGGCCAAGCGGCCGAGAAGCTCCAGATTATGGCGCGAGAGGATCTGGTAGTAGGCGAGCGCCAGACCGCCGGCATCGCGCAGCTCGACCAGCGCCTCGGCATCCAGGCGATCCAACCGGCTCTCCTCGATCTTGAAGAGACCCTCGATCTGGCGTCGTTTGCCTTGACCGACCTCGAAGCTGATCGGCCAAGGTTGGATCAACCCCAGATCCTCGAGCTTCGCACAAGAACGCGCCGTCGCGGTTCGGTTACGTTCGACCTGCCGCAAAAAGTCCGTCGCCTCGCGAAGACCGGCGGCCAACTCACCAGACTCGTCGAAAAAGGCCTCGCCGTCCGGCCCCTCGGTGATGAGCCCACTCCCCTCGTCGATACAGAGAACCAGCTGGTTCTGCTCGCCACGCACCAGACTGAAGGGATAGCCGCGCACGGCGGCCGGAATGTATCCGGCCCGCCAGCGTCCTCGATCGTCGATCAGCAGATTGCGGCCAGGCTCGAGCCCCATCACCGCCACGGGGACGAAGGCCTCGCCCTGGCGCATGAATGCGACCGGAAGCGCCAGCACGGCCCTCTGAATCTCGGCGGCGACCAGAGGTACCACCGCCGAGTGGCTTGCGAAGGCATAGGAGGTATAACGTTGCCAGCGCTTGCCCGCATGGCGTTGGCGCGAAACGGTGGTCACTTGCGGCATGAGCGAACTCCCTCGAAGATCCGAAGCGATCGCTTCGGGGGTTCAGTATTATGTGGACAGAGACTCGCAGGCAACCTCGGTGCCCCTCGACCGGAGGGAACCCCGCCGACGCAGCCTCCCCTGCGATGCCAGAATGCCCGCGGGAGCGGCCAACGAGCGTCGTCGCGAAAGATCGCCCCCCTAGCCGCCCTTGTTGGGCACGCTCCGCTTTGCCCAACCTACGGTGTGTAGGTTGTTTCTGAATCATTACTAAGTCGGACAGGCTCCTAG
>JANQGF010000079.1 GCA_028277465.1 Chromatiaceae bacterium
GATTTGGTGGGAGCGGCGCCTCGCCGCGACGAGCCTGCAAGCTGCTGCGGCTCTTGTTCCATGCTCCGGGGTGCCAGAGACACGGCATGACCGTTAGCCGGTCAACTGGTCCACGACCGCTTGTACCTGATGCAGCCGTTGTCGAGGTTCGACCATATCACGGAAGAACTTGAGGGTATTGCCGCCATCGAGTTTGAATTCGTTTGGCTTGGACTGAATCAACCGGATTAGACGGCCGGGATCGATCTCGGGCGAGTCCTCGAAGCGGATGCGTCCGCCGAGCGGGCCAGCCTCGATCTTTCTGATGCCGTAAGGCTGGACGCGAAGCTTCAGCTCGGTGATTTCCAACAAATTCTTGGCGGATTCCGGGAGCAGGCCGAAGCGGTCGATCATCTCGACCTGGAGTTCGCGCAGCTCGTTGCTGCTGGCAGCGCTTGCAATCCGCTTGTACATCACCAGACGCGCGTGGACATCGGGCAGATAGTCGGCGGGTAGGAGCGCGGGAAGACCCAGGTCGATCTCGGCGCCGTGATCGAGTGGCCGATCGAGCTCGGGAGTCCGGCCTGACTTGAGCGCATCCACCGCTCGTTCCAGCAGGTCCATGTAGAGCGAAAAACCGATCTCGGTGATCTGTCCCGATTGTTCGTCGCCCAACAGCTCTCCCGCCCCGCGGATCTCCAGGTCGTGCGTCGCCAGTGTGAAGCCGGCGCCCAGGTCCTCCATCGACTCGATCGCCTCCAACCGCTTGCGGGCGTCCGTCGTCATGGCCTTGGCTGGAGGGGTGATGAGATAGGCGTAAGCCCGGTGGTGCGAGCGGCCGACACGCCCGCGCAGTTGGTGGAGCTGAGCGAGTCCCAGCTTGTCGGCGCGGTTGATGACGATGGTATTGGCGCTGGGTACGTCGATACCGCTCTCGATGATGGTGGTGCAGACCAGCAGATTGAAACGCTGGTGATAGAAATCCCGCATGACGCGTTCCAGGTCGCGCTCGCGCATCTGACCGTGTGCGACCTGGAGTCGGGCCTCGGGAATCAGAGACTCCAGCTTCTGGGCCTGGTTCTCGATCGTCTCGACCTCGTTGTGCAGGAAATAGACCTGTCCGCCACGCTTGAGCTCGCGCAGGACGGCCTCCTGGACGAGCCCGTCGTTCCAGGGACTGACGAAGGTCTTGATGGGGTGGCGCTCGACCGGTGGGGTGGCGATGATGGACAGATCACGCAGCCCGGACATGGCCAGGTTCAGCGTGCGGGGGATGGGGGTCGCGGTGAGGGTGAGCACGTCCACCTCGCTGCGCAGATTCTTCAACTGCTCTTTGTGGCGCACCCCGAACCGATGCTCCTCGTCGATGATCGCGAGCCCCAGATGTTTGAATCGGATGGTCGGCTGCAGCAGCTTGTGCGTGCCGACCACGATGTCGATCGTGCCGTCTCTCAGTCCTTGGAGAATCCTCTTCTGATCCTTGGCCGTGCGGAAGCGTGACAGACTCTCGACCTTGACCGGCCAGTCGGCGAAGCGGTCCGAGAAGTTCTCGAAATGCTGTTGGGCGAGCAGGGTGGTCGGGACCAGCACCGCGACCTGGCGTCCGCCAGTCACGGCGACGAAGGCAGCACGCATGGCAACCTCGGTCTTGCCGAAACCAACGTCGCCGCAGACCACTCGGTCCATGGGCTTGGGAGCGGCCATGTCCGCGAGGACAGAGGCGATGGCGCCTGATTGATCCGGGGTCTCCTCGAAGGCGAAGGCGGAAGCGAAAGCGGCGTATTCATCGCCCGTTTCCGGAAAGGCCAAGCCCTGACGGGCGGCGCGGCGGGCATAGATGTCGAGCAGCTCGGCGGCCACGTCACGGGCCTGGTGGGCCGCCTTCCGCTTGATACGGTCCCATTGCTCGCCCCCCAGCCGATGTAGGGGGGCCTTTTCGGGCGAGGCCCCGGTGTAGCGCGAGATCAGATGCAGTGAGCTGACGGGGACATAGAGACGGTCACCCTTGGCATACTCCAGCGCCAGGAACTCGGTCGTCATTCCACCGACTTCCAGGGTCTGCAGGCCAAGGTAGCGACCGACTCCATGGTCTTCGTGGACCACGGGCGCGCCCTGGGTCAGCTCGGTGAGATTGCGGACCACGGAGTCGCTGTCGCGCTCGCGGGCGCGACGGCGGCGCTCCTGTCGCACCCGCTCGCCATAGAGCTGGGTCTCGGTGACCAAGGCGACACCGGTCTGCTCGAGCAGCAGACCCTGCTCCAAGGGTGCAACCGTCAGCCCCACCTGGGTCTCACCCTCGATGAAGGCCTGCCATCCGGTCAGCGGGCGAGGGCGGATCCCAAAACCCTGCAGCTGCTCGGCCAATAGCTCGCGTCGGCCACTGCTCTCGGCGACGAAGAGCAACCTTTGCTCTGGTTTGGCCAGGAATCCCTTCAAGGCCTGCGCAGGTTGAGCGACGCGCGCCTGGATGGCGAGCGGGGGCAGGGTGCCGGTGGCGAAATTGCACGCTGCCGTGTAACCCTTGGGCGGATCCACGACCTCGCAGGATTGATAGACTACCCCGGCACAGCGGTCGAGCGCGTCTGCGAGCTCTTCGGGTTGCAGATAGAGGCAGGGGGGTGGCAGCAGAGGGCGCTCGACGTCATGGCGCCGCTGCTCGTAACGTCGCCCGACATCGTCGAAGAAGACCGCCGCTCGGTCTCGAGCGTCTGCCGATTCCAGTGCCAGCACCCCGTCGGGCAGATAGTCGAACAGGGTCGCTGTCCGCTCGAAGAAGAGCGGCAGATAGGACTCCAGCCCGCCCGGTGTGCGTCCCTCGGAGACCTCTCGGTAGATGAGGCTGGTCTGCGGATCGCCCTCGAAACTGGCCCGGTAGCGTTGTCGAAAGCCGGCGATGGCGGTCTCGTCGAGCGGAAACTCTCGCGCTGGCAGGAGCCGAATAAGCTCGATCTGTTCCTTGGAGCGTTGGCTCTCGGGGTCGAAGGTGCGAATGGTCTCCACCTCCTGGTCGAAGAGATCGATGCGCAGCGGGACCTGGCTGCCCATGGGAAAGACATCCAGGAGTGAACCGCGCACGGCATATTCGCCATGGCCGATCACCTGGGAGACACAGGAATAGCCGGCCCGTTCCAGGCGGCGGCGGGTGCGATCCAGGTCCAGGCGGTCGCCGACCGCAAGCACCAGGGACTGGCCGTCGACATAAGCCGGCGGCGGCAGGCGTTGCATCAGGGTCCCAACCGGTACCACCAAGACCCCCCGGGCCAGTCCGGGCAGACGATGCAGGGTCAGGAGCCGTGCCGAGACCAACTCGGGCAGGGGCGAGAAGACGTCGTAGGGCAGGATCTCCCAGTCGGGGAAGTCGATCAACGGCAGGTCGCTGCCGGCCAGGAAGAACCCGAGCTCGGCGCCAAGGCTGGCGGCTGCCTGGACATCCTCCACCAAGGCCAGGACCAGGCCAGGATGGCGACGGGCGGCATTGGCGATGGCGAGGGCCGCACCGGCACCATAGAGTCGACCCCACATGAGGCGTTCGCCGGGGCGGTTCGGGAGCGGAGGATCGAGCGGGGAGTCGAGCTTGGTCGGGGCCTCCTGACGCATGGACGGCAATACCTCGAGTCGTCGAATGGGCAGGGATTCTCGCATAAGTGAGGACGGGGATGCCTGACGAGGAGCCCACTCACGACCACTCGGCCGACGCGGGATCCAGCTTCGCGAAGCCGGCCGCTTCTCGCCGCGCCGAGAACGCAGGATAAGGCGGAAGTGGGTACTGGTTAGCTTGAAGGCCGTCTGAGTGAAGCGTAGCATTGCCGGCCTGCTACGCTGGTGTGATGCGCTTGATTAGGCGATTGCCGCAGATTCTCATGCCAGATGGCGACGCAGAAGGCGGGCGTCAAGACAAACCAGGTGGTATGAGAATTGACAGAAATCGCCTTAATGCTCGGGGCAGTGATCGGACGGCTCGATCGTGCTGTGAAGGACGCACGCCGACCGTGGCCTCGGGGTCCGCAATGTCGCGATTTGCAAGGCTGATGTCATGGTCAAATCGATCCTTACCGTGGACGACTCATCGTCCATTCGCCAGATGGTGTCCTTCACCTTGAAGGACGCCGGCTATGCGGTGACCGAGGCCATCGATGGCCAGGATGGTCTCGACAAGGCGCGCGCCGGACGGTTCAACCTGATCTTCACGGATCAGAACATGCCTCGCATGGACGGTCTGACGCTTATCAAAGCGCTGCGTGGTCTTCCGCAGTACCGGTCGGTACCCATCTTGATGCTGACGACGGAATCCAGTGACGCCATGAAGAATCAAGGGCGTGCGGCCGGTGCGACGGGCTGGCTCGTGAAACCCTTCGATCCGCAGAAACTGCTCGCGGTAGTGCGCAAGGTCATCGGCTGAAGGCCGGTCCGACAGAAGCGAGGGCGCGCGGCATGACCATCGACATGGGGCGCTTCCATCAGGTGTTCTTCGACGAGGCCGGCGAGCATCTGGCGGCGATGGAGGCTCTCTTGCTGGAGCTCGATGTCGAGGCGCCTGACCTCGAGGTGCTCCACGCCATCTTCAGGGCCGCTCATTCCATCAAGGGAGGGGCTGGCACCTTCGGCTTCGCCGATATGGCCCAGGTGACCCATGTCCTGGAGACCCTGCTCGAGGGGCTGCGCAATCAGCAGACTGCCCCGACAGTCGAGATGATCGACCTTCTTCTGGAGACGGGTGACCTGCTGAAGGCGCAGCTGGCCGCCCATCAGGAAGGCGTGGATTTGGAGGATCCCCGGGTCGAACTGGTTTGTGCTCGCATCGAGCAATTGTCCCGGATCGATCCGGCCGCGGACTCGGTGACGCTGCGACGAATGCCTCCGGGCGCGACCGCGCAACAGTGGCGGATCGAGTTTCGACCCGATCAACTCCTCCGCGAGCCGGACGGCGATCTCAGCGCCCTGTGGGATGCCCTGGGTGATCTGGGCCAAACCGAGCGGCTGGCCGAGGATAGTCCCCAGCTTGCCGTTTGGCGGCTGACGACCCAGATGGGCCGGGAGGCCGTCACCGAGACCTTCGCCTTTGTCTGCGATCCGCGGCTCGTGCGCATCGAGGCCGACCCCGAGATCTCGGTCCCAGGTATCCAGGGCGAGACGAACCAGGGTGAGAGTCAAGATGCGGTCGCACCGGCCGATAAGGAGGAGGATTCGGGGTTCGGTTTTTTCGCCGATGCGCCGGGTAGCGAGCGGGTGCTGGATCAGGAGCACGACGGCTTCGGGCTGTTCGGGGCGAGCCCGGGCATGGATCAAGTCGCGGCCATCGCGGCTCGGGACCAGGACGAGGCGGAGCAAGGCTTCGGTTTCTTCGATTCGGCGCCAGGCACGCCCGATGCCGCTATGGGCCGCGACTCGCCTCCTGACGCCGAGCCCGATCCTGCGCCCGCCCGGGCGGGGACTGCCCTCGCACCAGGCGCCGACTCGACCCCCAAGCGACGGGCCGCGCCGGAGTCCTCCATCCGGGTCGGCGTGGAGAAGGTCGATCAACTGATCAACCTGGTTGGTGAGTTGGTGATCACCCATGCCATGCTGGCCGAGTCCACCTCGATCCTCGACCCGGTCGCGCACGAGCGGATGTTCGACGGCCTGGGGAATCTGGAGCGCAACTCCCGCGACCTGCAGCAGGCGGTGATGTCGATCCGTATGGTGCCCATCAGCTTCGTCTTCAGCCGCTTCCCTCGGGTGGTCCGCGACACGGCCGCCGCCTTGGGCAAGCGGGTGACGCTCAATCTGGTCGGCGAGGACACTGAGCTGGACAAGGGGTTGATCGAGCGGCTCGTCGATCCGCTGAACCATTTGGTCCGCAACAGTATCGATCACGGGATCGAGACCCCCGAGCGGCGGCGCGAGGCGGGCAAGTCCGAGCAGGGCGAGATCGTCCTGGCGGCTAGCCACCGCGGGGGCAATGTCGTGGTCGAGGTCAGCGACGATGGTGCCGGGTTGAATCGCGACAGACTCCTGGCGAAGGCGGCCGAGCGCGGCCTGGTGCTGTCGGAGAACCCCTCGGACAAGGAGGTCTGGCAACTGGTCTTTGCCGCCGGCTTCTCCACCGCCGAGCGGGTCACGGACATATCCGGCCGCGGCGTCGGAATGGATGTGGTACGTCGAAACATCGAAGGCATGAACGGTCGGGTCGAGATCGACTCACAGCCTGGTCGCGGGACGCGCATCACCATCCGGCTGCCACTGACGCTGGCAATCCTCGACGGCATGTCGGTGCGCGTCGGCGAAGAGGTCTTCATCCTGCCGCTGACCGTGATTCGCGAGTCGATCCGTCCGCAGCGCGAACAATACAAGACACTTGCAGGGAAGGGGCAGGTGGTGCAGGTGAGCGACGAATACCTGCCCTTGGTCGTACTGCACGCGCTCTTCCGCCTTGAGGAGCAGCAGACACGGCCGGAGGAGGGGATCGTGGTGATCGTGGACACCAACGAGGGTCGCGCGGCGTTGCAGGTGGCCGAGCTGCTTGCCCAGCACCAGGTCGTGATCAAGAGTCTGGAGACCAATTACCGCAAGGTGGAAGGCATCTCGGGCGCGACCATCATGGGCGATGGACGGGTTGCCATGATTCTCGACGTGGACGCATTGGTGCGCATGAGCCGCCAGCGGGCCTGATCACCCTGGACCCGTTCCACCTGGTTTTGCACGCTCCGAGTCCCTCTACAGGCACCAAGGCAAGGCGCGAGCCCGCGCCGAGAACGCAAGAACCAGGTGGAACGGCATACTGGATCCATAGACAGCCTTGGGGTATCCGCTATGACTGACGAAGCGCAGAAGACGGCCGTGAACGGCGACGACGACGCCCGGGAGTATCTGACCTTCACCTTGGGGGAGGAGGAGTATGGTATCGATATCCTCAATGTCCAGGAGATCCGCGGTTATGACACCGTGACCAGAATTGCCAACTCGCCGGCCTTCATCAAGGGGGTCATCAATATGCGTGGGGTGATCGTGCCCATCATCGACATGCGCCTCAAGTTCAACCTGGGCGAGGTCGAGTACAACCAGTTCACCGTGGTGATCATCCTCAATATCACGGGTCGCGTCGTGGGGATGGTCGTGGACGGGGTCTCGGATGTCATCGCCTTGAAGCGCGATCAGATTCGACCGGCGCCTGAGTTTGGTGCCGTGCTGGACACGGCCTACATCGATGGGCTGGCGACCCTGGACGAACGGATGGTGATCATGGTGGACATCGAGAAGCTGATGAACAGCGAAGAGATGGGACTGGTCGAACGGGCTCGGGCCGAGGCCGGATGAATCGGGAGGGGTGTCGGGTCCGCGGGCCGTCGCTCGGTGGGGGCGTGACGCCTGGTGTGCTGTGGCGAGGATCTTAATCCGGAGAAGACATGGGCAATATGAAAGTGGCAACACGGCTGGGATTGGGTTTCGGTGTCATCCTGGTGCTCGTAGCGGCGGTTGCCTTCATTGGAATCAGTAATATTCGTCAGGTCAACGAGAACATCAACAGGATCGTCGACGACCTCTTTCCCAAGACGATCCAGGCCAATTATGTCATCGATAACGTCAATATCATCGCCCGGGCGATGCGCAATATCCTGCTCGTCGAGGATCAGTCAACCACTCTGCGCGAGCTCAATCGGGTCGAGGAGGCCAAGAAGCAGATCGTCCTCAACCTCGAAGAGTTGGAGCGATCCATTACCTCGGACAAGGGGGTCAGGCTGCTGGCGGCGACCAAGGACGCCCGCAGCACCTACATGGGTGGGCAGGAGCGCTTTCTGAGTCTGGCCCGGGAGGGTCGGCGCCAGGAGGCCGAGGATCTGCTGTTGCGCGAGATCCGACAGTTACAGGGCCGGTATCTCGACGCGGTCGTCAATCTGATCGAGTATCAGACCGACCTGATGAAGGAGCAAGGAACTCGCGCCCAGGGGGCAGCCACGTCGGCGACGACTCAGCTCCTGGTTCTATCCGTGATCGCGGTCCTGGTCGGTATCGGGGTCGGCGTCTGGATCGTCGGCGGCTTGATGCGGCAGCTCGGCGGCGAGCCGGACTACGCGGCCTCGATGGTGCGGGCCATCGCGGGAGGCGATCTATCCCATCGGATCGACACCCGGCCAGGGGACACCGCGAGCCTGCTGGCCTTGCTCAAAGAGATGCAGGAGGGCCTCAAACAGCTGGTCGGCGAGATCGCGGCGATCGTCACCGCGGCGACCCAGGGCGATTTCGGCAAGCGTGTGGATCTGGCTGAGAAGCGCGGCTTCGGTGAGGAGATCGGCGAGGGCCTCAACCGTTTGGTGGAGACCACGGAGGTCGGACTCAAGGACGTCAATCGGGTCGCGGACGCCTTGGCCGCCGGCGACCTGTCGCAGACCATCTCCCGCGACTATCCGGGTCTCTTCGGTCAAACCAAGACGGGTGTCAATGGGACCGTCAGGGCCCTGACCACCGTGGTGGGCGAGATTCGCGATATGGTCGATGCGGCCAACCGCGGCGACTTCGGTACCCGCATCGAGCTATCCGGGAAACAGGGCTTCGCCCGCGACATCGCGCAACTGCTCAATCAGCTCGCCGATACCACTGAGGTGGGTCTGCAGGACGTGATGCGGGTCTCTCGAGCGCTTGCCGAGGGTGATCTGACCCAGACCATCACCAAGGACTATCCCGGCCTCTTCGGCGAGACCAAATCCGGGGTCAATACCACGGTCGGTAACCTCCAGCGGTTGGTGCTTCAGATCAAGGAGGCGGTCGACACCATCGGCAACGCCTCGAACGAGATCGCGACCGGCAATCAGGATCTGAGCCAGCGTACCGAGGAGCAGGCCAGCTCGCTCGAAGAGACGGCGAGCTCGATGGAGGAGCTGACCAGCACGGTCCAGCAGAATGCCAAGAACGCTCGCCAAGCCAACGAACTGGCCGTGACCGCCTCGGATGTCGCGACCAAGGGTGGGACGGTGGTCGAGGCATCGGTGACGACCATGGCGGCCATCTCCGAAGCGAGCAAGAAGATCGCGGACATCATCGGGGTCATCGACGGCATCGCCTTCCAGACCAACATCCTGGCGCTGAATGCCGCGGTCGAGGCGGCCCGCGCCGGCGAGCAGGGGCGGGGCTTCGCGGTCGTGGCCGCGGAGGTCAGGAACCTGGCCCAGCGCTCCGCCAATGCGGCCAAGGAGATCAAGACACTCATCACCGACAGTGTGGACAAGGTGGAGGCCGGCACGGCCCAGGTGAACGAGGCGGGCACACGCATGAGTGAGATCGTGGCCTCCATCAAGCGGGTCACCGACATCATGGCCGAGATCGCAGCGGCCTCGGACGAGCAGTCCGCCGGCATCGAGCAGGTCAATCAGGCCATCACCCAGATGGACGACGTGACCCAGCAGAATGCGGCGCTGGTGGAAGAAGCAGCCTCCGCGGCCGAGGCGATGGAGGACCAGGCCCGTGCCTTGGGCGAGGTCGTGGCGGTCTTCAAGGTCGACCAGGGCGTTGGGGGGCTCGTGGTATCGCGCACGACCCCGGCGGTCGCGACGCAGCGCGCGCGCAGGAAGACGGCCACCAAGTCGGCAGCGAAGAAGTCCTTTGCCCACAAGCCGCCGGTCGGGGTCAAGTCGACCGAGGATGAATGGGCGGAGTTCTGACCCTGGTCCCTGTGCTCGCTCGTACGGCGGTCGCCATGGCCTTCTCATCCGTACGGGCGGGTGGTCAAGCCGGCAGTCCAGCCCCGTGAAGACGCGCGAGTTTCATTTCCGCGACCGCGACTTTGCCCGGGTTCGTGGGTTGATCCAGGCGCACGCCGGGATCGCACTCGGCCCCGGCAAGGTCGATCTGGTCTACAGTCGGATCGCGCGTCGTTTGCGTGCCAGAGGGTTGCGGTCGTTCGAGGACTATCTCGAGCTCGTGACGGCCGACGCGGACGAGTGGCAGGAGTTCGTCAATGCGCTGACGACCAATCTAACGTCCTTCTTTCGGGAGGCGCACCATTTCTCGATTCTCGAAGAACATGTCCTGCGCGTCCAGCAGCGTTCAGGTGATCCGGCCCGGCTCTGGTCGTCTGCCTGCTCGACTGGCGAGGAGCCCTACTCGATGGCGATGACCCTGATCGACGCCTTCGCCTCTTGGACGCCGCCAGTGAAGATTCTGGCGACGGATCTCGACACCAATGTCTTGAGGCAGGCCGCCGAGGGTGTCTATCCGCTGGAGCGGGTGGAGCGACTTCCCAGGGGGATCCTGAAACGCTTCTTCTTGCGAGGCAAGTCCTCGCGCGAAGGGATGGTGCGAGTGCGCCCCGAGGTGCGTCGGCTGGTCAGCTTCCGGGCGCTGAATCTGCTCGGTGGGGACTGGCCGCTGAAGGCCCGGTTCGACGCCGTCTTCTGTCGGAACGTCTTGATCTATTTCGATAAGCCGACCCAATCGCGGCTCTTGAAGCGGCTTCATCCTCTGCTGTGTCCGGATGGTCTGCTCTTCGTTGGTCATGCCGAGAGTCTGACCCATGTGACTGACATCTTTCGCCTCATCGGTAGGACCGTCTATGCCCCCGTGCCGTGCAAGTGAGATGTGCCTGTGATGGAGCACCGTTTCGAGGAGGTTCCGGCACCGAATCTCTACTTCGACCGCAATTTCGGCATGGAGGCGGTCAAGATCCTTCCGGGGGAGTATTACGTCTCGGCGCGGCAGTTGCTGATGGTCACGGTCCTAGGCTCCTGTGTCGGGGCCTGTATCCGGGATCCGGTCAGCGGCATCGGCGGGATCAACCATTTCATGCTCCCGGACGATCGGCGCGACGAGGACAGTCGTTTTGGACGCTCAATGCGTTATGGCGATTACGCGATGGAGATTCTCATCAACCAGTTGCTCAAGCTAGGGGCCCGACGGTCCAATCTCGAGGCCAAGGTCTTCGGGGGCGGCAATGTGCTGCCTGGCTTCAAGAACCATGTCGTGGGCGAGCGCAATGCACGCTTCGTCATCGACTATCTGGCGATCGAGGAGATCCCGGTTATTGCCAAGGATCTTTTGGGGGATTATCCTCGTAAGGTGTATTTCTTTCCTGAGACCGGGAGGGTATTGGTCAGGAAGCTGCGCAGTCTGCACAACGACACCATCATGGAACGGGAGCTCACCTACAGCGAGACCCTGCGTCAATCCAGGGTCGAGGGTGAGGTCGAGCTCTTTTCCTGACGCAATGTCGAGCTTCCCGCGACCCGGGTCGGTGGCCGAGGGGGGTGGCGGACCGACATGGAGATGAGATGTTCAATCGAGTGATCACCCATTGGCCACCGTTCGTCATCACCCTGGCCGTGTTTCTGCAGTCGCTACTGGTTCCAGGTGCCGTTCCGGTATGGATCGGGCTCCTGGTGGTCGGGGTCGCGTGGCCGGCCTCGCTGATCTTGAATGGGCTGAAGCGAGAGCCCCAGGACTCGAGCCCTGCACTCGCGCCGACTGCCTCGGGTGAGGCCGAGCGCGAGCTGTGGGACCTACTGGTGGAGACCGATCGGCTGATCGGCCCGCAGACGAGCGAGCTGCGGGACTTGATCACGCAGGCCGCCGACCTGGTCGCACAGGCCGCTCGGGATCTGCAGCTCAGCTTCGAGGGACTCTCGGCGGCATCCAAGGCGCAGCAGCAGCTGGTCGTGCGGCTGGTCTCGGGGCGCGACCGCGCCGAGGGCACGCAGCGGGAGATGATCGACTTCGACTCCTTTCTCCAGGCGAACAGTCAGTTGCTTGCGGAGAACGTGGGTCGCTTGATCGACATGGGCAAGCACAGCATCCAGGTGGCGCATCAGATCGATGACCTGTCGGGTCAGATGGGCGAGATCTTCGATCGTTTGGAAGGCGCCAAGCGAATCGCCCGCCAGACCAACCTGTTGGCGCTCAACGCGGCCATCGAGGCGGCGCGGGCGGGTGCGGCCGGGCGCGGATTCGCGGTGGTCGCCTCGGAGGTCCGGAAGCTCTCCCAAGACGCCGATGCCTTCAACGACAAGATTCGCCAGCAGGTCGAGCGGGCGCAGGAGGTATTTGCCGAGACGCGTGAGATCGTCGGGCGGATGGCCTCCCAGGATATGAACGCCTCGATCCAGGCCAAGGGCGCCATGGACGACATGATCCTCCAGGTCCAGGAGCTCAATGGCCGGATGTCGACTGGATTGGTCGATCTCTCGGCGATCGTCGAGCAGATCCAGGGCGATGTGAGTGCGGCCGTGCGATTGCTTCAGTTCGAGGACATCACCCGCCAGGTCCTGGGTCAGGCTCAGCTGCGCGTCGATCTGATGGAGCGTTTCGTCGCCGATCTACGCCAGCTTCCCTTGTGGCAGGCGCGCGCGCCGGAGCAGTTGGAGCAGACGATCGGGCGCCTCGCCGCACTCCGTGATGAGCTGGTTGCAGCGGCCCATCGCCCGGTGAACCAGAAGTCGATGCATGAAGGCGAGATCGAGCTGTTCTGATTCGCAGACTCCGCGGCGGGTTCCTGGACCGAGAGTTTCAACTGCCGAGCGGGCGTGGAGCATTGGATGATGGTGGAGCCGATTCGCGTTTTGGTCGTGGATGACTCGGCCCTGATGCGGAAGGTCCTGTCCGAGATCCTGGGGGCGGCGGCCGGATTGGAGGTCGTGGCGACCGCTCAGGACCCTTATGTGGCCCGCGAGCGGATCAAGGCACTGGATCCGGATGTGCTCACCCTGGATGTGGAGATGCCGCGCATGGACGGCCTGACGTTCCTGCGCAATCTGATGCGACTGCGGCCCCTGCCGGTGGTGATGGTGTCGTCGCTCACCGTGCATGGGGCGGAGGCGACCCTGCAGGCGTTGGAGCTCGGCGCCGTCGATGTCGTGCGCAAGCCCGATCTCGAGTGCGGCCAAGGTCTCGAGGAGTATGCCGAGGAGTTGATCGAGAAGGTCCGCACCGCGGCTGCGGTCAGGGTCCGCAGGCGTGTTGCCCATGCGGCCCCCGAGTCTGCCCGATCTGGACTGAGGTCGAGCGCCAATCTGGTCCTGCCGAGGCGTGGCGAGCCTCGCCCTCGAGGTCGAGAGGCCGTTATCGCCATCGGCGCCTCGACCGGTGGAACCGAGGCCATCAAGGAGATCTTGATGCGCCTGCCGCCCGATACCCCGGGGTTGGTCATCGTTCAGCACATCCCGCCCGGGTTCAGCGCTGCCTTCGCGGCGCGCATGAACCGCCAGACTGGGCTGGTGGTCAAAGAGGCGGCCGAAGGCGATCGGTTGCTGCCTGGTCATGCCTACATCGCCCCTGGTGACCGTCATCTCTTCCTGGCGCGTGACGGTGCTCGCTATGTCTGTCGGCTCAGCGATGGCGAGCCGGTCAATCGCCATCGGCCCAGCGTGGATGCACTCTTCCGTTCCTTGGCGCAGGTGAGCGGTACCAACGCCTGTGCTGCGATCCTGACCGGTATGGGTGTGGACGGCGCCCGAGGTCTGAAGGAGTTGCATGACCTGGGTGTACACACGATTGCCCAGGACGAGGCGACCAGCGTCGTGTGGGGGATGCCAGGCGAGGCGGTGAGGCGCGGTGCAGCGGCAGCGGTCCTACCGCTACCCGAGATCGGCCCGGCCCTCTACGAGGCGGCGGTGAAGAGGAACGCGCCCTCTGGGCGCGGTTTAGATGCACTTCAGATGAGAGGGAGACGATTGCCATGAGTGTCAGTCGCCGTATCGAAAAAGAGCGATCCGAGGTGACCATCGCCGTCGATGGACGCTTCGATTTCTCGCAGCACAAGGCCTTCCGTGACGCCTACCGGGACATCGATGCGAACGCCATGCGATTCGTCGTCGATTTGTCGGGGACCTCCTACCTGGACAGCTCGGCCTTGGGCATGCTGCTCCTGTTACGTGAACATGCGGGGGGTGAGGAGGCGCTGGTCAGGATCCAGGGGTGCGGAGAAGACGTGCGCCGGGTGCTCCGGATCGTCAATTTCCAGCAACTCTTCAGCATCGATTGAGGATGCGTCCATGCCGGCCTTGGAGTCTCTGAGCGTTACGGGGTCGCGCGGGGCGGTCGACCTCGATTCCGCGACGCCAAAACGCGTACGCGGTCGGGCCCTGATCGTGGATGACGAGACGGCGAACCGTCGTCTCTTGAGTCTCATGCTGCAAAGGGAGGGTTTTCATAGCCTGGAGGCGCAGAGCGGCGAGGAGGCGCTCGCCCTGTTCGCGGCCGAGCGTCCAGACATCGTCTTCATGGATGTCGTGATGCCCGGTCTGGACGGTTTCGAGACCACCCGCCGAATCAAGGCGATGGCCGGCCTGGACTTCATCCCGGTGATCTTCTTGACGGCCTTGAAAGACGAGCAATCGCTGGTGCGGTGTACCCAGTCGGGCGGGGACGATTTCTTGGTCAAACCCTTCAGCGTGACGGTTCTCAAGGCACGCATTCTGGCGATGGAACGGGTGCGCGATCTGCAGCGCACCATCAGTGCCAAACAGCAGGCATTGACCGCACTCTGGGAGCGCGACCGGGAAGAGCACGCCTTGGCCGAGCGGGTCTTGAGTCAAGCGGTCAGCAGTCAGAACGCGGCCACCGACAAATTCGGACTGGTGCAGCGTTCTGCCGCCATCTTCAGTGGCGACCTGGTCCTGAGCGCGCACCTACCAGGTGGAGGTCTGCGCATCCTGGTGGGTGATTTCACCGGGCACGGCCTGGCCGCGACCATTGGCGCCCTGCCTGTCGCGGACGTCTTTCATGCCATGACTCGTAAGGGATTCGACGATGCACGCGTGCTGCTGGAGATCAACGACAAGCTCTATCGGGTCTTGCCCACCGATCGTTTCATGGCGGCCTGTTTGATCTCCATTTCGAGAAAGGGAGACGAGCTGCGTTGGTGGAATGGTGGGATGCCGAGCTGTTGGTTGCGGACGCGAACCGGCTTACGGGAGCTCGTCTCTCATGCCCTGCCCCTGGGGGTCCTGCCTGACCTCGCCGGGGCCGAGGCCCCGCGACGCATTCCCGTGTCTCCCGGGGATCGGCTGCTGATGATGACCGATGGGGTATTGGAGGCGTGTGACGGCGAGGGGCTGATGTTCGTCAATGCCGGTTTTGACGATGTCTTGAAAGATTGGCTCCGTGGCGCCCCGGTGCTTCCTGCCTTGTTCGAGGCGTTCGATGCCCACTGTGCCGAGACCCCGCAGTTCGACGACGTGGCAGTGGTGGAGGTCCCATTCGAAGCCCACTTGTTCGCTGCCCCAACGCTCGATCAGATCCCGGTGCCGCTGAGTGGGTGGCGCTGGTCGCTCGAGCTGGAGGGTGAACGTGTGGCTCGCCAACCATCGATCGAGAGTGTGCTCGAGCCCCTTGGTCTTCTGGATGGTCTGAGGCAGCACATGGGGGTGATCGAGACCATTGTCTCCGAGCTCTACAGCAATGCCTTGGAGCATGGGGTTCTCAAGCTGGACTCATCCATGAAGGAGACCCCGGAGGGATTCGATGCCTACTATCGCGAGCGGGCCCGGCGTCTGGTCCATGCCTGCTCCGGTCAGGTGACTCTGCGTCTCTCTTATCGACCCGAGGGAGATGGGGGTTGCGTGCGGGTGCAGGTCTCAGACAGCGGCGATGGATTCAAGCCGGACGATACCCTGGGGGTGGCACGCAATCCGACGCGTCCTTGGGGACGCGGAATCGCCTTGGTGCGTGACCTGTGCGAATCGGTCACCTACCGTGGTAATGGCTCTGAGGTCGATGCGATCTACAGATGGTAGATGGTTAACGTGTGAGTGACAGAAGTTGTCATGATGATGACCATGACCCGTGTCGAGATTACCAATCGTTATCTGGACCGGGGATCCGCCAGGATCCTCGTGGTCGATGACGAAAGGGCCAATCTGATCCTGATGGACCGGCTGTTACGGGCGGAAGGTTATACCGACTTGGTCTTGATTGAGGACCCCCGCGAGGTGATTGCCGCGTACCAGGAAGCGCGGACCGACCTTCTCCTGCTGGATATTCGAATGCCGCATTTGACTGGCTTCGAGATCATCGACCAACTGGTCGCCCTGAATGACCCATTGATGCCACCGATCCTGGTGCTGACGGCCGAGCACAGTCACGACCACCTGTTGCGTGCGCTGCAAGCGGGCGCGCGCGATTTCATCGGCAAGCCTTTCGATCGTGCGGAGGTCTTGGTGCGGGTCCGCAACATGCTGGATGTACAGCTGGCGCATCGGATGACCTTTGATCAAAGGCATCTGCTCGAGCGGCTGGTCCATGATCGCACCCGCGAGATTCGCGAGACCCGTCTGCAGGTCGTTCAGCGACTCGGGCGTGCAGCCGAGTACCGCGACAACGAAACCGGATTGCATATTCTACGCATGAGCCATACCTCGGCGCTCCTCGCCCGCCGACTGGGCTGGGACGAGGCGCGGTGCGAGGTGATGCTGCACGCCAGCCCCATGCATGATATCGGCAAGATCGGGATTCCGGACAGCATCCTGCTCAAACCGGGAAGGCTCACACCCGAGGAGAGACGGATCATGCAGACCCACACCACCATCGGTGGCGACATCTTGAGTGGAGGCGAGTCCGATCTCTTGCGTATGGCACGGGACATCGCCCTAACCCACCATGAGAAATGGGATGGCAGCGGCTATCCTCGGGGACTGGCCGGCGAGGCCATTCCGATGGCGGGTCGAATCGTCGCCTTGGCGGATGTCTTCGATGCGCTGACCTCGGAGCGCCCGTACAAGAAGGCGTGGGAGGTGGAGGAGGCACTGCAGTGGATCCGTGAGAGCGCCGATGGTCACTTCGACCCTCGTCTCACGGAGCTGTTCTTTCGCGTACTCTCGGAGATCCTCGCGATTCGAGAGCGGTTCTCCGAGGCCGAGACGGTTGGAGCGGACCGGGGTTGAGACGGGCGCCGAGCGGGGCGAGATGCCCCGCCTATTGCATGATGAACCCGGTGAAATAGATTGCACCGATCGCCGGTGTTCCCGCGTGTTCCTCCATCGTCTCGCGCAGCTGGGTCAAGAGATCGGCGCGCAATCGTTCGCGAGCCTCCGTGGTCGTTAACTGGTCCGAGTCGCGGCCGGCAAGGAGACTGATCATGCGGTCACGGATGAGCGGCAAGTGATGATTGACCGCCTCCGCGTCTTGGTCGGTATCCACCAAGAACTCGACCTCGACCCGCAGGTACCGGGCGCGGCTCGGGTCGGCGAAATTGACGATGATCGGGGGCTCGAGCGGGATATAGGCGGGAAAGGTGTCGGCATCCTTTTTATCTGCCCCCTTCGCTAGCCCGATGGCCAGCAGGAGGCAGAGCAGTAGCGCCAGGCGTCGATCGCCTAGGGATGCAGTCGGTCTCATCGCGTATTGCCTGCGTCCTATTACAGAGGGAGGCGAGAATGCCAGCCCTCGGTCTCGAAGGCAATGGTATCGATCCTGATCCGGCTTCGCGGACGACCATGACAGATCGGCGGGAACGGGGCTCGAGTATTTCGTTGATGAAGAATCTGTCCAAACCGCGCGTCTCGCCGCTGGCCATTCATTGCTGCACGGCTGCAGTCACCTACAAACAACAAACTTCACTCCGCACGCGGTTCAGATGGGACGACGTAGCGGTGGGCGGATGCGGCGCTCGTGCTTGTGCTTCGTTGATGCATGCTGCAAGGGATAGGGGAATCCCTGAAAGTGGGTGGTCGGATGCAGCGCTCGTGCTTGTGCTTCGTTGATCGCAGTGATATCTTTTCAATATACACGTACACTGGTGGATTCGGTTCAGATTAATATGCGGAGTGTGTTAGCTTTAGGGATTGATTTATCGATTTAGTCCCTTACGCCGCAAATCTTGAACAAGATGTCGAAGAAATTCTCAGGTGCGTCGAATTTGTCAGCGTATTCATGCAGTTGAGCGCTTCTTTCGAGAATCCAACTTTTTGGTTCCGGCTTCGCCGGGCGGGAGGGGCGTTTTATGGATCAGCTTTCAGGCAGTAAGAAGGGGTTGGTTTCCGAGCTGTGGAGTTTTATCTCCAGGAAGTGGATTCAAGAGGTCCCGGAGGAGCTCGCCTACTGCGAATATGAGTGCCGGGAGCCCCATTGCAACGACGAGATCTTTCGGACATGCAAGCTGCGGCTCGGGTATCTGCAGATGCTTCGCGAGCAAGGCTCACAGGGCATCGAACAGGACCGGGTTCAGTTCTCGCGAGGGCTCGAGGGGGGCTCTTCCGTCGGGGAGACGCCGCGGCAGGACTAGACCAGGCTCGCGGGACGCGTTGCGCGGATTTCTCAGAGACCACTTGCCCCCGCAAGTGGTCTCTTGCTTTGTGCGCGCTTTCGACGACGAATGTCGCCCGGTGCTCAATAGGATTGGGCCAGATGATACTTGAGTCCTGTAGTGGGTTGTACTCTTGAAACCGCGTCCAGAGCGAACCTGTGTCGCTTGGTAGCCTTGTTCCCTTTCGCTGGTTAGCATGCGCGGTTGAAAGAGGCACGATCGCAAGGAAAGGACTGAGCGCTCAATTGCCTGAGCGCGGTTGATAGCTATCCGGGATCAGGATGGTCGGGGTGCGCTGGGTCCGGTCCTTGAAGCGGAAGTCCAGCGTGAAATGCAGTCCGCGGCTTTCGCGCCGTCGCAATGCGGACTGGATGATGAGATCGGCGACCTCCACCAGATTGCGCAGCTCGACGAGGTCGTTGCCGATCCTGAAGTGACTGTAGTATTCAATGATCTCCTGGGCGAGCAGATCGGCGCGCCGTTTGGCCCGGCGCAATCGCTTGGTGGTGCGCACGATCCCGACATAGTCCCACATGAAACGGCGCAGCTCATCCCAATTGTGGGTCACCACCACCTCTTCGTCGGGTTCCGTCAACCGGCTCTCATCCCAGCGGGGCGCCTCGGGCGGATGGGGATACTGCTTGAGCAGACGTTCGATGTCCTGGGCCGCGGATTCGGAGTAAACCAGGCATTCCAGCAGTGAGTTGCTCGCCATTCGATTGGCACCGTGCAGGCCCGTGTAAGCGGTCTCGCCGCTGGCGTAGAGACCGGGTAGATCGGTGCGGGCGTGGCGGTCCACCATGACTCCGCCACAGGTGTAATGTGCTGCCGGTACCACGGGGATGGGCCCGCGCGTGATATCCAGCCCCAGGTCCCGGCAGCGGCCGTGAACGGTCGGAAAATGCTCGAGGATGAAGTCCGCGGAGCGATGCGAGATGTCGAGATAGACAGAGTCGGTGCCGAGCCGCTTCATTTCGTGGTCGATGGCGCGTGCGACGATATCGCGTGGTGCCAGTTCGGCGCGCGCATCGAAGCGCGGCATGAAGCGCTCGCCGTTGGGGAGCAGGAGTCGGGCGCCCTCACCACGTAGTGCCTCGGTGATCAGGAAAGAGCGGGCCTCGGGATGATAGAGGCAGGTGGGGTGGAACTGCATGAACTCCATGTTCGCGACCCGGCAACCCGCGCGCCAGGCCATGGCGATACCGTCGCCCGTGGACACATCAGGATTACTGGTGTAGAGATAGACCTTGTTGGCGCCTCCGGTGGCGAGGACGACGAAACGCGCGAGAAAGGTCTCGACCTGCCCGCTCGCCAGGTCGAGGATGTAGGCGCCGAGACAGCGGTGTGTCTTGTCGCCCGGTAGGTGCCTGGAGGTGATGAGATCGATCGCGATATGCTGTTCGTAGAGTGTTACGCTCGGCTTGGCGCGTACCTGCGCATCGAGTGTGGTGGCGACCGCGCGGCCCGTGGCATCGGCGGCATGAACGACTCGGCGATGGGTGTGACCGCCTTCACGTGTGAGATGGTAGCCACCGGCCGACTCGTCGCCCTCATCTCGCGTGAACTCGACGCCTTGGTCGAGCAACCACCGGATGTTGTCCGGGCCGCGTTCGACAACGAAGCGCACCACCTTCGGTTCGCACAGTCCGGCACCGGCCTTGAGGGTGTCTTGAAGGTGCGATTCGACCGAGTCTTTGGCGTCTAGGACCGCCGAGATGCCTCCTTGCGCATAGAGGGTGCTGCCTTCGGTGAGTTCGCGCTTGGAGATGAGTGCCACGGAGATGTCCTCACGCAGGCGTAGCGCGAGGCTCAGGCCAGCGGCGCCGCTCCCGACGATGAGAACGTCATGGCGAAAGGGTGTCTGGGGCGTGAGTCGGTTCAAGGCCAATCTGTGTGCTCCTCGTGGCGTGAGATGGCTTAAGGCGATTTCTGTCAATGTTCATCCCATCTGACTTGTCTTGACGCCCGCCTTCGGTGTCGCATCACCAGTCACATCGCCCGGCGATGCTCCTGGTGGCGCTCCTTGAAGGCGAGCCTCAATCCGGCGCCATCTGGTATGAACATTTCCGGCAGTCGTCGAGTTTGCCGAGATCGATCCAAACCAGAAGCATCGCATACCGCGCTGGGCGCGGTTTAGATCTCCAATTGAAGCCGCATCTTCTTCATCGCGTTCTTCTCGATCTGGCGGATCCGCTCGGCCGAGACGCCGAACTGCTCGGCCAATTCGTGCAGTGTCTGCTTCTTCTCGGATAGCCACCGCTGCTGGAGGATCGTCTTGCTGCGATCGTCAAGCCCATGCAGGGCCGCGTAAAGACGCTCGCGCTGATTGCGCTCCGTGTCTTCGCGCTCCAAGAGCCTCGCCGGTTCCATGCTGACGTCAGGCAGATAGGTCGAGGGTGCCGAGGGGGCATCGTCTTCCTCGTCCTCCAGACCGTCGAACGAGAGGTCCTGGTTGGAGAGACGCGATTCCATCTGCAGCACCACCTCTGGCTTCACCCCCAGATCGGCCGCGACTTCATCGACCTCCTGCTTGGTGAACCAGCCAAGCCGCTTCTTGGAACTGCGGAGATTGAAGAAGAGCTTGCGTTGGGCCTTGGTGGTCGCCACCTTCACGATTCGCCAGTTGCGCAGGATATATTCGTGGATCTCGGCACGGATCCAATGGACCGCGAATGAGACCAGACGCACGCCCATATCGGGCTCGAACCGTCGGACTGCCTTCATCAGCCCCACCGAGCCCTCCTGAATCAAATCCGGCAACGGCAGCCCGTAGCCCAGATAGCCGCGGGCGATTCGGATCACGAATCTCAAGTGAGAGATGACGAGGCGCCGCGCGGCATCCATGTTCCCATTGTCACGCAGCTCGACCGCCAGCGACCTCTCCTCCTCCGCGGTCAGGACTGGAATCTGATAAGCGCTGCTGATGTAGGCCTCGATCGTACCAGTTGGCATGAGAGAGAAGTCTTTGGTCATTGTTCTGATACCTGAGTTGGATACCTTGGGAAAAATCCTAGCACCATAGTATGGTTTTCGCCAGCGTGCTCGCCAACAAATCGAGCTTGGACCGCGACAAAAGTTTCCTGAACTCTAGGAGAGACTCGGCCACTGCACAAGGCAACGGAGTTAAATCAGGGATCGTATGTTTCGATGGTGGCCATAGGCATCGATGATCACCGAAGAAAATATCATCGGTATCAAGCAATTGAGATGGGCTCGAGGTCGTCCTATCGACCGCCTTCAGTGCGGATTTCGGCTCGGAGTGGTCATGAGGCTGACCAACCTCGATCTGGTCAATCCATCGACATTCTCGACCAGAGTGTAGGCTGGGATCCTCCGGGAAACATGGCACCGGAGGGCCGGTGGGGATGCGTGAAGGGACCCCAGATGCGCCTCGGATCGCACACCTTCTGCTTCCATTCAGGGATGCGTCCGGCTTGGAGTCGGGCCGCCAGCGCTCGATGATCGGCTCAGTTCGCGATAACGCCGCCAGTCGAACGCGGGCCCCGGGTCGGTCTTACGGCCCGCGGCGATATCACTGTGCCCGCAGATGCGCTCGGGGGTGATCGCCGGATAACGTGCCCGCAGAGACAGGGTGCAAGCGGCCAAGATACGGTATTGCGCATCGGTAAAGGGCGTCGTCTCCGTTCCTTCCAGCTCGACCCCGATCGAATAATCATTGCAGCGCTCGCGCCCCTGGAAGCTCGAGACGCCGGCGTGCCAGGCCCTTCGCTCGAAGGAGACATACTGGATCGGCTGACCGTCCCGCCGGATCAGCAGATGCGCGGAGACAGGCGTCCCCGCGATGCTGGCAAAATAGGGATGGGCATGCGGATCGAGTCGGTTCATGAAGAGGTCGTCGATCCAGTGGCCCGCGAAGTCGCCGGGCGGCAGACTGATGCTGTGGATCACGAGCAGATCGATCAGGGTATCCGGCGGCCGGGCGTCGCAATTTGGCGAGGGACGTCTCGGCGCGCCGAGGAGCCAACCCTGAGCGTCGATGGCTGGAAGGTCGGATTCCGTCGGTGGCTGGCCCTTTCTCTCTCGGTCAAACACCATCGCCTGTAGTCGGTCTTCTTGCGTTCTCGACCATCCATCCTACCCTCTTGTACCCTCTTGATGCCACGCAGCAATCCACAGTGACGCCATGCCGAACCCATCTGCCGATCCAATGACCCATCTCCGCGCGGATCTTCGTCGCTCCCTGCCCGATCGCTCAGTGATCGAGTCCCAGGTGCGGGCTGCGCTCGATGAAGACCTGGGCGACGGCGACCTGACCGCAGCCCTCTTGCCCGCGGATCAGCGGGCGCACGCCGAGCTCATTACGCGCGAGCCGGCGATCCTCTGCGGCTGTTCCTGGTTCGCAGCGGTCTTCCGGTCGCTCGATCCAGCGACGCGTCTTCATTGGGAGGCGAGCGACGGCGACCACATCGCACCAGGCCAGCGGCTGTGTCTGCTCGAAGGTGCCGCCCGTACCCTGCTGACCGGCGAGCGCACGGCGATGAACTATCTGCAGACCCTGTCCGGCACGGCCACCCGCGCGCGGCGGTTTGCCGACGCCGTCGCTGGGTTGTCGGCCCAGGTCTTGGATACCCGCAAGACGCTGCCGGGCCTGCGGGTGCAACAGAAATATGCGGTTCTCTGCGGCGGTTGTCACAATCACCGTTTGGGGCTCTTCGATGCCATCCTGATCAAGGAAAACCATATCCTGGCGGCGGGCTCGATTCGAGCGGCACTGGATGCGGCCCGTGACCTGGAATCCGGTGTCGAGATCGAGATCGAGGTCGAATCCGTGGAGCAACTGGAGGAAGCGCTGCAAGCTGGGGCACAGCAGGTCTTGCTCGACAACTTCTCACTCGAGGATCTGCGCCGCGCGGTCGTCTTGAACGCCGGCCGGGCGCGGCTGGAGGCCTCGGGCGGGGTGACGCTGGAGACCATCCGCGACATCGCCGAGACGGGTGTCGATCGCATCTCGGTCGGCGGTCTCACCAAGCACCTCACAGCGGTGGATCTGTCGCTGAGGTTCGTCGAACTCTATCCGATCACTCCCCTTTGAAGGCCGTCAGGATGGTGACCGGCATGGCCGTGCGCCAGCCGTCGAAGCGACCGAGCGGCTCGGCGTGCGCCACCGAGAGACGTGTCAGCTCGCCGCCGATCCGCCCGCGCAACTGGGCCAGGAAGGCCTCGCTCTGGACCGTGACCGCATTGGCGACCAAACGGCCGCCGGGCCGAAGCGCCTCCCAGCAGGCCGCGGCAACCCCGTCGGCGGTGAGACCGCCGCCGATGAAGACCGCATCCGGCGGCTCCAGTCCCGCCAGTGCCTCGGGTGCGCGTCCCGCGACCAGGACCAGGTCGGGGACGCCGAGGGCCAGCCGATTCTGCTCGATGAGCAGACCTCGAGACGCGTCGGGTTCGATCGCCAGGGTGCGACAACCCCTGTCGGCGCGCATCCATTCGATGCCGATGGAGCCGCATCCGGCACCCACGTCCCACAGCAGTTCGCCGGGCATCGGGGCCAACCGAGCCAGGGTCGCCGCGCGGATATCGCGCTTGGTCAGTTGACCGT
Organism: Chromatiaceae bacterium; assembly: GCA_028277465.1. Lineage (GTDB taxonomy): Bacteria > Pseudomonadota > Gammaproteobacteria > Chromatiales > Chromatiaceae > JANQGF01. Next base: position 23,745 of record JANQGF010000079.1, read on the forward strand.
CGTGGCGAAAGGCGTCGTCGGCCAAGGTGCAACGGCGCGACAGCGGCTGGCAGCCCGCCCCCGCCCGGCATTCCACCGCGATCAGGTTGAGCGGATCGCAGTCGACCGGAGGCCATTGAGACGCGCGGCCCTCGATTCGACGCTCGGCCGGGCCGCCGAGCCGCTCGAACACCCATAGCCGGCTCTCGCCATAGCCGCTCGTATCCAGGAGTGCGGCCAACCGGTTGGGCGTCTGCCCATCGGCCGAGAGCAGGAGCAAGCGGACCCCCTGGCCAAGGTGAAGTCTCACCGCGTCGATGGGGCGGCCATGAGCCGGGAGAACGCGGACCTCTTGGAGCGCCCAACCCATCCGGGCAGCCGCCAGCGAGATCGACGAGACGGCAGGCAGTACGCGCATCTCCTCAGCCGCCAGACGTTGACCCAGACTGCCGCCGATCCCGAACCACATGGGGTCGCCGCTGGCAAGCACGCAGACTGGCGTCCCGCGACGTTGGAGCAGCAACTCGTAGGCGGCAGCGAAGGGGTGCGGCCACTGGATGCGTTCCTGACCTGGCCGCACCGGGGTCAGCGCCAGGTGACGCTTGCCGCCGAAGAGGACCACGGCCTCGGCGATCGCTCGTCGTGCCTCGTCGCCGAGCCCCGCAAGACCCTCCTCGCCGATGCCGACGATGGTGAGCCAAGGGGTCACAGAGGAGCACACCCAGGATCGAGGGGAAGGCCGCGGTGCAGCCGCAGCGATCGGCGAGCCCAGGCGGGGCCTTCTGCACCAAGTAGGCGTCCATTAATTAATTCCCGATTTCTTGGTCTGATGGTATAGTTCAGTTCGGGGCATAGCCGTCGTCGCCGGATGTTGAGTGTTGCCATCTCT
>JANQGF010000148.1 GCA_028277465.1 Chromatiaceae bacterium
GCGCGGCGATGCTCCTGCCGACGCTCCTTGAAGGCAGACGCCAATCCGGCGCCATCTGGCATGAGAATTTCCGGCAATCGCCTAAGTCCGTTTCCCTGCTCAGAAGCTGAATTGCACCCTCGCCTGGATGGATTCGATAAAGGATACGAGCGGCCAGCGTCTCATCGGGACATCCCGCAGGTGCCGCGGCCATCGAGGTCGAACAGCCGTGCCGTCGGGCCGTCGTCTGCCTGCAACTGGGCCGGAGACCCCGCTTCCACACAACGTCCGTCCTGCAGCAGACATACTCTGTCCATCGCGCCGAGTAGGGACCAGTCGTGAGTCGTCAGGATGATGGTGGCCTCGCGCTCGCGCAAGAACCGGCGCAACTGGGCCATCCCCTTCTGATCGAGCCCTGCGTCCGGCGCATCGAGCAAGAGCACCGGGGCATTGCCGAGAGCGACACGCGTCAGCAACAGACGCCGATACTCCCCGGTGGACAGGTTTCTCGCACCTTCGGCGATGCGTCCGTCCAGGCCGCCGACCCGTGCGAGCGTCGGCTCGAGACCGAACCGCCGTGCCTGCGAGATGACGATGTCGTCGGCGGGTCGCCGCCGCAGGCCGAGCGTCAGCGCGCGTCTGAGGCTGCCGGCAAGCACGGGCGAGCGGGGGCCGGCGTACGCGATCAGGCGTTGCAGTTCGGCGTCCGACATGTCCGTCGGCGGGCATTCGGCGATCCGCACCTCGCCGTGTTCGGGTACCTCCAGTCCGGCACAGAGCGCCAGGACCATGGTCTTGCCGGCACCGTTGACGCCGCAGATACCGACCTTCTCTGCGGGCTCGACGATGAGGTTCAGCTCGCGTAAAGGCCCGCGGCTGACCCGCTCGAGCGCAACCCGCGATGCAGCCTCGCGAGGCGCGGCGTTGCACCATGTCTTGGCGACGTTTCCTTCCTGCACCATGGTTGGGCGTGCCAACAGCGCCTCGCAGCGACGGCGTGCGTTCACCCAGGCACCGTACTTGTCCCAGGTCCCCGACAGGTTCCGTACAGGATGTACCATCAAGGCCACGGCCGCGAGCGCCCCTGCCGCCACGGCCGGTGCGACTTGGCTACCGAGCGCGATCCACAACACCAGGGCGGCCGTCATGCCATGGGCGACATCGGGGATCACTCTCAACAGGGCCGCATGCCGTTGGCGCTGCATGAAGGCGTCGATCAGGCGTTGCGTGCTGTCCACGAGCTGCTGGCGCTCCTTGTGCAGGCGGCCCATCAGCCTGAGCTCCGGCGCGTACGGTAGGCGCTCGGCGACATCGCCTGCAAGCCGCGCCCGCCGGGATCGCAAACGCCGATGCGCGGGATCCATGGCCGGGCCGAGGCCGAGAATGCCGAGGATCGCGCAGCCGAAGACCAGTGCCGACACTGTGCCGAGATTGCGATCGAGCGCAAAGAGCACGGCCAGCAGGGTCGGCAAGACGATCGCGGCGGACACCAAGCGGCCGATGCCCAGGCTGACCCACACCCGCACCGCGGCCAGATCCCCCACGAAGCGCAACGACATGGTGCCGATTCGCCGCTTGGCCACATCGCTCGCCCGCAAGTGGGCGACATGATCGAAGAGCCGGATGCGCAGCGCCGCCACATAGTCCTGGCCCAGCTGCTCAGCGACCATGCGCTCGCTCCAACGCAGGGCGGCGAGCGCGACGCCGGCACCGGCGATTGCCCCGATCGCGGCGAGCGGCAGGTCGTCGCCGGGCCGATGCAACGCGGCGAAGGCCGCGCGGGTGGCGAGCGCGGCCGCCCCAGCGGCGCCCGCCTGGCACAGGGCCAGGCAGATCAGGGCGGTCAATCGAAGCCAGCGGAGCTCGCCGACGATGGCAGGCATCGCGCTCATGCCGCCAACTGATCCGGGCAGGAAGGCCTCGTGCTCCGCGTCAGTGCGGCGGCCACCAGCGGGTCAGTCAGCTCCTCCTTGGACAGCACCGGCAAGCCGGTCGCCGCCTTCGCCTCCGCCACGTTGAGCGGCGAGGTGGTGATCAGTCCCGCCAGCGCGAGGGGCTCGATCTCGAGCTGGCGCAGCGCCGTTTGTCCACCGAGGGCCGCCAGGGCATCGGACACCGCGTACAGGAAGCCTGAGAACTGCTCGCGCACCTCCGGTCGCCGCAACAGGGCCGCATTCTCGGTTTGTAGAACGCCGTCCGCGAGCTCGATGACCAGCACTTCGCAGCCCGCCTCCGTTGCCGTGCCGATGAGTGTTGCCAAGGCTTGCTCAATCCGGTCGATCGGTTGCCGGTAGGTCGACACCATCCCCGCGCAGGTGAAATCGCCGACCCAGTGCGCCCCCGCGTCCAGGTAGGCATTGAAGTCGCCGAAGGCCCCGGTGCCGGTGGCCTTGATCGCACCGACGCGGAATCCGGCTGCGCGCAGGCCCCGGATGTACGCTGCGGCGGCGGTCGTCTTGCCCGCGTTCATCGAGGCGCCGATGACACCGATCACGCAGGCATCGGTCCGGGTGCGCTTGGCCGGCAGGGCATAACGGTCCAGATTGATCACCTCCCCGTTCGCATTGCCGAGCAGCCCCAGGGGCACGACACGCGTCGGTTGGCGCATCTTGCCGTTGCGCACGCGCATGATGCCGAGACAACCGCCCCCGGCGAGCAGATCGGTCCCGTTCGGATCGATCTGGGCCACGCCCTCGAACTGATCGGTCGCGTAACGGGCGCCACAAGCCGCGACGATCAGGTCGCCCGGGTAAAGGGTGGACGGACGGCCCTCGGTCAACTGCACCCGTTGGTGCGACCCGATATGGGCAACCCGTGCCAGCACCAGATCGCCGGAAACGGCCTGCGACGCGGGGCACATCAGCTGGACGGCATCCGCACGCGCAACACGGCGTGTGGCAAAGGCCCATTTCGCCGATGCCAGGAACTCCTTCACATTGGTCGTGACTTGCTTAGACATGGTCTTCAGTACCTCTATCGTGGAGTGGAGCTGCAGTCTCGAACCTTGATCGGTCAGGGAGCGGACGCACGACGCGTCGCGGGCATGGCCGGGGTCGGCGATGCGGACGAGACGCCCAACACCAAACGCGTTACCCCGCCTTGGTCGACGCATTCACCGAAGTCGTGACCGCAATCGGGAAGGATATGAAGCGCTGAGCGCGGTTGGATGCCGCGTGCGCTGGCCGCTTCCACCAGCGCTTGATGCCAGCGTGTGGCCCGTACGCGTCGGTCGGTGCCTTGCTGCCGGTCGACACGCCGATTGCGGCGCGTATTGACGTCCGGGGTGTTATCGTGCTCTCCGACCAGCACCTGAATCGGCAGCTTCAGAAAACGGTCCAGACCGCTCGCCATCGAGGAGAGCCAAGGCGTATCGCGGTCCTTGGGCGGCGCCAGACCGTAGGGATAAGGCATGTCGTCCGGAAAGGTGTACCAGCCTGCCGCAAGCGTGGAAAGGGACGCGATCCGGTGCGGATAGAACAGGGCAAAACGGTGCGCGAACTGCGCGCCGCCGGAATAGCCGAACAGCGCCACGCGGCTGGTATCGCAAGTCCCCTCGCCGGCGATGCGGTTCAGCAATTCGAGCAGCGCGAGGTCCGCGCGCTCGGGCATGATGGCGCGTTGGTAGCCCACGAACCGCTTCGTCGAGAAGTGCGGTGCGATGACGACTCGGCCGGATCTCGCTGCCTCCTCGGCGAAGTGGAAGGCTTGGCTCCGGGAGCCACGTCGGATGCCGTGAACCGCTACCAGTGGGATGGCGCGGGGGTTCGGTCGATCCGGCAGCGCAAGCCACGCGGCCACTGTGCCCGGACCATGGGCCGCGCGCCGGACCAAGGAGAATTCGCCAACACGATCGATCGAAGACGGGCTCATGGGATTGGTCTCTTCTTGTCGTTCGTTGAAGCCAGGATGAAGACCGGTTTGGCCGTGCATGCGGATCGGAGTCGAGCCTCGTTGCCGTATGCGCTGGCCTTTGGGGAATACAACGATCGACGGTGCCCCTTATTCCGGGGTCGAGACATGGTGCGCGGGAAATGTGCTGCCAGCCGAACGAGCGTAGTGTGCAACTGCGGGCTGCGGGCTGCGGGCTGCTTTGTCGCGTGTCGACTTCGAGCGGACCTGCAAGATGTGGTTGGGGCCGAGCCTGGGGCCCGTCCCGATCAGCGGCAGAGCCCCTCGCCTTGGATCAGGCCCCATCCGAACAGCGGATCGCGCCCTGGGGGACCCAAGTCCAGCGTGCGCTCGGCGAGCGTCCGCTCGAGCGTGTCGGGGGCGACGGCGCCGCGGTGATGCAGTAGCGCCGCCACGGCGGTGACGAAGGGCGTCGCAAAGGAGGTGCCGGTGCGATACTCACCGCCGCTCGATGGGGTCCACACGTTTACGCCGGGGGCAGCAAGCGCGACGTATTCGCCACGATTGGCGCTGCCGTAGAGGCGGCGTCTGGCGTCCACTGCCGTCACCGCGATCACTGACGGGTACGCGGCGGGATAGGACGGCTCGCTGTCGTTGCCTTCATTGCCGACGGCGGCGAGCACGGGAATACCCAAGGCTGCAGTGCGATCGACGGCCAACTCGACCAATTGATTTGCGCTGCCGTTCAGACTGATGTTGATGGCGTTGAGCGATTTGTCGAGCAGCCAGTCGATTCCACGCGCCATGGCCTCTGCGGTCGCATAGGGGTTGCCGGAGCGGTCGGTACTGACCACGTCCGCCGAGTAGAGGGTGCTTGCCGGCAGAAGCCCAGGAACGCCGCGTTCGGGTTTGCCGGCAATGAGTCCGGCCACCGCACTGCCGTGACTGCTGTCGGAATCCCGCGTGGCATCGGTGAAGCGTGCGAAATGGAAGGTGAGCAAGCCGAGTCCCGCTTCTCCTTGGTCGACGGCGGTATCGAGCATGCCGATTCTGACGGCTGTCCGACAGGAGCCGAGCTGGGGCTCGGGCCAGGCGATGAGACGATGCGGTACACAGCGCTCGCCGACGCAGGCTGAGGTCGCGAGCCGGTAGACGTGGTTGAGTGTGAAGACGCGGTGCGACAGGTTGTCGCGGGCCAACTCCAGGGCGTCGGTCTCGTCCAGACCGCGGGGGACGTCGAGCCGCGTGCTGCGGACGCCGACCTGAGTCAATCGAAACGAGCGGATGACCGAGAAGCCGAGTTGCCGAAGCGTCGCGATGTCCTGCTGCGTCAGATCGAGACCGATAATCTCACGCGACACCCAAGGCTCGCCGTCGGCGAGGGATAGAAGCTCGGCGCTCTGAAACTCCTGCTCGAGCTGCCCGTCATCATCGTCGTCATCATCGTCGTCGTCATCGTCGTCGTCATCGTCGTCATCGTCCGCCGCCGAGGCCGTCGGCATCACGGCGTCGGCCCACCAGGTCCAGCCCACCATTGAGGTCAGGTAGACACACAAGACGATCATGAGGGTGGCCAAGTATCTTCTCGGGAGCATAGTCGAGCGGTCCTAAGCGGGTAGTCCTGAGGCCACGCAACAGGATGCGCCCAAGTCCCGGGGGTTGTATCCGGGCGCCGATGGCGGCTCCTGGAGTGGGTGTTGCGGCATCTTTCCGTTCGAGCCAGAGGATACGATATGATCCCATCGGTACTCTCCAGCAGGCGCTGCGCGTGTCGGTATGGCTGTACGCCGGCTGCGACTCCCGCCCAAGCTGCCTGCGCGCTCGCCGCCCCCCAACCGAGGGCATCTTGGCGATGGCACCGTCGATCTGAGTTTGCATGTGGCAATAACTTGCGCGCGGCAGCGTTATCAATGCAAGCGGAAAGTCGGCTGATGAGCGATGAGACAAGGGCAGAGCTGATCAGATTGTTACCCAGGCTTCGGCGATTTGCACTGGGTCTCACGGGAAATCCGGAGGATGCGGACGATCTGGTGCAGGCCGCCTGCGAGCGGGCGCTGAACCGACTGCATCAGTGGAGGCCGGGCACCCGCTTGGATAGCTGGATGTTTCGCATCGTGCAAACGACGCGTATCGATGAGATCCGGCGCACCAAGCGCCGCGGGCATGCGGCCGATCCGAGCGAGATCGAGGCAGCCGCGGATCCCGGGGCGCATCGTGTTGGAGAGGGCAAGATGATGCTATCGCAAGTGACCGAGGCGCTGGAACGGCTGCCGCCGGAGCAGAGGGCCGTGTTGACGCTGGTCGGCGTCGAGCAATACTCCTATAAGGAAGCCGCAGACCTGTTGGAGATCCCGATCGGTACCGTCATGAGCCGCTTGGCACGTGCTCGGCTGCGGCTGCACGAGTTGCTCGGCGACTCGGCGGACGGACGACTTGCGGGAGGGCGCTGACCGATGACGACGCATCCCGATTACGAGCTGCTGATGGCCTATGTCGACGGCGAGCTCGATTCCGAGCAAGCCGCGCGTGTCGAGGCGCGTCTGGAGAGCGACGCGCAGGTACGCGAACTGGTGGAGCAGATCCGCTCGACGAACGCCCTGCTGCGCCAGGGGCTCGACGAGGTCTTGGAGCAGCCTGTGCCGCAACGCCTGTTGGATACATTGCAGGGACCGACACCGGTTGCTCCAGTCATACCGTTGCGTCCGCGGGCTGCGGCCGCGAGGCCCCGCACTGGCCTCGGCCTCGGCTGGGCCGCGGCCGCCAGCATCGTGCTCGCCATCGGCGCCGTCGGCACGGTCTCGCTGTTGGTACCGAGCGGGCCGAACGGGCTCGGGATCGTTGACAACAGGGTGCTGCAGCAAGCCTTGGAAACATTGCCGAGCGGGACTCCGCTGATCTCCGACGATACAGAGACGTCGGTCACGCCGCTCGCGACCTATCGGTCAGGCGATTCGCGGCCGTGCCGCGAGTTCGAGATCCGCCAGGGAGCGACGGTCCAGTTGGGATTGGCATGCCGTGGCGGCGACGGCCGCTGGGACCTGGATACCCTGGTCGAGCAGGAGATCGTCGCGACCGATCCGGGGGCGCAAGGCTATGTCCCTGCTGGCGGCGAGGGCGATCCCATCTCCGCGGTGCTCGACCGAATCGGCGCGGGGGCTGCACTCGTTGTGGCCGAGGAGCAGACGCTGATCGACGCCGAGTGGTCGAACGGCGATCGCTAAACCGCGCCCAGCGCGGTATGCGATGTTTCTGGGTTGGATCGGTCTTGGCAAACTCGACGACTGCCGGAGCAAGCGCGGTTTAAGCTATGAAAAATATGAAATTTTAAATCGCGTCCCGGCTCTCCAGGAATTCAGGTGATCTAAAAAATGATTCTATAACAGCTACTTAAACTCAAATTATCCGCACACGGAGGTCTCAAAATGAGGCTGAGCGCACGAGAGCCAAGTCATTGATCGATTGGCATCGGCTAGCCGAACAGGGCGTATCCGTGCAGATCAATGTACACCCTCTGAAAAAGCCGCTTGCGATTGGTGAAGCCATAACCGCGCCGCTTGAGCACTTTGATTTTGCTATTGAGGCCTTCGACAAAGCCACTCGTTTGGCGGCTGAGGAAATAGTTGCTAATGATCTCAAGATGGGTGGTGAGTGTCTTGATGAAGCGATTGAAACAGCTCAGTCCACTGCTGGTGACACGCCGCATCTAGGCGCGCAGCCGGCGCTTGCCTTGTCCTTTCGTTAGTGGCGCCTCATAGAGGGCGGTCAGCGCCTCACTGAGGGCATGGGCCTGCGCAAGCTTGGGCGATAAGTCAAAGACGCGCTGGCGAATGCGGCGCTCATCGGCACTGAGGTCGGCGTCGGATTTGCGCAGAATCCAATGGACGTTCTTCAGCGCGTCATACGCGGTTTTCGGCAGCTCGCGTTTGAGGCGACGCCTCTCTTTTTTGCGCCAGGATTCGACGCCATCACGATCGAGCTTGGCGATGTGAAAGCGATCGGCGCAGACGGCGACCCGGCGGCCAAAGACGGCCTTCGCCGCACTCAGGAAGCCGGCGTGCAGATCCGCGCAGACCAGCTCGACGGTACGCCGTAAGCGCTTAGGAATGCTCTTGAAAAAGGCTTCGACCGTGGCCTTGGTGCGGTCGGCGAGAATGGCCAGGATAGTCAGTTGACCATCGCCGAGGCGGGCACTGACGATCGTAACGAAGTCGCGATGCCCTTGCCTCAAGGCAATTTCATCGATTCCAAGGATCGGCAACTGTGCAACGCCTGTCCAATCGACCTGCTCAGCCACGTGACGATCCAAGATTCCCTCAATCGCATCCGCGCCGAGCCCCTGCTTGCGGCTGACATCTTCAGCGGTGCTATTGATCAAGGACAGCAACACCTCCTGCTCAAACGCCTTCGTCATCCGGCTGCGCGGCGTATCCCAGTCCAGTGGCTGCGTGGTCGTTGGGCGACCTTCACAGTGCGGGCAGCGGTAACGCTTGGGACGCAGGACAATGAAGACCTGATGACCAAACATCGGCAAATGACGCAGGCTGATCTCCTCACCCAAGGCAAAGAAGTCCTCGATCCAAGACCCGCAGCGATGGCATTGGCACCCCGCCTTGACGCTCGTGACGTCGATCTTAAGGACGTTGCCTTCCTCGAAAACAACACGCTCGATGGCGATGTCAGAGAGACCAAGCGCGTGAAGAAATTGCTCTGGATCGATCATGCGAAAACTCAGGAATGAAGTGGGCTCGAATAGGCTTCAAGCGTGTGCGGCTCAGTAAGCTGTTGATAGTATTGTAACGTACACTACCTGAAATCCGGGAGAGCCAAAGATACTTCTCAAGATTTCTGAGCTGCCTATGCGGCAGTGAACTCGCGAATCACGGCGGCGACCTCTCCCTCGCGTTTCTGAGCTGCCTATGCGGCAGTGAACC
>JANQGF010000278.1 GCA_028277465.1 Chromatiaceae bacterium
TGTGACTGCTGGCGCGACGCAGAAGGCGGGCGTCAAGACCAGCCAGGTGGGATGAGAATTGACAGAAATCGCCTAAGGAGGGCTTCATCGGGAAACGGCGCGAGGCGGATCTATTCGCGCAGGTGACAAGAACAAGATGGACGCCCTCGATTTCTCAGGTTGTGCCCTCGACCCGGCGCCCCAGTGCAGGCTCGATCTGAGCTTGCCACCTGGGCTCAGTGAACCGGCAGACCACTGGACCGAGGGCCCCGACAAGCAACCGACGGCCGCACCAATCCATCGAGACCTCTTCATCGAGCGGCTGGGTGCGGTCATCAGGCGTCATCGCCGCCATCGGCTCTGTTTTGCAGTCCTCCTATTGGATCTCCATGATCTCGATCCGATCGGCCAGGAATGGGGTCAAGGCGCAATGGGTCAGGTGCTCCACATCTTCACTGAACGACTGCAATCTGGTCTGCGCAAGCGCGACCTGGCGGTTCGCCTCGATCCAGGGAGGTTCGGTCTGATCCTGGAAGAGGTCCTCGGTCAGACCAAGGTGTCGCGCGTCATGCAGCGGCTCCGGTACCAGTCGTCTCGACCCATCCCGATCAAGGGGGTCAACATCCGACTGAGCGTCAGTCTGGGTTGCGCGCTCTATCCTCAGGACGGCATCGAGCCTCGGGAGCTCTTGCAGCGTGCCGCTCGCGCCATTCCCGCGGCGCACAAGGGCGTGTCCCGCGGCGAGAAGACCGGACCAGAACCCGAGAGGCACGGTCCGATCGAAGAGGCCCCGCTTGCAGCGGACCGCATTCGGGAGACCTTGCCCCTCGGCACCTGAAACGCCCCAGGTTGAAATGCGTTCCGCCGAAGTCGCTGAACGTCTGGTCGCGTCCCTGCAGCAAAGGACTTCATCGATCCTCCGCTCGACGCTAGCCGCCTCCGCAGGCTAGCATGCCAATGGGCTCGACTACCCCATCTTCCGGACCTCGAGCCCGATCCGCTATCGCGACCCGCGTGGTGATCGGCGGCAAGCGAACATGGAGGCTCCAGAAAACCCACGCTCCGTCCCTGGACGCTACTGGTTTCGTGGCTCTGCACCATGACTTACAAGCAGAAGGCGACCCTGGCATTCACCTTCATCACCGCCTGGATCCTCCTTTGGTTCGGTACCGCCTGGCTGAATCTCTCGATCGGGGTCAATCTCTGGTATCCCCCAGCCGGTCTCACCTTTGGCGTCCTTCTCCTGCTCGGCGTGCGCGCCTTGCCCCTGCCGATCCTCGCCGCGCTCATCGCGACACTCTCCCTCGAGCAAGGGGATCAATGGCCACAGTTCCTGTTGGCCGAACTGCTGAACCCGCTGGGCTACGCGCTGGTCGCTTTGTTCCTGCGCCATAACACCCGCAATGGACAGGCCGCCCGAGACCTCTTCGGCGATCCGCGACAAGTCATGATCCTTCTCGCCGGCATCGGCTTCGGTAGCCTCTTTTCCGCAGTGACCATGACCCAGTTGAATCAGGCCGTCGGCTTCCTGGATGGCCACCAGTCCTGGTCCGACCTCATGTTCGAGCTCTGGCTCAGCGAGTTCATCGGCGCGGCGACCTTCGCCCCCTTGACCCTGATCCTGGCCGTCGCTCCGGTTCAACGCTTGCGCGCGGGCCAATCGCCGTACCCGCCGTCCCAGGTTGCAAAGGCCCCGCTACGGGCAACCCCCTCGCTCCATCAGATGGGACTCACCGGCGTGATTCCGCTGGCGCTCTTCTGGGTATTGCCGCATGTCTGGGAGCAACAGCTCTATCCCTTCATGCTCCTCTTTCTGATCCCCATGCTGGGCTGGATCCTGGCAGAGCAGAAGATACGGGCCACGGTGCTGATCCTCTTTCTCTGCGAGTTGGGCATCGTCGCCATGGTCCTGGTCTTCGGTCAGCCGGAGCTCGCCTTCCAGTATCAGCTCACGATGGCCGCCCTGGCGGCCTCTGGACTGATTACGGGCACACTTTCCCACGCCCGTCTCAACAGCCTCGCCCGTTTTCGCAATTTCGCAGAGGTCTCGAACGACCTCTTATGGGAAATGGATGCCGAGGGTCGGCTACTGGAGGTGACCGGCCGTCTCGGCGGGAAGATCTTGACGAGGCGTCACGGTCAATCCGGCAGGACGTGGCGAAGCTACTTGGTCCCGAGACAACCACGCGCCAGTCTCGATCTCCTGCGAAACACGCTCCGATCGCGAGGCTCCTTTCGTCAATTGGTCTTGCGGATGCGTCTGTCCGAGGGCGAAGATCCCGTCTGGACACTGACCAGCGCCCTGCCTCGGTTCGACGAGGAAGGCGAGTTTCTCGGTTACCGGGGCACCACGACCGACATCACCCAGCTCAAGGAGACCGAATGGGCGTTGCAGCGTTCACGCAATGAACTGAAGCAACGCGTCGAGCAACTGGCGCGGCTCGCGTCCCAACTGACCTCGGCGGAGCAGCGAGAACGGCAGCGCCTTGCCAAAGTGCTGCACGATCACCTGCAGCAGCTACTTGTCGCCGCGAGCTTGCGCTTGCAGCTGCTTCGCGACAACCTCGAAGGAGCCGAGCGCGGCACGGCCCAAGAGATCGCGACGCTGCTCGACCGCTCGATCACGGAGACGAAGACGCTCGCGGTCGAACTGAGTCCGCCCCTCCTACCTGAGACGAGTCTGGGCGCCATGCTCTCGTGGCTTGCCAAGAGGATGGAGAAGACCCATGGGCTGAGCATTCGTCTCACGCTGGATGAAGGGGTCTCGCCACAGGGCGAGCAGGTTCGAATGGCACTCTTCGAGTCGACCCGGGAGGCGCTCTTCAATGTGGTCAAGCACGCCAAGATGAGGCAGGCCGAGGTCGAGCTGACCCAGCTGAACAGGAAGGACCTGGTGGTGATCGTTCGCGACCAGGGGATCGGAATCCCACCCCGCGCCATCTCGGATATCGAGCAACCGAGCAGCGGCCTTGGGCTATTCGCGATGCGCGAGCGCCTGAGTCTGCTTGGCGGGACCGTCGAGATCGAGAGCACGAGCGGCAGGGGCACTCGAATCCGACTGATTGCACCGATCGGAGCACCACCCGGGGTTGGCGCTCGAACGAAGAGCAGTGCCCTGAGGCAAGCGACGGATCCCCCCGCCGAATCCGCGGCCTCACCCGAGCGGGCAGCGGGAGAGCGCGACCGCCTGCGCATCCTTCTGGTGGACGACCATGCCCTCATGCGCCGCGGACTCTCGACCCTGCTCGCGGGTGAACCGGACCTCTGCGTTATCGGCGAGTCGTCCAACGGGCTCGATGCCATCGAGCTCACCGAACGCTTGCGTCCAGACCTCATCCTGATGGACCACTCGATGCCAAAGATGAGCGGTTTGGAGGCCACCCGCGTGATCCATGAGCTGTGGCCAGGGATCCGCATCATCTGCCTTTCCATGGACGACACCCCAGGTGCGGCCTCGGCGATGCTCGCTGCTGGAGCAACGGATTATCTCTGCAAGACCAGCGGCCCGGCCGAGCTGCTCAACAAGATCCGTGATCAGTTAGGCTGATGACCGGCAGCAGAACAGGGCCCCGCGCCCGACATTGTGTGGCCAAGAAGACCGGGCGGGAGGGTCCATGCACCCGAACCAAGTCAGTTGCGCGACTTGTCGACCAGCTTCTTCTCCTGGATCCAGGGCATCATGTCGCGCAAACGCTCGCCGACGGCCTCGATCTCGTGCTGGGCACCGAGTCGGCGCATGGCCTTCAGAGAGGCCGCCCCCGCCTGGTTCTCCAAGATGAACTCCTTGGCAAACTGCCCGGACTGGATCTCGGCGAGGATGCGTTTCATCTCCGCCCTGGTGTCGCTGTCGATGATGCGGGGACCGCGCGTCAGGTCGCCATACTCGGCGGTGTTCGAGATGGAGTAACGCATATTGGCGATGCCCCCTTCGTAGATGAGGTCGACGATCAGCTTGACCTCATGCAAACATTCGAAATAGGCCATCTCGGGGGCATAGCCGGCCTCGACCAGGGTCTCGAAGCCGGCCTGGATGAGGGAGGTGAGGCCACCGCAGAGCACCACCTGTTCGCCGAACAGGTCGGTCTCGCACTCCTCACGGAAACTGGTCTCGATGATCCCGGCGCGGCCGCCGCCGTTGGCAGAGGCATAGGCGAGCGCGATCTCGCGGGCCTGGCCCGTCGCATCCTGGTAGACCGCGATCAGGCTGGGCACACCACCGCCCTGGGTATAGGTGGAACGGACCAGATGACCTGGCCCCTTGGGGGCAATCATGATGACATCCAGGTCTTCGCGCGGGGTGATCTGGCCGAAATGGATGTTGAAGCCATGGGCGAAGGCCAGCGCGGCCCCCTCCTTGATGTGCGGTGCAACCTGCTCGCGGTAGAGCGCGGCCTGATGCTCGTCCGGCGCCAGGATCATCACGACATCGGCATCCTTGACCGCCTCCTCGATGGACTTGACCTCGAGACCGGCGTTGGCCGCCTTGGCCGCCGAGGCGGATCCGGGACGTAGACCCACGGTCACGGGAACGCCCGATTCCTTGAGATTATTGGCATGGGCATGCCCCTGCGAGCCATAGCCGATAATGGCCACTCGCTTCCCCTGGATCAGGGCGAGGTCGGCATCTTTGTCGTAATAAAGGTTGATGGTCATTCAGTGCATCCTAATGCTTGAGGGCCTGTCGACCCATGGCCAGGGGCAGATTCGCGCTGGCCGAAATTGGGGAGGGGCGATCACCCGGCCGACAGCGTGAGCCCCTTCTCGCCCCGCGCGATACCAGTCGGGCCGGACCGGACGACCTCGATGATCAGCCCGCCGGGCAGGGCATCGATGAAGGCATCGAGCTTCTTGGAGGCGCCTGTCAACTCGACGACATAGCTGGTGTCGGTCACATCGATGATCTTGGCGCGGAAGATGTCTGCGAGCCGCTTGAGCTCCTCGCGATCCTCGCGCACAGCGCGGACCTTGACCATCATCATCTCACGCTCGATGTGCGACCCCTCCGAGAGATCCAGCAGCTTCACCGTGTCGATCAGCTTGTTGAGCTGCTTCTTGATCTGCTCGACGATCTCGTCGTTGCCCCGGGTCACCAGGGTCATCCGCGAGAGGGTGGGATCGTCGGTCGGGGCGACGGTCAATGATTCGATATTGTAGCCACGGGCCGAGAAGAGACCGGCGACGCGCGAAAGCGCCCCGGCCTCATTCTCCAGCAACACGGCGATGATGTGTCTCATGGGATAGGGTCTCTTGTCGTGTCGGGTCAATTCTCGCGCGGCATCATCGCAGACCGACCAAGGCCTGTGCTCGGCCTCGGCGTCGAACGCCACGCCCGTGGGGCCTCGACTCGTCAGGCCAGCTCCCGATCGGAGAGGCTCGGCGAGAGCTGCATCTCATGGTGCCCCTTACCGGCCGCGATCATTGGATAGACGTTCTCGGTCGGGTCCACCACCACGTCCAGGAACACGAAGCGATCCCGCATGGCGAAGGCCTCCCGCATTGCGTCTTCCAGCTGTCCAGGCTGGTCGACCCGCAGGCCCACGTGACCGAAGCTCTCGGCGAGCTTCACGAAGTCGGGGAGTGCGTCCACATAGGAGTGGGAGTAGCGGCTTTCATAGAAGAACTCCTGCCACTGCCGGACCATCCCCATGTAGCCGTTGTTGAGCAAGACCACCTTGATCGGAAGCGAATACTGCTGACAGGTCGCCATCTCCTGGATACACATGAGGATGCTGGCCTCGCCCGAGACACAGGCCACTTGCGCATCGGGAAACGCCAGTTGAACACCGATCGCTGCCGGCAGGCCGAAGCCCATGGTGCCGAGACCGCCGGAGTTGATCCAGCGCCGCGGCTTGTCGAAGGGGTAGAACTGGGCCGCGAACATCTGGTGCTGGCCGACGTCGGAGGTCAGATACAGATCGCCCTCGGTCACCCGATAGAGCGTCTCGACCGCGAACTGGGGTTTGATGGCCGCGCTGGTACGGTCGTATTGGAGACAGTCCAGGGTCCGCCATTGGGCGATCTGGGCCCACCATTCCGCGAGCGGCTCCTCGCCCGACTTGGGCTTGTGCTCGAGGTAGAGCCGCAGCATGTCCGCCAGCACATTGGCCACTTGCCCGACGATTGGCACATCCACCTTGACGTTCTTCGAGATCGAGGCCGGATCGGCATCGACATGGATGATCCTGGCGTGAGGGCAGAAGTGCTCGATCTTTCCGGTCACCCGGTCATCGAAGCGAGCACCGACGGCGATGAGCACGTCGGTCTCGTGCATCGCCATATTGGCCTCGTAGGTACCATGCATCCCCAACATGCCGATGAACTGCGCGTCCGTCATCGGGAAGGCGCCCAGCCCCATGAGGGTACTGGTGATGGGAAAGCCGGTGGTCCGAACCAGCTCGGTGAGTTGAGCCGAACCCTCGCCCAGCACCACACCGCCACCCGTATAGAAGACGGGCCGCTTGGCCTCGAGCATCAGGTCCACGGCCCGCCTGATCTGACCCAGATGTCCCTTCTCGACGGGGTTGTAGGAGCGCAGCTTGATCTCTTGCGGGTAATGGTAAGGGATCTTCCGATTCGGATCCGTCACATCCTTGGGGATGTCCACGACCACCGGGCCGGGCCGGCCGGTGGTTGCGATGTAGAAGGCCTTGCGGATGGTCACGGCCAGGTCGCGGACGTCCTTGACCAGAAAATTGTGCTTCACACAAGGCCGCGTGATACCCACGGTATCGACCTCCTGGAAGGCGTCGCTGCCGATGACGGGCGTCGGCACCTGTCCGGTGAGAACGACCATGGGAATGGAATCCATATAGGCGGTGGCGATCCCTGTCACGGCATTGGTCGCCCCCGGACCCGAGGTGACGAGACAGACGCCGCACTTGCCCGTGGCGCGCGCATAGCCGTCCGCCGCATGGGTCGCGCCTTGCTCGTGACGAACCAGGATATGCTTGACCGACTCCTGTTTGAACAGGGCATCGTAGATGTGCAGCACGGCCCCGCCGGGATAGCCGAAGACGAACTCGACCCCTTCGTCTTGCAGTGCCTGGACCAAGATCTCGGCACCGCTCAGCTCTGCGCCTGCCGCCCCCAATGCCGCCTTCCCCGCGGGTTTCGCTCCAGTCAGTGCCACCTTAGCGACCTCCGATCAGCCCCTCCCCCCGGCTCGATACCCGTCAGCGGTGACCCACGTGCGACGTCCGGACGACGCCAAGACGATCGCCGGGAAACGGCGCTCCAGCGCGCACTGGATGCCCCGCGGCCCCGGTCGGAGAATGGCAGATGAATCAGTTTGAAAGTGCTTGACCGTACAGTGATCGAGACCAAGGGTCAAGCGAAGACAGGGCGCGAAGCACCACT
>JANQGF010000377.1 GCA_028277465.1 Chromatiaceae bacterium
TCAAGTCGCTTGGATAAGCCATGGCGGATCAATCGAGAACGTAACTATCGAAAAACAAGCGCTTGACTTTACAGGATTCCTTTTTTCCAGACAGCTTCTTATCCTTCTTGCTCCGCAAGCCTTCTTGGACGAGCCGATCCACGTAAATCCCCCGGAATTAGGTGAGATACTCCCACGCCATGGCCGTTCCCAAGGCGAGGTCTCGATTCACGCGCCGCCCGATGAGAGACTCGTAGTGTTTCGGTGCCAACCCGAGGCCCGGTCTCACGATGCGCAGGTTCTCACGCGTCAGCTCGTCGCCTGCCTTCGTATCGGCCGCTATGTAGATGGAGCGTCGAAACTGGAGCGAGGGCTTCTCCGCGTCGGTCGGACCATAGTGAATCCTGCCCAAGGCCTGCCAGGCGCGTTTGGTCTCACTCACCAACGCGGTCATCTCGTCCGGTTCCATCGAAAAGGCGCTGTCGACGCCGCCGTCGGCTCGACTCAGGGTGAAGTGCTTCTCGATGACCCTGGCCCCCAGCGCGACGGACGCCACGCTCACACCGATGCCATGCGTATGGTCCGATAGCCCGACCTCGCAGCCGAAGAGGTCCCGTAGATGCGGAATCGTCCTAAGATGGCTGTCGACCGGTGTCGCCGGGTAGGTGCTCGTGCATTTCAGTAGCACGATGTCTTGGCAACCATTGGAACGCAGCGTGTGCACCATGGCGTCGAGCTCGGAGAGTGTCGCCATGCCAGTGGAGACGATCACCGGTTTGCCGGTGGTCGCAACCTTGTGGATGAGGGGCAGATCGGCGTTCTCGAACGAGGCGATCTTGTAGCAGGGCGTGTTCAAGCCCTCCAGGAAATCCACCGCGGTCTCGTCGAATGGCGTGCTGAAGGCGACCAAGCCAAGGTCACGCGCGCGCGTCATGATCGCCGCGTGCCATTCCCAAGGTGTGTGGGCGGTCTGATAGAGCTCATGTAAGCTTCTACCATGCCAGAGGCTCTGCTCGTCCTCGATGACGAACTCACCAGTGGCCACGGGCAGCGTGATGGTGTCGGCAGTGTAGGTCTGCAGCTTGATCGCGTCTACGCCGCTGCGCGCCGCCATCTCGACGATCTCCAACGCCCGCTCCAGCGATTGATTGTGGTTTCCCGACATCTCGGCGACGACGAAAGGTGGGTGTTCCTGCCCGATCGGGCGGTCGGCGAGCTTCATAATCGGTGTTCTCCAGCCGCTCCGACGGCGATGCGCAACTTCGCCGGTACGCGAGCGTCACACTCTAAGCCTTGCTCTTTCGGTCTTGCTTTTCCAACAGGAACCACGTTAGATCATCTTGCGGGAAGACAGGGTCGCGATGGTAGATGAACCCATAATCGATGAGTGCGAGATCATCGAAGCGATCCATGATCTCGCCGGCAAAATCTCGTTTGAACAATCTTCTCTCATGTCCGCGATAGACGACTTCCACGGGTCTTGGGTTGTAGTATTCTGCAATGCAGATATACCGTCTCGACGAATCGTACAGCTTCCTATAGACACTCTGCAGTTCATCGGGGTTGATGTGGATCAGAACTCCCTTGACCAACGTCATGTCGTATTTCTTCTCAGACGAATAACTGAGAATCGACTCTGCATAAACCTGACAGGCTTCGATCTTCGCAAGCTCTTCCCGTGCGAACTCGTTGATCTCGATTGCGGCAAGATCGACTCGCGGCAGCAGTGACCGAATCGCTGTGAGATTACTTCCGATGTTGGAACCGAACTCGATTAACGAAGTAATTCCCTGGGTGCGTTCGAATATGCGAGAGAATAGGCGTATGTTCGGAGCGACTGTTACCTCTCTGGAGTTCCGTTTGCTGTATTCGACACCGAATTCACCAGCCCAAAAGTCCTCCTGCTCGGTCTTATATTTCATGATTTGGCTCTCAAATTCTTTGGAATCTTTCCTTTTTCCAGAAGATAACGATATTTGAACTCTGCCTTTTCCCAGTCTTCCGGCGTGTCGATATCTTCCATCAATAGGTCAGGATATTCGATCCCGTAAGCGTTATCGTCAAACATGTTGCTGGGTCCGGGATACTGTTTCAGGTCAAGCCAATAGAACTGGCCTGCATCGTGGTAGATGGGCTCGAGATCCTGCGAGCGGACAGAATAGTTTCCCGGCCATAGCATGGATGTCTTTCCGTCCACCATGCGCAACGCGCGCTGGATCGGATAGCCGTAGCGAACGACCGGAAACACCGTGGTCGCCCCTTTTTCAAGCATCAAACGAAATCCTGCTTCAACATAGGATGCCTGAAGGAGCGGCGTCGTGGCAAACATACAACAAACATAGTCAAATACCTCCCCTCTTTCTGCATACTTCTCGACGACCTCTTGAATGACCGCCAAAATCCCAGCCTGGTCGCCCGCATTCTCTCGAGAACGCAAGAAGGGTATCCGCGCGCCATAGGAGCTGGCTACGTGGGCGATCTCGTCAGAGTCCGTGGACACCATGACCTCGTCGAAGCAGTTCGTCTTCTGTGCTGTCTTAATCGTGTATGCGATGATCGGCGCGCCTTGAAACAGCTTGATATTCTTGCCAGGGATCCGCTTGCTATTCGCCCGAGCAGGAATAATCGCGATTCGCTTCATTTGATTGGACTCCGGTCCGTCCAGCAGC
>JANQGF010000072.1 GCA_028277465.1 Chromatiaceae bacterium
CAAGCACCTAGTTGGTGGGAGCGGCGCCCCGCCGCGATCGCGCGCTCTTCGCGGCGGGGCGCCGCTCCCACGTGATGCTGCCGCATGATGCGCGATGTCGACTCAAGGGATCGGGCGAACCGGTGATCGAGGCCCGAACGCCACCTGGACGAGAAAGAACATCACATCGGCAAGCAAAATACTCAAAAAATCGAACGCAAACACCTGACCTTAAGAACAGGGATCAAGCGATTAGCGAGAAAGACGATAAACCGGACCAGGACGCCTGATCTCGGTCACGCGCCAACCACTCGTGCTCAGAGTCATGACCACGAGGGTCTGGCGGTCCAAGTGACCGAGCCGGATCGAGAAGCGGTTCCAAGAAGTGAAGAAGGCGCGCTGGATCCCGGCCATGAAGTAGGCTGGGCGTCTGTCGGTGGCGCGCGCGGCCGCCTCGCGCAGCAGCCCGCGAACCAGCTCGACCGTCACGGCCTGCTCGAGCGCGCTGTCGCCCAGACGCTGAAGCCCGTCCGCGAGCCAGTCCATCAGGGGCTCCCCGTCGCGCTGATCGCGTGGGACCAGGTCGTCCACAGCCGCACCGAGCCCTTGTTTGTAGTGTTCCTGAATCGACACCAGGTCGATGAAGGGGGCGATGGACTCGGGGTCTGGCTCACCGAGGGCGGTGTCGAGCCGAAAGATGGTGTAATAGGGCCAAACACCGTAGGCGATGACGGCAAATAGCGTGAGAGCGGCGAGGATGCGGGCCATGGGCAGTTGTCTCTCCTTGGGTGACGAGGAATTGTGGGAGGTCGGCCGAGGCGGTCGCGTGCCGCGTCTGGTGCAGGGCCTTGCTTGGGCGTTCGCCCCGCTTGCCGTCGCCGAAGCTGGTTCCCACTCCAACTATAATTTTGGATCCGGCAGACGAACGGCCTTCGCCCACGAGGGGGATGTGACGCAGCAAATTTCTCTACTATCAAGGGGTTGCGTGAAACACGAAGCGGCCAACTGCCGAATTGAGGATAATTCGGCCCTATTCAACGACTGGAATCATCTGAGCCCGTGGACGACCTGACACAGACCCTGGCCTTGGCCCTGGGTGCCGGCTGGGCCAGCGGGATCAATCTTTACGCGACGATTCTGGTCCTCGGCCTGCTCGGGGCGACGGGCAGCCTGGAACTGCCAGCGGGACTCGAGATATTGACCGACCCGATGGTGCTGTTCGCCGCCGGCCTCATGTATCTGGTCGAGTTCGTCACCGATAAGGTACCGGGTGTCGATACTGCATGGGACTCCTTGCACACCTTCGTGCGGATACCGGCGGGGGCCATGCTGGCCGCTGGCGCGGTCGGCGAGCTCGGTCCGGGTGCGGATCTTGCGGCGGCGATTCTGGGGGGTGGGCTCGCCGCCGCCTCCCACGCCGCCAAGTCCGGTACCCGGGTGCTCATCAACACCTCGCCTGAGCCTTTCACCAACTGGGCCGCATCCGTCACCGAGGATGTGGGAGTCATTGCTGGACTGCTTGTCGCGCTCAATCATCCGCTGATCTTCTTGGGTCTGCTCGCTCTCTTTCTGTTGCTGCTGGTCTGGCTGCTACCGAAGATCTGGCGGGGCATCAAGCGCGTATTTCGGTTCGTCGCGCGGTTCTTTGGCGGCCGGCGGGAAGAACCAGATGACACCGCCGGCTCGATGGATCGATTGCGACGGTGAGCTGGGCGAGGCGTGTACAGACACAGTATCGACCGCCCCCCACCGAGCCGCTAATATCCCGCAGTGGAACCTGGAGTGAATGCTTTGTCAATGACCTAAAGTCGACGCCGCTTCATTCGATACGATAACTATACAGGCGTGTGCGGTCTCAGAATAATATACCCGCTGTAGGGCGTGCTTGTAGAAGAGTTCAGGTTGCTTGCGATAAAGGGTTCTTCCTTACCCACATTATCCGGAGGCCGCACCCATGCAGACAGAGAAACATCCAATCAAGGCAGCCACCCTGGCTCCCTGGCGTGGTGTCGCCGAGGATGCGCCAACCATTGATGCGATTCAGACCTATGTGATCGTCATTGATCGAGATTATCGGATCATGATGGCCAATCCTTTGGCCGCAGAGCTGATGGGTGTCGCGCCGTCGGATTCGCTGGAGGGGAGGACCTGTTTCGGCAGCCTGGCCTACAGCGATTCGCCCTGCCGGGATTGCCCGATCGCGCAAGGTGGGCCACTCGAGGCCTCACCACACCCCTTGAAGATTGTCACGCCCGCCGGAGAGGATCGGTATCTGAAAGAAGGCATCAGGGCTTGGGGCGAGGGCTTCGTACTGACCTTCAATGAAGTGACACGTGAAATCGTCGCGCTCAAGAAGGCTGACTTCGCCCGTAAGGAGTATCAAGCCAAGAAGATCATTCTGGAGCGTTATCGAAGAGAGGCAGAAGACGAGAAAGAACGGTTGGGGCGTCTTGTCGACGATCTCCCCGAGGCCGTAGCGCTCGTGAATCGGGACTTTCGAATCCTGCAACGCAATCGTGCCGTTGTGAGACAGTTTCCTTCCGGTAACTCGGCCACCTGCTATGGCCTATTGGGAAAAGACTCACCCTGTGAGACATGCCCGGCCAAAGGCGGGTTTGGGTTTGTCGGCACCCGGAAGACGAACCACCTGGTCGATGGACACTATTATACGGAGCGGATCATTCGATCTCTCGATAGCGACCTGGTCTCGATCGTCTTTCGCGACGCCACGAGAGAGATCCAGCTCATCGAGAAGATCAGAAAGCAGCGCGAGACGATTACCAAGAACAATGAGATCCTATCCCGCCTCGTGCGACTCGAAGGCACCATGCAACAGGAAAAGGATCCCAAACAGGTCGCCGATTTGTTCATCGATTTTTTCCTATCCGCCTGCGATGCCCAGTCGGCATCGGTCTTCATCCTGGATCATCGACCGTCGCGCATCTGGTTCACGACCCAGAAAGGGTTTGATGGTCAGCAGATGGCCGCCTTGACCAAGATTTGTCTCGAGCGACGGCGAGGTACGGCCTCTGCGGAGCGGATCTCGACCGATGTCTTCGAGAGCCAGGCTCTACACCAGTTCGATATCAGAGGCGGCGATGGTCGCGAGGTCGGATACGCCTTTTGGCTCAATTCGTCCGACGTCTCGGATCCCAACATGATCTCCTTGATCTTCGAGCCATTCGGGGCGTTCATTCATACCCGGCTCTTGATGCGACTGCTGGAGGAACGGGCCAATACGGATCCGCTGACAGGGGTCTACAATCGACGCTATTTGAGTGCGGCGCTCGAGGAGGAAAGGCGTAAATACGACGCCTATGATATCCCCTACGCCTTGGTGCTGGCGGACATCAACCGCTTGAAGCAAGCCAATGATCGCTACGGGCATGCCACCGGCGACAAGCTGATTCAAACGGTCGCGGAACGGCTGGGATCGGCGATTCGCGAGGGCGATGTCACCGCTCGAACGGGTGGAGACGAGTTCGTCCTGCTCCTGACCAACGCGACACAATCGGATGCCGAGCAATTGGTCGCTCGTCTCGAGGGGACGATCTTCAAAGGGGTCGCGATCGATGTCCCCGATGGCGGGAGCTTGCCGGTCACCGTGAGCTTCGGCGTATCGGGCGTCGACATGGTTCCACCGGACGACCTCTTCGAGGTGGCCGATAAACGACTCTATCGGTCCAAAGCAAGCTACTATGGCAACCAAGAACGATATCGTTAGAGACGGCTCTCGTCACTTGGAGGAAACATGGTTGATCCAGGCCAAGATATCAACAAAACCATCGATTCATTGGTTGCGGCGACCGAGTCGATCCTCAACGGCGAGTTCGACCATCTGGATGTCGAGATCGACGCGGAGGGGATGCTCTCCGCGTTAGCCCAGAAGATCAATCACCTGGTCGTCAATATGAGGAGCGTCGAAACCCCCCTCGCCAGCGCCGGTGAACAGGCGCCAAGTGCGGTCAGCAATGCCAAGAACGTGATCGAGTTGATGGCGGAGGCGACCGGGCAAGTCCTGGATACCGCGGACCGCATGTCGGAGGAAGTGGACGCACTCGAACGTGTCGTGAATGCAGCCGACCGCCCTGCGGGCGAGCTCGAGGGCCGGCTGACCAACGTCAAGGCATGCCTGTTCGACATCATCGCCTCACAATCCTATCAAGACGTGGCGAGGCAACGCATGGAGACCCTGGTTGCCGACGTAGGGCAGATCCGAGACTGGCTCGTGGAAGTCCTCGTCATTCTCAACATTCAGAAGAACAGCACGCTCGAGAACAAGGAGCAGAAGGCCAAGCTCCTGCGCGAAGTGAGTGAATCCAGCACACCGGAAGGTCTCAAGCAGGATCTGGTCGACGACCTCCTTTCCGAGTACGGGTTCTAGACCACCTCCCGCCGATGACCCCTGATCGCCGCGCGGCTGGAGTCATTTTGAATGCTTGTTCGGTCAGCCGCCTAACGCCGCCGCGTGCCCCTGCTGGGACGTCGAGTGGATTCTGGGTCACGAAATAGACGCCAATTCCCTATCTGGTATAAACATTTCCGGCAATCGCCTAAAATCATGCGGCCGCGAGCGGCGCATCGAGCAGGGTCATCGCAGGCGCTTTCGGTTTCATCGAGATCGGGGGCCTGGAATCGGGGCGCGAGCCAAGCCCGAGGCGATCCTGCAGCCGAAACTGCGCAGGGGTCTTCTGTCGCTCGGGCTGGGGAACGAAACCCGACGCGGATGTTCGCCCGGTCCCGGATGTCCCCGCACGCATCCATTTCGTCACGACCTTAAAGGAGTAGAGATGACCAAATACTCTGCCTATCTCACCGGCGCGCTGCTCACCGCGGTGGCGGCCCAGGCGTTCGCCGAGAATCCACGGGTGGCCATGGAGGTGACCATCGACGGTGAGCCCGCGGGGACCGTCTCACTCGAGCTTTTCGCCGATGTCGTCCCCAAGACCGCCGAGAACTTCCGGGCGCTCTGCACCGGCGAGAAGGGCGAAGGGCAGAGCGGCGTGGAATTGAGCTACGCGGGTAGTCCCTTCCATCGGATCATCCCGGGCTTCATGATCCAAGGCGGGGACTTCACGCGGGGCAACGGAACCGGTGGGGAATCCATCTACGGGGAGAAATTCCCCGACGAGAACTTCGATCTGAGGCACCGGGAAGCCGGCACCCTCTCCATGGCGAACGCGGGTCCGAATTCCAATGGCTCCCAGTTCTTCATCACGGTGGCGTCAACACCCTGGTTGGACGGTCGCCATGTGGTCTTCGGCAAGGTGATCGATGGGATGGACGTCGTGCGTGCCATGGAGGCTCAAGGTACCCGCTCCGGCCGGACCAAGTCCGAGGTGATCCTGGCGCGCTGTCGTCAGATCTGAACGCAGACAACCCGCGGCGCGATCTCCCGGGGCGGAGATCGCCTAGACTCCATCTCGACTCTGCCACCAGATACTCACCCGCGAGACCAATGTTGCAACCCGGTACCAGCCACGCAGTTCATCTTAGGCGATTGCCGGAGATTCTCATGCCAGATGGCGACGGATTGGCGTCTGCCTTCAAGGAGCGCCGGCAGGAGCATAGCTGCGCTATGTGGGCCGGCGACACGGTCACGGGTGATGTCCTCGACCCGCCAGGTCGTCGCGCCGAGCAGGATGTTCTCGCCGGGCCGGGTCTCGAACACCATCTCCTCGTCGAGCTCGCCGACCTGACCGATAAGATCGCCGGGCTGATCACGCCGCTCTTCACACGAATCGCCAACCACGTCGGCGAAGGCGATCTGGCAGGAGAAACTGGATGACCTCCGCGGCCAGGAGGCCATCTGCGCCGATCCAGCCCAGCGCTTCACGCTGAACAAACAGATCGAGGAGGCGGAGGTCTAGCTCAGCGTCGCGCCGGGGCGGCGCTCCCACCGTTTGCGTCGCTCCCAGGATTCGATCTCGACCCTGATTCTCCTCCGACACGGATCGGCGATTCGGGATGCCCGATC
>JANQGF010000099.1 GCA_028277465.1 Chromatiaceae bacterium
CGGAAGGCCCCACTGAACCCATCTGCGAGGTCGGGCCGAGCATAGAGCGCATCCTTGAAATCGAGCACGGCCCGCCCATCGGGAAGGAAGTCCTGCTCCCGACCGGCCATGGCGATCATGGGCAGTGCGGGAAGTGCCATGTCGGCGCGGCCGGCCGCCTCGAGCGTCGCGGCGATATGTGCGCTGTCCAGGATCCGTGCGCGATCGCCCGTCCTGTATCTCAGCAGCGGTAGCATGAGAGATGGGTCCAGGGTCGAGACGGTCAGGGCGCCGAATCCGGCGTGGTCCATGTCCCCGATCTCGACGAAGATCCGTCGCGGATCGTAGACGAACAAGAGGGGCGGAGTTCGCCCTGCCCAGCGCCCGATGGCCGGAGCCAGGAGGTCCGGCTGGCTCTGGGCGAGCTGGCGCAACCTGACGGTCTCAGCGGTCTCGAAGAAGAGGTTGAGCCCGAGCTCCCCGACGCCCATGGAAGAGATCACCAGACCGCGTGTCCAACCCTCCGGGTCTTGACCCAAACGGTTGGCGACATAGGCCCGGAAATGCTCGCCGAAGGTCTCCTCGCCCAGCACGAGATGGACCTTCAGGCTGGCCCAATCGATGCCCCTGTCCCGCCCGCAGTCGAGGAGCCGTTTGCAGAACAGCGGGTCCAGAACCAGGATCGTCTGATCCTGATAGGGGGCGACCTCGCCGATCAGGGCCGTGACCATGTCCTCGCGGACACTGGTCTCGGCGAGGGTGACGGTCGAGCAGGAAAACCGCACCCCCATAGGCAGTGCGTTGACGAGAAGCGTTCGCTGCCGGTCGGTTTGAAAGGCGTGCTCCAGGCCCAACTCGACCGCCCCGGTGGCACGTCGGGCCTGGCGGGCGGTCGAGAGCCCAAAGGCGAAGCGCCCACCCTGGCCCGAGCTGGTCAGGACAGCGGTCAAGGGGGCGAGGCTCCCGTCCACACAGAGCCGATGGAGGGGGAAACGCCCGAAGAGATCTCCCTTCTCGAGGACCGGGCAATGCGCGAAGAAATCGGCGAGGGTACGAATCTGGCCGGGCGCGACTCCCCTTTCCTCGAGCAGCTCGGCATAGGCGGGCACCCGGCCGGCGACCTGGTGAAACCGTCGGACGAGGCGTCTCGCCCCCATCCGCACGAGCGACTCGGCATCCAGTCGACCCATGGTCCGGAGCTGCCAGCGTCTCAAGAGCTTATCGAGTGCCTTCATCTGGAAGCGTCTGCGTCGGCTCGCGCCTACCGCCGAGTCGAATCCATCAGTCGAAGATCTCCGTGGCGACACCATTGATCACGACCACCTTGGCGATGACGGTCGTGCCGAGCGGGCAGAGATAGTTCGAGGCGCTGACGCCCTGGACCGGCCTGCTGGCGTCTCCCTGCCCCAGCGAGAACCCGTGACTGGATCTGGTGCTCGCCGGGAAACAGCCACAGGAGACCAGTTGGTCGGTCGTCATGCCAGGGGTGAGACGGCATCTCGGGTCGTCTCGGCTCGGGGCGACGGTCTGACAGGCCGCACCGCCAAAGGCCAGGCTCAATGCGGTGAGCAATGGGCCCAGCCGGTCTGCCGTGAAGGATGTTGCCAGTGGTCTGCTCCTCGACGCGCCGAATACCGGCCGTCCACCCTCTGATAGTGCATGAACCTTATCTTGACTTGCTGCAGACGGCAAGACGCGACCTCGGCGGAGGCAAGGCCACTGGGGGTCTTGCTCGTGCGGATCGAGGTCCTCCCGAGGCAGAGCCAATCATCGGCAATCGCCCAAGGCGGCATGAGAATTTCCGGCAATCGCCTAACAAAAACGTAAGGATCCGTTAAGCATCCGGAAATGCGGCTGTCCCGATACTCGAGAGCACCGATCAGGGGTGATCGGCTGACCGCGCCTCGCAGGCGCCATCTGGCAGGCCAACCCAGTCCTTTCACCAGGAGTCTTCGCATGAACGAGAATCGAGCCATTCATCCCTCCGCATCCCTCCAACACCCTGCCCGCACCAGAGTCGTTCGGCGCCATGCCGTCGCCGGCGCGGTCATGCTCGCACTTACCGGCGCGGTCGCCTTGCCGCTCCAGGCCTTGGAAACTCCCAATAATATCGTCACACCAGCTGTCTCGGGGCAGATCGCGGGTCTGCCGAGCTTTGCCGAGGTCGCGGCGCGGGTGACACCGGCCGTCGTGAACGTGACCGTCGCCTCCGAGTCGACTCGAACCATGGGGTTTCGCGCCCACCCGGGATTGCCAGATGACCTCCCGGTCCCCGAGTTCTTCCGGCGATTCTTCGATGAACCCGGCCGGATGGCACCGCACCGGACCATGGGGCAGGGTTCAGGTTTTCTGGTGGATGCCGAAGGTCATATCGTCACCAACAACCATGTGATCGACGGGGCCAGTGAGGTCAAGGTCGTGCTCAACGACGGTTCGAGCCATCCCGCCCGCATCGTCGGGCGCGACGACAAGATTGATCTGGCCCTTTTGAAGATCGATGCCGAGCGTCCGCTCGCTTATGTCGAGTTCGGTGACTCGACCAAGGCCCGGGTCGGCGACTGGGTGCTGGCGGTCGGCAATCCGTTCGGGCTCGGCGGCTCGGTGAACGCTGGCATCATCTCGGCACGCGGCCGCGACATTCGTTCCGGTCCCTACGATGACTATCTCCAGATCGATGCCGCCATCAATCGGGGCAACTCGGGCGGCCCGCTCTTCGATACCCATGGTCGGGTGATCGGCGTCAACACGGCGATCTTTTCACCGACCGGAGGCAATATCGGGATCGGGTTCGCCATCCCCGCCGAAACGGTGGGCGAGGTGGTCGCCGAACTGCGCGAGAAGGGCCGGGTGGAGCGCGGCTGGCTAGGTGTGCGAATCCAAAGGGTCACGCCCGAATTGGCGGCCGGTCTCGGGCTCGCACAGGAGGGCGGCGTGCTGGTGGCCGATGTGCTCGCCGGCGGGCCGGCCAGCAAGAGCGAGCTGCAGGCGGGTGATGTGATCTTGAGCGCAGACGCGCAACCGTTGGAGAATGGCAGGGAACTCCCGCGCCTGGTCGCGGCGACCGAGCCGGGCACCCGGATGCGACTGGAGGTCTGGCGTGACGGGAAACGGCGGCAGCTGAGCGTGACCCTCGGCCGGATGCCCGAGGCGGATCGGGTCGCCGTTGCCCCCTCCGAGGACATGGAGGAGACCAATCAACCGCGCCTGGGGCTCTATTTGGCGCCCTTGACCCCGGAGTTGCGGGCTCAAAAAGGCTTGGACGCGGATCGCACGGGCGTCTATGTCGCTCGGGTGGAACCCGGCAGCCCAGCCTCTCGGGCCGGGATCGCGTCGGGCAGCCTCATCTCGATGGTGGGAGCGAATCCGGTGGATTCGCCCGCGCAACTGCTCGCCGCCGTGCGCGCGGCGGCCGAGGAGGCGCGTACCTCGGTCATCCTGCGGGTCGAGCGGGACGGACAGGCGCTCTTCGTCGCCGTTCCATTTGCGGCCTGAGCCGCGAACCATGTGAGGGATGATGCGCATCCTCTTGATCGAAGACGACCGTCAGATGGCGGACTATCTACGCAAGGCCCTGACCGAGGTCGGGGCCTTGGTGGATCATGCCGCCGACGGCCGCGAGGGATTGTTGCTGGCCGCTGGCGGCGACTTTGACGTACTCATCGTGGATCGGATGCTGCCGGGGCTGGACGGACTCGGCATCGTGCGCACCTTGCGCGCCTCGGGCAATCGCACGCCGGTGCTCTTTCTGAGCGCACTCGGCGAGGTGGACGACCGGGTGGAGGGGCTGCGCGCCGGGGGAGACGATTACCTGATCAAGCCCTTCGCCTTCTCCGAGCTCCATGCCCGCGTCGAGGCCTTGTTGCGGCGCGGGGTCGCCGATGCCCCGGAGACCCGTCTGCGCGTCGCCGATCTGGAGATGGACTTGCTCAAACGCGAGGTCGTCCGGGCCGGTCGCGCGATCCAGCTGCAACCACGCGAGTTTCGTCTGCTGGAGTGTCTCATGCGGCACGCTGGCCAGGTGGTGACCCGCACCATGCTGCTGGAGCAGGTCTGGGACTATCATTTCGATCCTCAGACCAATGTCATCGATGTTCATATCAGCCGGTTGCGCGCCAAGATCGACAAGGACTTCGACCCGCCGCTACTGCAGACGGTGCGCGGTGCCGGCTACATGATCCGGGCCGGATGACGGCCCCCGCGCACCCCGCCGGCGCCTGGACCGGGTTGCGTGCACGCGCTGTTGGGATTCTGCGTAGCTCGACCTTTCGCTTTGCGCTGCTCTATGTGCTGCTGATCGGCGTCTCGGTGGTCATCCTCCTGGGCTTCATCTACTGGTCGACGGCCGGTTATATGGACCGTCAGACCGCCGCGACCATCCAGGCGGAGATCCAAGGTCTGGCCGAGCAGTACCGCCGGCGTGGTCTGAGCGGCTTGACCTCGCTGATCAGCGAGCGGGTCGCGCGCGACCCGGCCGGGGCCAGTGTCTATCTGCTCGTCGACGAGGATCTGGACCCCATCGTGGGTAATCTCGACCGCTGGCCGACGGAGTTCCCAGATGCCGACGGCTGGATTGGCTTTCGGTTGCGCGCGCGTGGTCCCGACCGTAACGATGAACACGAGGCGCGCGCCCAGGTGTTTCGGCTACGCGGAGGACTGCGGCTCCTGGTAGGACGGGATGTCAGGGACCTGGAGGCGACTCGGGCGCTGATTCAGGACGCGCTGGCATGGGGTCTCGCCATCACTGCCGC
This sequence comes from Chromatiaceae bacterium, assembly GCA_028277465.1. Taxonomy (GTDB): domain Bacteria; phylum Pseudomonadota; class Gammaproteobacteria; order Chromatiales; family Chromatiaceae; genus JANQGF01. Next base: position 4,728 of record JANQGF010000099.1, read on the forward strand.
CTTGGCCTTGCTGGGGAGCTGGCTGATGAGTGCCAGCCTGGTCCGACGGCTGGAGTCGATCAATCAAATCAGCCGGGAGATCATGGAGGGCGATCTCTCGCGGCGCATTCCGTTGAGCGGCAGCGGGGACGATTTCGATCAGCTGGCGGTCAGCCTCAACCGGATGCTCGAACGTATCGAGGCCCTCATGGCCGGGGTGCGCCAAGTCTCCGACAACATCGCCCATGACATGAGAACACCCCTGACCCGATTGCGGAACAAGCTCGAGCTGCTCGGCGCCGAGCTCCCCGCAACCGGCGCGGCGCGGACACTGGCCGAAGAGACCGTTGCCGATGCGGAGGAGATGCTCGCGACCTTCAATGCCTTGCTGCGGATCGCCCGGCTCGAATCGGGTAGCCGCCGCGCCGCCTTCGCCCCACTGGATCTGGCCGCCCTGGCCGAGGATTTGGTCGAGCTCTACGAGCCGGTCGCGGCCGAGCGTGGACAGCACCTGAGGCTGAGCGCAGCGGGTCCCGTCTGTGTCGTCGGGGACCGTGACCTCCTGTTCCAGGCGCTGGCGAACCTGGTGGACAATGCCATCAAGTACTCGCCGCCCGGCGGTGAGCTGCGCCTGTCGGTTGGCTCGGACGGCCGGCGGGCGCGGGTCCTGGTCGCCGACCGGGGTCCGGGCATCCCCGTCGATCTGCGAGACAAGGTCTTCCGCCGCTTCTTTCGGGCCGACGACAGTCGTTCGACGCCCGGCAGCGGTCTGGGGCTGAGCCTGGTCCAGGCGGTCGCTCAACTGCATCGTGCAAGGATCGAGCTGACGGACAATCACCCCGGCTTGAGGGTCACGCTCTGGTTGGTGCCTTGCCAGCATCAATAGAGGATGGCGAGATTCCCGAGACGGGACCGCCACGGCCGGCCCAGGAAGAGATAGAGCGCACTGTGGCCGCCGTCTGCGTGACCATAGCCCAGGTACAGGGGACCCAAGAAGGTATCGGCACCCAGGAAGAGGCTGCCCGCGACACGCAGGCTGTCGAAGTCGATCTCGCTCCGTTTGTTCCAAACGTTGCCGGCCTCGAGCGATCCCCCGGCAAAGGTCTTGACGAGTCCGGTCCCGAGATCACGCAGATAGATCCCTCGGGCGAGCCCCAGGTGACGCCCCGAGAGCTCCAGCTGATTGAAGCCCGAGAGGTTCATGAATCCCCCGAGCCGATAGAGCGACTGGGGCGGTGTATCGCCGCCGAAGCTGCCGGCCAGGGTCAGCCCGGCGATGAGGCCATCCTTGCCCCGACTGCGGGCATGAAGGAGACTGAAGCCGGCCTGATCATAGTCGCGCGAGGCGCCCAGCGCGCGCCGCGAGGCCAAGGCGAAGGCATCGCCAAACCAGCCCCGACGCGGGAAGTTGAGGCTGTCCAGGGTGTCGACATAGAGCCTCAGGTCGATCTCGCCGGCATCGAAATCGAAGTCGGAAAGACGAGGCGCCCCGATCCTGAGGGCCGCGTTGCCGACATATCGGCTGTAACCCAGACTCAATCGGCCCCAGTCGCCGAAGTTGCGGCCGAGCTCCACCAGCCCCCCAGCGCGCTTGAGCTGGTACTCGGCGACCGGTCGCCTGAAGGTCTCCGGCTCGAACAACACCAGATTCTCGGTCAGGTAACCGGCGCCGACACCAAGGTACCAGCGCTCGAGCGCGTCGATCGGCTGGTAAACCTCGGTGAAGATGTGCGGCTCCTCGCCCGCTTGCAGCAGGGTGCGCCACTCGCCGTTGCGGGAGTTGAGCGGCGCCATGGTATAGGCGAGGCCGATGTTGAAATGGGAATCGCCACCCGTGGTGGAGGACAGCTCCAGTCCGCCCTGGAGCGAGCTCGTACCCCATCCCTTCTCCTTGGCGCTGACGACCAGGACAGTGTCCCCGCCGGGATCATCTTCGAGACGGTAACGCACGGATTCAAAAGTGTCCTGGTCGTAGACACGCGACAATTGTCGCTCCAGCGCGTCCGGATCCAGCGGTGCTCCCGGCTCGACGTCGAGACGTTCGAGGATGAGCGCGTCGGACAGACTGGAGAGATTCTCGATCTGCACCCGGTCGATGGTTGGAGCCCGGTAGGGCAGCGGTTGGTGTCGCTGGCGATAGGCCGCGTACTGGGCAGCGGGCAGAGCAAGGGCCGCGAGCTCGCGGCGCTTGGCCTGGGCGCCGGCCTCGCCGATTGCGACAGCCTCCAGCATCTTGTTGAAATCGCTGGACAGAACCCTTTTCTCTAGGGGTGGTATGAGCAAGACATCCCGCCCGCTGAGCCTAGCGATCTGCTCTTGGGTGTTGCGCCAAGTCACCAGACTGGCGATCTGGTCGAGCATCTGCAAGACGTCGTTGATGTCCTCGCGCCCTCGTCGGGGACCCCCGACATCCACCGCGATGACGACGTCTGCACCCATGTCTCTGACCACGCTGACGGGTAGATTCATCGCCAGGCCGCCGTCCACCAGCAGGCTGTCGCCGAGCTCGACAGGGGCGAACACGGCCGGGACCGCCATGCTGGCACGGATCGCCAGGGCGAGATCACCGCTGCCGAGGATCACCGGCTCGCCGGTCACCACGTCTGAGGCGACCGCACGAAAGGGGATCGGCAGCCTATCGAAATCTCGGATCTTGCTCGCCGGCAATGTATACTTGCGCAGCGTGAGCTCCAGCGTCTGGCCCTGGATCAAGGCCGGCACCAGGTTGACCTTGCGCTCGCGCTCGACGACGCCTGGCTTGGTCTTGAGTAGAAAGGTCTGATCGTCCAGCTTGCGGCGGATCCGGCGCTCCTCCCTGGGTGGCTCATCCTTGAAGATGGCGTTCCAATCGATCTCCTCGATGGCCTCCTGGATCTCATCGGGCGACATCCCCATGGCATAGAGCCCACCGACAACCGCTCCCATGGAGGTGCCGGCGATGGAGTCGATCGGGATACGCAACTGCTCGAGCAGTCTGAGCACGCCGACATGGGCCGCACCTCGCGCCCCACCGCCGGAGAGGGCCAACCCGATCCGCGGGCGCTCGGCACCAGCGGCCGGCGGGCAGAGAATCGCTGGGATGGCCAGCGTCAGCAGTAGCAGGATGAGCCGAGTGGGAGCAGGGCGAAGGATCACGGGGACACTCCAAGGGGTTGGCGCAAGCTTGAGTTCGAACCACGACGAAAACGTCTGGGGCGCTCGATGGGTTCTCCTGCGACCGCGGATGGGGCGGCCTGGCTCGGGTCCCGGTTCGGCTCGGCCGATTCAGCGATAGATCCGCAGCGGTGTCACCTCTTGGCTCCAGCGGGCCTCGTCTTCCAGCAGGCATCGGTCCAGGTCACCGGGTTGACCCTCGGCGTCGTCGACCCAGTCACGCAGCAGGGTCCCGCCGGAGAGCAGATCGATGGCCAGGCGCTCGGTCTCGTACTCATAGTGAAAATGGCGCCAAAGCGGGTAGTCCGGGTACTCGAGGCGCAAGCACTTGAATAGGAGCGCGATCAAGCGATAGGGGCGGAAGCGCTCATGCCGATAGTGGCTGTTGTCGGTATGGATCTGGATGCCCGAGCAGAGTCGGCCCGCGTGTTTGTGAAAGGTCGGCTCAAACCAACAGTGTCGGATCAGGGCCCCCTCGGTCCAGGCGAGCGATTCCTTTCGCATGCGTTTGAGGATCCGTTGGAAGTCGAGATCGGGTGCGCCGGCCAACTCCAAAGCGGTCGTGGTACCACGGCCCTCGGAGAGGGTCGTACCCTCCAGGAGCACGGTGCCGGAAAAGCAGCGGGCCATGTTGAGACTGGATGCGTTGGGGCTGGGATTGACCCAGGACAGCTCCATGGCCGGCCAGCCAAACCCTGGAGCCTCTGTGGGCCTATAGTCCTCCATTGCGACCACCTGGAGGTCCAGCCGACGGCCGCGGCTAGTGGAAAACCAGGTGGCGAGCTCGCCGAAGGTCAGCCCGTGACGCATGGCAAGTGACCCGGCACCGACGAAGCTTTCCCAGCCGGGTTGCAGGATGCTGCCTTCGATCGGCCGGCCGGCCGGGTTGGGTCGATCCAGTACCCAGATGCCCTTCCCGGATTCGGCGCAGGCGTCGATGAGATAGCCGAGGGTGGTGACATAGGTATAGATGCGGGTTCCCAGGTCCTGGACGTCCACCAGGAGTACATCGAAACTGTCGAGCATTTCCGGGGTCGGATAACGCACCCGACCGTAGAGGCTATAGACGGGTATAGCGTAGCGCGGGTCGAATGCATCCTCGGTTTCCACCATGTTGTCTTGCTTGTCACCGCGCATACCGTGCTGGGGGCCGAAAGCAGCCACGATGTTCAGCTCGCCCAGGGCCCAGAGCGCATCCAGGCTGTGACGCCCTGACGCGGTCATGGAGGCGGGGTGGCCGAGGAGTGCCACACGCTGACCCCGAAGGGGCCGGCGTAGCTCGGGGGTTTCCAACAAACGGTCGATGCCAAGTTTCATCATGGTCTTGGGACCCTCATGGATGCGGGACCTTGCGCACCGGCGGCGGATCGCGGAGACGTACCGGCCGTGGACCGAGATTGTCGCCCTGAATCGCGGCGCAGCTCAATCTGCTCGAGATGGCTCAGCAAATTTCAAGGAGGCAATTGCGTTCAATCAATGCGCCGTTCGGACTTTCATTATGAGCTTCCACCCGAGTTAATTGCCCAACGCCCCCTCGCGGACCGAGGGGGGTCGCGTCTCCTCACCCTGGAGGGCTCGGACGCCCAGCCACGGGACCGAATGTTCGTCGATCTGCCCGAGTTGCTGCGACCAAATGACCTGCTCGTCTTCAATAATACGCGGGTCATGCGGGCGCGCTTATTCGGCCGCAAGGAAACCGGCGGCCGGGTGGAGATCCTGATCGAGCGCCTGCTGGAACCGAACGAGGCCATTGCCCATGTCCGCGCAGGGAAAGCGCCCAAACCAGGCTCGAGGATCGAACTGGCCGATGGGGCACAGGTCGAGATATTGATGCGCGACGGCGGCGGCTTGTTCCGGATGCGTTCGCTGGAGACGAGCTTCGCCGCGTTGATGGAGCGGCATGGTCACATCCCTCTGCCGCCCTACATCCAACGCCCGGATGATGCCGAGGATGCGCGATGTTATCAGACCCTGTTCGCTCGCCATGACGGAGCGGTCGCGGCGCCGACGGCAGGACTTCATTTCGACGCATCCATGCTGCGACGATTGGCAGAACAGGGCGTCGGACAGGCGGAAGTGACACTGCATGTGGGTGCAGGTACCTTCCAACCCGTCCGGGTGGATGACCTAGAGCAGCATGAGATGCATGCGGAGTGGCTGGAGGTCAACGAGGTCGTTTGCGCCAAAGTCGCCGAAACACGCCGATCGGGTGGGCGCGTGGTGGCGGTCGGTACCACAAGCGTGCGTAGCCTCGAAACCGCGGCGGCTGACGGGAGACTCAAGCCATTTCGTGGCGACAGCCGCCTATTCATTCGCCCTGGTTACTGCTTTCGCGTCGTCGACGCCATGATCACCAATTTCCATCTGCCTGAATCGACCTTGTTGATGTTGGTATCGGCGTTCGCCGGTCACAGCACCATCATGGATGCCTATCGCCATGCGGTCGCGGAGCGCTATCGCTTCTTCAGCTATGGGGATGCGATGTTCCTGACTCGCAGGACACCCGCTTAGGCGATTGCCGGAAATGTTTATACCAGATGGCGCCGGCTTGAGGCTCGCCTTCAAGGAGCGCCGGCAGGCGCATCGCTGCGCGATGTGACTGCTGGCGCGACGCAGAAGGCGGACGTCAAGACCAGCCAGGTGGGATAAGAATTGACAGCAATCTTCTTAGGCGATTGCCGGAAACTCTTATACCAGATGGCGCCGGATTGAGGTCTAGCTTCAAGGAGCACCGGCAGGCGCATCGCCGTGCTATGTGACTGCTGGTGCGACACAGAAGGCGGGCGTCAAGACCAGCCAGCTGGTATGAGAGTTGACAGAAATCGCCTTAGGCCCTGCCATTACCTATACCCAGGGATATTGGAGCGCAGCTTTGGGTTTTGCGCTTCTCGCAGGCATTCGTCGACTAGCTCGAATCATTCCTGGTCCGGACGAGATGCGTTAAGCATCTTGACATTTATTAAGAATCGCATAAATTAGTAAGAACTCGTTCATTCGAGCCCCTGTGTAGCGCTCGAATTTCTTTGTTATCCTGAATGTTGGAGGTATCACAAGTGGAGTACGCTAACCTTAGCGTCGAAGAGATCAAACGGCAGCTGGCGGAAGCCGAGACCAGAAAGGCCGAACTTAAACGTGTTTTGGAAGTTCGCCGCGAGGAGCGCAAGGATGACGTGGCCCAGCAGATTAAGGATCTGATCGAGCAAAACGGCTATGATTACGATGAGATTCTGCCGTTGATCACGCCTAAACGTCGCCGCGGAGGGCCGGGTTCGCGCAGGTCGGGCACGCCTCGTCAGTATACGCGTTATGTGGATCCGGAGGATTCAGATAATGTCTACGTGCGCGGTGTTCTTCCTGGATGGATGAAACAAAAGATGCGGGATCAAGGGTATGACCCGACGTCCAAGAAAGATCGTGAGGCTTTCAAAACCGGTTATCTGCAGGTTCTCGAGGGCTAACGAAGCGAGACCTCGGATGAACTAGGCAGCGCGCCTTTCCGAGGCCTTGCTCGCCGTGCGCCGCGGCTCACGAATGAGGCAAAATTAACCCTGTGATTCACCGGAGGCGAGGCCTGCCTCCGTATAATCGCAGAATTTGATACGCACATAGCTTTAGGCGATTGCCGGAAATTCTCATGCCAGCTGGCGCCGGATTGGCGTCTGCCTTCAAGGAGCGTCGGCAGGAGCATAGCGGCGCTATGTGACTGGTGGCGCGACGCAGAAGGCGGGCGTCAAGACCAGCCAGATGGGATGAGAATTGACAGAAATCGCCTCAGTGCTGAGACGCCCCCATCTGGTCGTCGCACCAGCAGAGCGCTCGTCAGGACACCGCGGCGAGCGCGCCAACTATTATAAGATGAAACCCTGTATGATTCCTCCCTTGGGATGGGCATTTGGAACCCATCTGTCAAGACTCGTCTCCAAGGGTTGGAGACAAAGACTGCCGAATCAGTTGTGCATTGATTTTTCGGCCGTTCTTACTTTCTCTTCAATGCGCACTCCATGGAATTCCAATGATGAATATCTACGTTGGCAATCTGGCTTACGGCGTCACCCAGGACGAGCTACGTGAGGCCTTCGCCGCCTATGGCGAGATCACGAGTGTTAACCTGATCACCGATCGGTTCACGGGCGATTCGAAGGGATTCGGCTTCGTCGAGATGCCGAACAACGCCGAGGCCGATGCTGCCATCAAGGGCCTGAACGAAACCCCGCTCAAGGGTCGCAACATCAAGGTGAACCAAGCCAAGCCACGCGGGGAGCGCCCACCCCGCGGGCCACGCTGGTAAACCGACCCGGGTCCGGGGCCTGCCGTGTCGCGGTACGCCCCGAGCTGCCGATGAGCGTCTCCACTTCCGCCTCCTCCGGTCCTCGCGAACACTTCGATCTGGCCTACCGAATCCGTCCCAGCGATGTGCGTGCACACCGCTTCGACGTCGAGATTCGGATCGCTCGCTCGCCAAGCGATCGAATCACCCTCTCCATGCCCGCCTGGATTCCAGGCAGCTATATGATCCGCGACTTCGCGCGTCATCTCGTGCGTATTGGCGCCACGACGGCGGACGGTGACACCTTGGAGCTGGAGAAGCGGGACAAACAGACTTGGGTTTGCGACGGCGTGACGGGCGGCGTGACCATCTCCTATCAGGTCTACGCCTGGGAGCTCTCGGTGCGCACCGCGCACCTGGATCGCACTCACGGCTACTTCAATGGCCCGAGCCTTTTCCTGTGCGTCCATGAGATGGCGGAGCAGCCCTGCCTCGTCGAGCTGCTCCCACCGCTCGACGATGATCTGAGAGGCTGGCAGGTCGCAACGAGCCTCCTCCCGCTGGACGCGCGGCCATCGGGTTTCGGTCACTACCAGGCCGAGGATTACGCGGACCTGATCGATCACCCGGTCGAGATGGGGACCTTCAAGCTGCTCCGGTTCGAGGTGCTCGGTGTGCCGCATCGCGTCGCCATCACGGGTCGCCATTGGATCGACGAGGGACGTCTCCGCGACGATCTAGCGCGAATCTGCGCCCGACATGCGGCGCTCTTCGGCGAGCTACCCGTCGATCGCTATCTCTTTCTGCTCACCCTCGTCGGCGAGGGCTATGGCGGTCTGGAGCATCGGTTCTCGAGCAGCCTGCTCTGTTCCAGAGAGGATGCGTCCAGCCCCCTCGCGGGCGGATCCACGGAGGGTTACAACCGTTTCCTCGGGCTCTGTAGCCACGAGTATTTTCACCTTTGGCAGGTCAAACGCATTCGGCCCCAGGCATTCATCGACGGCGGTCTGGACCACGAGGTCCACACGCGGCTCCTGTGGGCCTTCGAGGGCATCACCTCTTACTATGACGATTTGGCGCTGGCTCGCAGCGGCTGCGTCGATCACAAGACCTATGCCGGAATGCTCGCTGCGACCATGACCCGCGTCATGCGCAATCCGGGCCGCCATGTCCAGACCCTGGCGGAATCCAGCTTCGATGCCTGGACCAAGTTCTACAAGCAGGACGAGAACGCCCCCAACGCGCTGGTCAGTTATTATGCCAAGGGTGCCTTGGTGGCATTGGCGCTGGACCTCACCATTCGTGACGCGACCGATGGTGCACTCTCGCTCGATGATGTCATGCGCGAGCTCTGGCGTCGCCATGGACGCACTGGAGTGGGCGTGGGCGAGCGCGGCTTGGAGGCCGTCGCATGCGCGGTCTCGGGACTCGAGTTGGACGGTTTCTTCGATCGGGCGCTGGATTCCACCGAGGACCTGGATCTTGCGCCCCTGCTCGAGACCGTCGGGATCCGGATGAGTCTGCGTCCGAGCCAGGGTCCGAAGGACAACGGTGGCTGCGTCGACCGTTTCGAGACCAGAGCGCCAGTTCCGACCCTCGCAATCCGTCTGCGCACCGGGTCTCGGGAAGCGGTGATCCAGAACGTCATCGCGGGCGGCGCCGGAGAGCAAGCCGGCTTGGCGCCGGGCGATCACCTGCTCGCGGTCGACGGGCTGCGCGTGACCGCGGACAACCTGGAAGGGCTGGTCGCGCGGGCCGCCGAGCACTCGGGGGGCGTGCTGCTGCATCTCTTCCGGCGCGACGAGTTGATGGGGCTGAGCGCGCATCCTCGGCCGGCCGTGGCCGACACCTGTGAGCTGATGCTATTGGATACCCTGCCTGATGCAGTCGCGCTGGCGCGCGCGGCTTGGCTCGCGGGCCCGGCGTGACCTCGATGTGAAACGTCGTGCGACACTGATACGTCTGCTCGCCGATGGCCGATTCCACTCCGGCGAGGCCATCGCGGATCATCTGGGCATCACACGCGCCGCGGTCTGGAAGTCACTGCACAAGACCGCCGAGCACTATGGATTGGCGCTCGAGTGCGCGCACGCACGCGGCTATCGATTGCGGACGCCCCTGGAGCTCCTCGACCGCTCGCGCCTGCTCGCCGCCATGTCGGCCGGAGGTCGAAGCAGACTGGCGCATCTGGAGATCCATGACCAGATCGATTCGACCAACAGCTACCTGATGCGCGAGGCCGAAGCGGGCGCCGCATCGGGAACCGCCTGTCTGGCCGAGCGACAGACGGCCGGTCGCGGGCGGCGTGGTCGTGGCTGGGTATCGCCCTTCGGCGTCAACCTCTATCTCTCTCTGCTTTGGCGTTATCCCTTGGCACCGGCAGCCTTGGGCGGATCGAGTCTGACCGCTGGTGCCGTGGTCGCCGACGTCCTGCGGACACTCGGGGCGCGTGATCTAGCCTTGAAGTGGCCGAACGACATCCTGTGGCACCGCCACAAGCTCGCCGGTCTACTCGTGGAGGTATCGGGTGAGACGCAGGGCCCGAGTCATCTGGTGCTCGGCGTGGGTATCAACCTCTGCATGGACGCGCGACAGGCGTGTGACATCGACCAGCCTTGGACCAATCTCGCTCGAGTGATGGCAGACCATCCCGTCGGTCGCAATGAATTGGCGGCGCGGCTTCTGGACGCACTACTGGCCGCACTCGAGCGCTATGGCCGTGAGGGGCTAGCGCCCTTTCTCGATCTCTGGCGAGGCTTCGACACCTTTGCGGGCGAACCAGTCCAGTTATTCCTCGGGGACCGAGTCGTGCGGGGGCGCCACGCGGGTATTGCCAGCGATGGTTCGCTTCAGCTGGACACGGATCAGGGAAGAATGCGTTTTCAGGCGGGTGAGGTCAGCCTGCGTGGAAGCGACCCGAGCCCTGGGAGCCTCGATCGTCAATCATCCTAGGATCATGAACCTACTCATCGATATCGGGAATACGAACCTGCGCTGGGCCCTGCATGAGGCCCGCCGCCTGGAGGCTGTTCAGGTCCTGGTCCACAGCGGTGGAGTACCACTGGACCTCTTGGCCGCCTGGGAGCGGCTTGCGCCACCGTCGCGGGTGCTCGTGAGCAATGTGGGGGGTGAATCGGTGGCGCGCGCGGTGCGCCAGGTGACGCGCGCCTATTGGGGACTGGATCCCGAATTCGTCACGCCCCGAGTCGAGCTCGCCGGAGTGCGGATCGCCTATGCCGAGCCTTCGCGTCTGGGCGTCGACCGCTGGCTCTCCCTGATCGCGGCCCGTGCAGCGACGAGCCGGGCGACCTTGATCCTCGACGCCGGGACCGCGGCGACCTTCGACCTCTTGCTCGCCGATGGCCGCCATTTGGGCGGCCTGATCTTGCCCGGGATCGAGATGATGCGGTCCAGCCTCCTCGCGGGAACCCACATCCCAAGGATCGAGCGCGAGCCGGTGGGGGACCCCTGGGCGTGTGACACGGGTGCCGCCGTGGCCGCCGGAAGTGTCCAGGCGATCGCAGCGGTCGCGGCTCGTCTCTATGACCGTCTCGGCGACGAGGCAGACGAAACGCCCCAACTAGTGTTGACGGGAGGCGATGCCGAACGCCTGCGGGCCGCCCTGGAACGTCCGTTCGAGGAGAGCCCGCATCTGGTCTTGCTCGGCCTTGCCCGCTTGCTCGAGACACCAGCCTCGTGTGTCTGACCGGAGTGGCCGGCAAGGACGCCGACGATCCAGCCGACGGCAAACGGCCTGCCTTGGCTCACGCCTTGCCCGCCTCGGCGGGCTCCGGGCGGGGCATCAGCCAACCGGCGACCAGGATCAACACCAACCCGAGCAGTGAGACCCAGTACCACCCATGCAGCCGGGTCGGACCGAACTGGTAAACGGCGCCGGCACTGAGAATCAGCCCTCCCTCCCCCGGCACGATCCAGCTCACCCCGAACGGAGGCTGGTACCCGGGATCGTCGGCGGGCATGGGTCCAGCCTCGCTGATCAGGGCATCGTCCTGCTCGACCAGATCGATCCAGTGCAACCCCTCGTCGCTGCCGATCCAGAGCCGCTGCATCCCGGGTGACCCTGCGCCCGGGGTCGAACCCTCCTGGTCCCGACCACTTGGATCGTCGCGGTACAAGGAGAGTATCCGTCGTCCCATGAGACCAGGGTGCAGAGGCGCCCAGGGTTGGCCAGGCCGCGTCTGCCAGAAGAGACCCCGATCGGTTCCGGCCAGCAGCAAGGCCCCGGACGTGGTCGCAAAGGCGAAGAGATTGACGCCCTCGGGCAAGCCGTCATTGTTGGGCTGCCAGGCCGCGCCAGGGGTATCGGCGGAGACGAACAGCGCCCCGCCACCAACAGTCCCCGCGTGCAGCCAATGCCCCTCGCCCCGCCGCTGGCGGAACAAGGTGTAGATGTTCGCCGGCGGACCTGACCGTCGCCAGTCGCCGTTGGTCAGCAGCCGGACCCCATCACCGGTGCCGACCAGGAGCCCCTGTTCAATCTTCAGCAGGCTACTCACCCGACCTGAGAGCGGCGGAGCACCGATCGGGACATTGTACAGCCCGTTGGAGGTGCCAAGGGGTAGGCGGTCCGGCTCGCCGAGCATCGCAGTGACCGGATGACCGCCCAGCTCCAGGTCCAACCGTCGCCAGACCTTGTCGCGCAGGCTCCATACTTCTCCCGCCTGGGTGCCGGCGAAGACCCTGCCCTGGGTGCTCGCGACCAGGCTCGTCACGTGTCCAGCCCGCGGCGGATCATTGAGGGTGAGGTGCAGACCGCCAGGCAGGAAGGGGCCGCCAAGGGTAAGGACCAAGCCGAAGAGGGTCAAACCAAGTGCAAGCGCCTTTCGATCGAGCTTCATCCCATACCTCGCTCCTTTGGGGTGCATGGCCGGCATCTCCGCGGAACTCGTCGCCAATCGGTCAGCGCCGTCAGCCCAAGACGGCCTTCAGATCTTGAAGCCCTGGACGATGCGGTCGAGCTCCTGGGCGTGCTCGGAGAGCACAGAGCTGGTCTGAGCGGCCTCGGAAGCCGTCTTCGCGGTCTGCACCGAAGACTCGGTGATCTCGGCCACGTTGCGGTTGATCTCCTCGGTGACCGTACTCTGCTCCTCTGCGGCACTGGCGATCTGCGCGTTCTTCTCGCTGATCGATGCGACTGCCTTGGTGATCTCACTTAGCGACCCCCCGGCCGACTCGGCACGCGCGACGCTCTCCTGGACCTTCGCGCGTCCAGCCTTCATTGCAGACACCGCGTCGCGCGCGCCGACCTGCAGCCGCTCGATCATGGCCTGAATCTCTGCGGTCGAGCTCTGTGTGCGGCTGGCCAATGTGCGTACCTCGTCGGCCACCACGGCGAAGCCACGCCCCTGCTCGCCAGCCCGCGCCGCCTCGATCGCCGCGTTCAAGGCCAGTAGATTGGTCTGCTCGGCGACGCCACGGATGACGTCGAGCACCGAACCCACGCCCTCGGCCTCCTTCCCCAGCGTATCGATCACCTCGGCGGCCTGCTCGACGTTTCCAGCCAGTTCATTCGTCGAGGCCGCCGAGGAGCTGACACGATCACTGCCGTCGCGGGCGTCGGCGTCCGCCTGCTGGGCGGCCTGCGCCGCGACCGCTGCACTCCGCGCGACCTCCTGGACGGTCGCCGCCATCTGGTTGACCGCAGTCGCGACCATATCGGTCGACGCGTGCTGACCGGCGACCATCTCTTGCGTCTGTTGGTTCAGATGCGACATGCGTTCGGAGACCTCGCGGACCTTGCCGGCGGTCATCGCAAGCCGTTTGATCGAGTCGTGCAACTTCTTCAGCAGCTGATTCAGTCCGGCGGCAAGCCTCCCCAGCTCGTCTTTGCTGTCCACGCTGACACGTCGCGTCAGGTCTCCCTCCCCACTGGCCAGACTCTCGATAGCGCCGATCACACGTTTCAGGGGTCTGGTGACGAGCAACGGGAAGAACAAGGCAACCAGGAAGCAGACAAGCAGCCCCACCCCCAGTGCCACCAACTGGACGGCGTGGCTACTCTCGACCTGCTCGTGCGCCTCTTCGGCCGCCGTGGAGGCATCCTCTTCGAGCTGTTCGGCGAGCTCGTCGATCACCTGACGCATGGCTGCGAATTGGGCGGCCCCCTCATTGAAGCTGAGGTCGATCGCGGTGCGCCGTCCGATACGCCCTCCTTCGCTGCGTTGGCGCTCGACCTCCTTCGAGATGGCCGACCAGGTCTCGAACAAGGCCAAGAACTCCTGCTCGCGTCCCCTCGCATCCTCCGATTGGGTAATCGCGAAGAACCTGATTGCACGCTCCCTCGCCTGACCGATATTCTCCTCGTGCATCGACGCCAGCTGCCTGTAATCCTCCGATTTGGAATCGACGAAGATCATGCTGCGTTCCGCGACCAGGGCCTGATAAAGGTCTCTGTCCGCCTGGAGGAGAAAGGCGAGACCGGCCATGTATTCATCCGTCAGTCGGTTGACACTGCTACCTAGACGGCCGACCTGCCGCGTCCCGATCAGTGCAATGCTCAAGAGCAGAGCAGCCAGCAACAGAATCGGCAGACTCAGCTTCCACCGAAAGGCGAGGTGGTTGAACCAAGACATGGATCGTTCCTATTTCTGCCAGATGCCTTATTGAGTCTCGAGCTCATCGACGTTCACGCCGATCGTCATCGCACCGATTGCAGAGTCACCATCCATCACAGGCACCGAGATCTGAACCAGATAGGCCTGGGCGCTTTCATCGAATTCGACCTCGCTAATATGCAAGGCACCCTCGCCGCCCTTGTATGACTCGATGAACTTCGCTTCATCGCCCTGCCAGTAATCGGAGGTCTTGTTGGTCATCGCGACGTTGGCACCCTGATTGTCCATCAAGAACAACTCGAAGAAATAGGGTTCGCTCGCCTCCATCCTGGCCAACTCCGCGGCGGCCTCGTTCTCGATCAGGGATCTCATGAAGTCGTCTACACCACTCGTCTCGCGCCACTCGCCATCGCGCTGCTTGATCTGGTCGAGGGTCTGACCCTTCGCATTCTGCGCCTCGACCGCGGCGATCAGGACGGGATTCCTCCCCCAACTTTCCAGTGTCAATGCCAACTGCTTGATCGAATCCGGTGCCTCTTCGGCCTGCGTCGGCACAGCAGCGAATACGACGACACCCAAGACCGTCGCCCTGCACACTGCTTGGAGCATACCCATAGCTTCGTCCTCCAACCTGGTTCCTCAACGAATGGAGATTACCGAGCGCTCGATCTCTAGCTCGGCGAATCTTGACGCGACCTCCGTTCAATTCGAGTCGCTGGTCGCCGCTTGAAGAACTTTAAACCCTTTCAAAGGAAAGGAACAGCGTTAGTTTATTATTTGAGCCATTGCACGCTTCAAGGGGACTTTCGGTCATTAGAGTATTAGTGCTCACGAATACGCCCCTTCCATTAGCATTCCATTGAATATTCCCGCACAGCCATTGCAGGAGGGTGGTGGCAAGCGGTTTCGTTTGGCGTGGTGGGTCCTGAGGCTACCCGAGGTGATCTCGTGGATCCAGCAAGGACCACCAGCGCCTCGTCGCCGATGTCCAGCATGGTCGGCACATGGAATCGTCCGCTCGAAGCCCCCTCCAGCGTGGTGCGCTTCAGACGCCAGACTCAAAAACCCTGCTGCATCACTGCACCTCATCAAACAATCGTTTGATCCAAACGATCGATTGATCTAGACTTAAGCCCCACTCAGTATCGATACCGGATTGCCTCATGCCCACTACGACACAGGCCGGACCCGGCGCCGAGACCCGTCTGCGACTGCTGAAGGCCGCGCTGAAGGCCTTCAGCCAACGCGACTACGACGCCGTCGGCACCCGCGAGATCGTCGACTCGATCGGCGTCAATATCTCGGCGATCTCCTACCACTTCGGTGGCAAACGCGGACTCTACCTGGCGACCGCCCAGTATCTGGCCGAAGGCCTGCAGGGCGCACTGAGGCCGAGATTGGAGCGAGTCGAGGCGGCCCTCCCGGATGCCGATGCCGGCCAA
>JANQGF010000162.1 GCA_028277465.1 Chromatiaceae bacterium
AAACAACCTACACACCGTAGGTTGGGCAAAGCGGAGCGTGCCCAACAAGGGCGGCTCAAGTTGCACCACTTGTTTCTGAATCGTTCCTAAGGCGATTTCCTGGAGAGAATTTACCCAAGAGATCGACCGGTTGTCGGTTGGACTGAGCGAGAACGAAGCCCAACGGGCGCCGCGTTGGGGTTCGTTCCTCACCCCAACCTACGGGTAGGATCTTTTCCGGAGATCACCTGAGGGGGGCGAGGCTCTTTCGTTCTCCCGCGCCCAGTCGGCCATCGATGGTGGGAGATGGACCAGATCCTCGGGACGATCGATGTCGCGCAATGGATGCAGCTCGCGCCAGCGCCAACCGAGCCGGTCGAGTCGCCTTCGGGTCAAGTCAGCGACCCGGTCGCTCCCCCAAGGCATCTGTTCGAAGAGCTCGGATGCCACCTGCCGCAACCCCAACAGCACATAGCCGCCATCCAGGGCCGGTCCCAGGACGGCGTCGTGATCGCGCAACAACCCGAGCGCCGTGCCCAGATAGTCAGCGGACAGCTCGGCGCAATCGGTACCCAGGAGCACGACGGCCTCGGAACGCGTCAAGGCCGTGCGAGCCGCATGGGCCAGACGGGCCCCCAGGTCCTCGCCCTCTTGGCGATGCTGGGTCAGGTGCCAGCGTGCCGCCAGCCGATCGAAGAGCGGATGGCCAGCGTCGGGCGTGACCCACAGCTCCACCGGAGCAAGCCCCCACGCGTCGAGATCTCGCAGCAGGTCCGCGGCCAGCCGGCCATAGAGGCGGGCCGCGCCCTCCGCCCCCAGTGCAGGGATCAGCCGGGTCTTGACCTGGCCGGCCACGGGCGCCCGTGCGAAGACGAGCAACCGGGCATCCAGTGATGGTTGTCCGAGCCGGTGGCAGGTCTCGGTGTCCGGTGTAATCGGCATGGCCGATCAGGGCGTCAGTGCGCCCGAGCAACTGGATCCCCGCCCAGCCGTGCAGCCATAACAGTGATCCGCGACCTGGATCGGGCGGCCAGACAGCTGGCTCGGATCCAGGTCGGCGAGATGGATTCGGCTTCGCGCGCCTCCTTTCAGGGGTCGATCGAGCATCTGGTTGAAATCACAGTCGAAGAGATAACCGCGCCAATCGACACTGATCAGCTCGCGACACATGACCGCCTCGAGATTTTCGTCCGAGTGGGCCGATTTGAGCAGGGCCAGGTAGTCTTCGAATTGTCCCTTCGAGATGAGTGTACTTCCGAAGCGTTGGATCGGCATGTTGGCTAGCGCATAGAGTCGGTTGAAGACGACGCCGTAACGCTCGCACAGCTCGGCCTTGTAAGAGCGTTCGAGACCTCCTTGTTCCGGCGGGAGTCGAGGGCCCAGCGGATTGTAGACGAGATTCAGGACGAGGCCGGTATCCGCGTGGCCATAGCCGAGCCCGTTCAATGCCTTCAGGCCGTCGAGACTGGCCTCGAAGACGCCCCGACCCCTCTGTGCATCCACGTTGTTCTCCAGGTAGCAAGGCAGCGAGGCGATGATGTCGACCTGATGTTCCGCCAGGAAGGCCCCCAGGTCCCGCTGACCTGGCTCCATGAGGACGGTGAGGTTACAGCGGTCGATCACACGGAGGCGTCGCGCCCGCGCCGCGCCGACCAGACGACGAAACCAGGGATTGAGCTCGGGTGCGCCCCCGGTCAGGTCGAGCGTCTCGATGCCGCCGTAGGACAGAGCTCGGATGACCGTCTCCACGGTCGCCCGATCCATCATCTCGGTTCGTTGCGGGCCGGCGGCCACATGGCAGTGCAGGCAGGACTGATTGCATCGATAGCCGAGGTTGACCTGCAAGGTCTTGAGCGGGCCGCGGTGGATCGCGGGGAAGTCGCTCTTGATCAAGCGTGGCAGAGTCGCATGCATGATTGACTGATCTGTCTCCAGCAAGAATGAGCGAGTGCAGCACAATCCTACTTTTGGTGAACCGACCCGGGATGAGCAGGCTCCGATTCAGTGGGTGACGCACTCCGCGATCCCTCGATCGAGAATGGCCGCTGCACTCGCCTTTGGGCTCAGATGGCGGTGGCCAGAAAAAAAGGAACGGGTTGGCAGGCGGCAGCTGCCCCCTTCGTCCCTACGGTTGACAGAAATCGCCTAATATCCGCACCATCGCACACCGACCCCATTCCTTCACTGCCACATGTCCGATCAGTCTCACTCCGACCGGCTCCGGGTCGCCGTCATCGGTGTCGGTTACCTTGGCCGGTTCCATGCACTCATCTATTCGCGTCTGCCCGAGGTCGATCTGGTCGGGGTGGTGGACACCGATCAGGACCGTGCCGAGGCCGTCGCGGCCGAGACCGGGTGCGGGCGCTATGATCGTATTCAGGATCTCATCGGCCGGGTCGATGCGGCGAGCGTCGTCGTACCGACCACGGCGCACCTCGAAGCTGCCGCCCCCTTGCTGTCGCAGGGCATCCATGTGCTGCTGGAGAAGCCGATCGCACCCAGCCTTTCCGAGGGCGCCGAGATCGTTCGTCTGGCGCGCGCGCATGGTGCCACGCTTCAGATCGGCCATGTGGAGCGTTTCAATGCCGGTGTGATGGCCCTGGCCCAGCGGATCGATTCGCCGGTCTATCTCGAGGCGCAACGCATGGGTGGCTTCGTCGAGCGGGCGACCGACGTGGACGTGGTCTCGGACCTGATGATCCATGATATCGACATCGTCCTTTCCCTGGTCGACGCCGAGATCGGCAGTATCTCCGCCGTCGGGGCCTCGGTCCTCACCGAGCATGTGGACATCGCCAATGCCCGACTGGAGTTCAGCAACGGGACCGTGGCCAACGTGGTCGCGAGTCGCGTCTCTGACCGGGTCACCCGTCGGTTTCGCGTCTTCCAGACGCGGATGTATCTCTCGCTGGACTTCGTGGCACAGACGATCGACCTTGCCGAGCCGCGTCTTGTCTCGGGGGCTGCCCGCCCGGAGATCGCACGCGAGCGCATCCAGGTGGAGCCGATCAAGCCGCTGGACCTGGAGCTGGCCGAGTTCGTGCGCTGTATCCGTGATGGGCAGGCGCCCCTGGTCGACGGACGGACCGGGCTCAAGGCGCTCGAGGTCGCCTTGGAGGTCCGTGGGCGGATCGCGCAGGGGGCCGGTTTGCAGAGAGCCTCCCGGCGGTCTTGAAGGACAGCTTCAACCTAGACGCGGCGGTTGGGCGGTCCCCAGGGTGCGTTCCGCTTGGATGGCGGCAGCCACCCGTCTATTCCGCTCGGCCGCCACCGCCACGCGCAAGTTCGCGTGCCATCTCGATCGCTGCCTCCAGGCTGCCCAGATCCGCCGTGTTCGTGCCCGCCCGGTCCAGTGCCGTCCCATGGTCCACCGAGGTGCGGATGATGGGGAGCCCCAGGGTGACATTGACTGCGCGACCGAATCCCAGGTGTTTGAGGACCGGCAGACCCTGATCGTGGTACATGGCGAGGACTGCATCGGCGTCGGCGAGCCGCTCGGGTACGAACGCCGTGTCCGCGGCTAGAGGTCCGATCAGGTGCAGGCCCGTCTCGCATAGCGCCCGCACGACGGGTTCGATCACCTGGATCTCTTCCTGTCCCAGGTGGCCGCCCTCACCCGCATGGGGGTTCAAGCCGCAGACGAGGATGCGAGGCTGGCCGATTCCGAAACGCCGCACCAGGTCTTGGTGCAGGATGCCGATGACTCGGGCGAGATGGGTGCGTGTGATGGACTTGCTCACCTGCGACAGCGGCAGATGGGTCGTGGCCAGCGCGACCCGAAGACCCGGCGTGGCCAGCATCATCACCGGCTCGCCGCCGCAGCGCTCGGCGAGGAACTCGGTGTGACCCGAGAAAGGCAGTCCCGCGTCATTGATCACCCCCTTGTGAACCGGACCTGTGACCATGGCCTCGAAGGTGCCGGCAAGACAGCCGTCGCAGGCGGCGGCAAGCGTCTCCAGGACATAGGCGGCATTCACCGCTGTGGGTCGCCCGGGCTCGACCGGCCCTCGCATTGTCAGCGGTTGGACGGTCAGGTGGCCGGACCCGGATGGGGCGCTCGCGGCCTGCGGATCGAACTCATGGATCAGGAGGTCCAGGCCGAGCGTCCGGGCCCGCGCGGCCAGGAGCCCGGGGTCGGCCACTGCGACGAGCTCGACCTTGCTCGGCGCCTGCGCGAGCCGCACGACAAGATCTGGGCCAATGCCAGCCGGTTCTCCCGGGGTGACTGCGAGACGGATGGGTCGACTCATGTTACTCACCAAGCGGCGTCTCGGGGTGGACCTTCGGTGCGCCCGGTGCAGGGGTCGAGGGTGAATCGAATCCTCCCCGCTCGCCAAAGGACCTGAGGCTCGACGCCTTGTGCGGATCAGAACTCGCGATCGAGCCGGATCTCGACATAGGCCTCATCGCGGAGCTGACGCAGCCAGACCTCGGTTGCCTCCTCCGCCTTACGGCGCTGCAGTGCCTCGCGCGCCTTGATCCGCAGGATGTCGGCACTGGTGTCCTGGTCGCGTCGCTCCAGCACCTGGACGATGTGCCAGCCGAAGGGGCTCTCGAAGGGTGTGCTGATGCCCTCGACCGGAAGGCCATTCATGGTCTTTTCGAACTCGGGGACCGTGTCCCCCGGACCGACCCAGCCGAGCTCGCCGCCCTTGAGCGCCGAGCCCGTATCGTCCGAATGGGCCCGCGCCAGGGCCGTGAAGTCGGCACCACCCTGGATCCTGAGCCGCAGTTGGGACAGTCGCCGCTTGGCGTCATCGTCGGAGACCAGCTCATTGGTTCGAATCAGGATATGGCGAGCCCGTGTCTGCGTGACCCGTTCCGGGGCCGCCGCCTTGATCTCGCGCAGCTTGATGACATGAAAACCACTGGGGCTGCGTAGTGGATCGCTGATCTCCCCGACCGCCAGGGTGAAGGCCAGGTCCGCGACCAGGCTGGGGACGGCCGCCATCTCGAACCAGCCCAGGTCGCCGCCTTCGAGTGCGTTGCGGCCATCGGATTCACGCACCGCGATCGCACCGAAATCGGTGCCCGCGCGCAGTTTGGCGACCAGACGGTTGGACTTCGACTCGGCTGCCGCGACCTGCGCCGGGGTGGGATCCTCAGGCAGCGCGATCAGGATATGCTGCAATCTGACCTGCTCGCGCTCGATCAGCCGGCTCGATTCCTTCGCCAAGAAGCGGTCGATCTCACGGTCGGTGATCTGGATCTTGTTGACGACCTCCTGATTCTGCAGGCGGCTCGTCAAGATCTGGGCACGGGTGTCCTCCCGGAAGTCCGCGAAGCGGATGCCCCCGGCCTCCAAGGTGGCCTGTAGCTCCTCGAGCGACAGACCATTGCGACCGGCGATATTGGTCATGGCCTCGGTCAGGGTGGCGTCGTCCACCTGGATGCCCAGCGCCTTGGCCCGCTGGAATTGCAGTCGCTTCAAGATGAGCCGGTCGAGGACCTGCTTTTCCAGCTGCTCGCGCGGCGGCGCAGCGGTCCCTTGTTGCTGCAACTGGGGGACGATCAGCTTGATCTCCTTCTGGAGCTCGCTCTGGACGATCACGTCGTCGTTGACGACCGCGACGATGGTATCCAGTTCTTCGATGCGCGCCTGGACGCCGAGGCTGAGCAGCGACAGCGTCAAGAGGGCACCCAGGCAGGGGCCCCCGCGCAGCAACCGAGGCGATTTGTCGCTAGTCCGAGTGATAACCATAGATTCCTCGCTCCAGGAGTTTGTCGATCTGGTTGCCGAATGAGCCGAGACCAGCCAACTCCAGTTGCAGCATCACGCTGGTGCTGCCGTCGGCATCCGCGCTCCGCTTCAAGTGCTGACCGAGCAGGCGGAGCCGCCAGCAGCAGCGACCCACCTCGACGCCGGCGAAGGCCTCCACGGTCTCGTCGTTCAGCATCGAGTAGAGCCAGCGTCCCACCACGCGGACGCGCGACCCCAGGGGCATTTGAAAGGAGATATCCGTATCCTCGTACTGCTCGGCGGGCTGATCGCCGAGGTTGAAGCGATAGGCGAGATTGATCAAGCGGTCGTCCTTGGGGGCGTATCGAAGCTGCAAGACCCGTTTCTCCCAGGGCTGCTCGGTCTGATTCGGATTCCATTGCGCACTGAACACACCCGTCCACTCGGGGGTCAGCCGGGCCGAGAACTCGCCAGCGACCGAGGAGCTGAGATCCGTGTCGACCGCATCCCCGGAGAGCTGAACCCGCCGGTGATCGAAGTAATAGACTTGACCGACACTCATGCGAAAGAGCTCCTGACCAGTCCGATTGGCGATGGTGCGCGAGGTGAGGCCGAGGGTCAGACGGTTGGCGTCGCCGATCCGGTCGTAACCGGTGAAGCGATTCGGGCGGAACAGGCTCGCGAAGCTGAAATCGAGCGCTGTCGTGTCGAAACGAGGCGTGTCCGACTGGTCTTCATAGGGAGTGAGGACATAGTAGAGACGCGGTTCGAGGGTCTGCAGCGCACTGGTGCCTAGCCAGTCGGTGTCACGTTCGAAGATGAGCTTGCTGTCGATGTCGAGACTGGGAATCAGATGGCTCGGCTGATCGGGCAGCCCCTCGGTCTGATCGACGAGGTCGTAACCGGTGTAGAAGAGACGCGCCCGAGGGATGAGATAGCCGAAGCCGCGTCGCAGGGGCATGTGTACCGAGGGGATGGCGACCAGTCGGTTTCCGTGCACGGCGGCACTGTGATCGAAATAGTCGTACTGGCCTTGGAAGCTGTATTCGATGGGCCCTTTCCAGCGTTGGGGGTCCAACTCGAACTCGATATGTGGCAGTTGCCCATAGGGTCGGTTGGCCGGCGCGATACTGGTATCGACGGTCTGGAACTCCTGCAGCCGTCCGAGCAGGCGCCAGCCGTCGCCGGCATAGTTGAGGTCGGCCCGCTGGCTCAGGTTGCGGACGCTGGTGACGTCGAGCCGATTCCCGAAATCCTCGAGGTAGCGGTCGTCCGAGACGGTTGCATAGTCCAGGTACGAGGACCAGCCTGACCCGAGCCGGCCGTTCTGGGTGACCCGCAACGCACCGCGGGCACCTTCCTCGGGGGCCTTGTGGTCGTCTGGAAGGACCTCGGTATTGACCTCCAGCGTTTGGAAGCGGGCGAGGTGACGAAATTGGACCCCGAGCATCAGGCCTCGCGAGCTCATGTAACGGGGCATGAAGGTCGCGTCCATGTTGGGGGCGATGTTCCAATAGTAGGGCAGGGTGATGTCCGTACCCGTCTCGTCTGAGGACCCGAAGGTGGGTATCAGGAGACCGCTACGCCGTCGTCCATCGATCGGGAAGTGCAAGTAGGGGCTGTAGAGCACCGGGATGTCCAGGATTCGGATCCGCGCATGGCGCGCCGTCCCCATGCCCTTCGCCTGATCCAGTTCTAGCTCGCGGGCCTTGAGCGACCAGTCCGACCGGCCGGGCGGGCAGGTCGTATAACTGATGTCTCGATAGCGACTCAGGCGGTCCGATCGCACCCAGGCCCGCTCCGCCTCGCCGCGCAGATTCGCATTGTCGAAGAGACGGTAGCCGGCCTCGTCGAGGGTCCCCCGGCGAGTCTCCAGGTTGTACTCGGCGCTCTCACCTGTGAGACGGATCCCCGGCGACTCCAGATAGATGGGACCTGCGGCCTTCACCTGGCCGCTGCGACGGTCGAAGCTGGCGCGGCCGGCCTCCAGGCGCCGGTCGTCCTGTAGGATCTCGATGTCGCCCTGCAACTGGATGAGTTCGGCGTTGCGGTCGTAATCGACCCGATCCGCGGTGATGTCGATGGGAAGGTCGCGGCCGGCGTCGAGCGGCACCGAGGGCTCGAGTCCCGGGGCACCCGGCCTGGGCCCGCAGTAATCCCAGTCCAGACCCGAGTGCAGCCGTACTGCTTGGTGGTCCGCATCCCTTACCGGCTCTTCGCGGTCCTGGTTCGGGAGCCGCGCGGCCTCCGGGTTCAGCGGTGCTTGCCGTTCGCGCTCCTCATCGGCCCGGTCGCGCCTGCTCGGGCCAACGGGTGCGAGCGGTGGTAGGGGCGGGCGTGCCGATTCGATCCGAGAAGGCGCGAACCCTGTGCCGCCCCCACCGGCGGCCAGCCCCTGCTCGGCGCCATGGGGTGCGGGGCCGGGTGCGACCTGGTCCGGTACGAAGCGACCTGCCTTCTGACCCACGCGACAGTCGTCGGCACCCGCACCGGGTCGATCCGGGCAGGGCACCTCGTGCGCGCCGGCGGCTTGGTCGCTCGGCAGGACCGGGTGCGATAGGGCGGCGCAAAGAACGAGTGCCGACGCCCATGCGCTGCGTTTGAGGTCGACCTTGGCCGGCATGGGTCTAACGGACTCGCGACTGATGATTGGAAGTGGACGCAGTGGATTGGACCTGCAACCATGGCATATCTGGGCGAGGTCGGCAATGTCGTCGCTCGAAGCAAGGCAGTTCACCCTGCAGGCGGGCTGGAATAGTGACCGATCGATACGAGACCATGGAGGCCTGGATCAGGCGCCAACTGGGTGATGAGGCATTCGTTCTCACACCGGCCTCCTGCGATGCTAGCTTTCGTCGCTACTGGAGGGTAGGCCACTCGGGCGGTACCCTGATCGCGATGGATGCGCCGCCCGCCCAGGAGGATTGCCGGCGCTACGTGTTGCTATCCCGCCGCTTTCGCGCCATCGGGGTCAATACACCCGAGATCTACGCCGAGGACCTGGAGCGGGGCTTCCTACTCATCTCGGATCTGGGCGACCGGGTCTATCTGGGGCAGCTCGCCGAGGACAACGTGGACCCTTTGTACGGCGATGCCTTGAGGGTGCTGGCGAGGATCCAGGCCCGCGGACCGCTGGATGGGCTGCCGCTCTATGATGCCCCCTTCCTGCGTCGAGAGCTGCGCCTCTTTCGCGAATGGCTCCTGGAGGCGCACCTGGGCCTGCAGCTCAGTGCGGAAGAGGGGGCGGTACTCCAGGCCCTCGACGACTTCCTGGTCGCGAGTGCACTGGAGCAGCCACGGGTCTGCGTGCATCGCGACTTCCACTCGCGCAACCTCATGGTCACCGAGACCGCGAACCCCGGTGTGCTCGACTTCCAGGACGCGGTGGTCGGCCCCGTGACCTACGACTTGGTGTCGCTCCTGCGCGATTGTTATATCAGCTGGCCCAGTGAGCAGGTGACCGACTGGGCGCTCGACTATTTTCGGCTTGCCCGCCAAGCCGGCGTCTTGCGGAACGAGGGCTCGGAACCCTTACTGCGCTGGTTCGATCTCATGGGCGTTCAGCGTCACCTCAAGGCCTGCGGCATCTTCGCTCGGCTCAAGTACCGTGACGGTCGACCCCAATATCTCGCCGATATTCCGCGCACCCTCGGCTATGTCATCGAGGTGGCGAGTCGCTACCGCGAGCTCCAGGGGCTGTCGCGGTTCCTGCAGGACCGGGTCTTGCCTGCCGTTCGGCCCCTGTCCCGACCTGAGGTGATCTCCGGAAAAGCTCCTACCCGTCGGTTGGGGTGAGGAACGAACCCCAAGGCTGGGGTTCACTCTCGTTCACCCCAGCCTACGTCACTCGTGTTCACCCCCAGCCTACGCCTGCAACCGCGGCCGAACCGTGGAACCACCCCCAGCGGAGTCTGGGTGAGGGACGAACCGTAGGCTGGGGTGAGGGATGAGCCGTAGGCTGGGGTGAGGCACGAATCGTAGGCTGGGGTGAGGTACGAACCCCAGCATCTCCATTCGTCACCGAAGAGCCCACGCGGGAAGGTGGCCGCCGACCATGCTGGGGTTCACTCCCGTTCACCCCAGCCTACGCCACTCGTGTTCACCCCAGCCTACGCCTGCAACCGCGGCCGAACCGTGCAACCACGCCCAGCGGAGTCTGGGTGAGGAACGAACCGTAGGCTGGGGTGAGGCACGAACCCCAGCATCTCCATTCGTCACCGAAGAGCCCACGCGGGAAGGTGGTCGCCGACCATGCTGGGGTTCACTCCCGTTCACCCCAGCCTACGTCACTCGTGTTCATCCCAGCCGACGCCTGCAACCGCGGCCGAACCGTGCAACCACCCCCAGCGGAGTTTGGGTGAGGGACGAGCCGTAGGCTGGGGTGAGGGATGAACCGTAGGCTGGGGTGAGGCACGAACCCCAGCATCTCCATTCGTCACCGAAGAGCCCACGCGGGAAGGCGGTCGCCGACCATGCTGGGGTTCACTCTCGTTCACCCCAGCCTACGCCTGCAACCGCGGCCGAACCGTGGAACCACCCCCAGCGGAGTCTGGCTGAGGGACGAACCGTAGGCTGGGATGAGGCACGAATCGTAGGCTGGGGTGAGGTACGAACCCCAGCATCTCCATTCGTCACCGAAGAGCCCACGCGGGAAGGCGGTCGCCGACCATGCTGGGGTTCACTCTCGTTCACCCCAGCCTACGCCAATGGGTCGAGGAGGACACCCGCGAGGCGCTGCGGCCGGTGATTCGGCTGTTGTTGGGTGGGTGAGGGTGGGGCGTGCATGAGGGAGCGAGCGGTGCGGATTTTCGTGACCCGAACCAGTGCCGTGTAGAGGTGTACGCACCCAGCCCCACGCTGGTCTGGACTATGCTCAAGACGTGGACTATTCTGCCAGCATCTTCATGGTTTGCGATTCTGAGAGCTTCACCGAGGCGCAGGCGGACGGAGACGGCCGAGTGCCGAGTCTGTTGTCGTCTTCTCTGGTTGGGGGGAATGACCTGATGAGAGTGAATCTTGCTGCCGCGACAGTGGCATTGGCTGGGTTGATGGGGCTGGCTGCCGGCGAGGCGGCGGCGGTGGACTGGAGCTTGGTCCTGGAGAACAGAGGCACGGCCACCGATCCCCGATCTCTGTGGCAACCACTGGGTGGCCCCAAGGTTCCCGGGATCACCACGGTGACCTGCGAGCCGGGTGACCGCTACTCCCTGCAACTCATCACCGGGAAGCACACCGTTAAGCTCAAGGTCGGATCCTACGTCTCGCTGCAGCGATACCGGCCACCTCGGGGACTCGAAACGCGCGTGATGCGCAAGCCGGGCAAGCGGTACAGCCGCCCTCCCCACAGTGCGTTCGCGCTCGCCAAGAAGGAACTGGAATGCTCCCCGCTGGGACAGCAGCAGTTCCTGGTCGGCGACCTCTGGGTCAAGGAGCGGGCGAAGCGCCATCGCCTGACCTTTCAGGTCGTCCTCAAACCGCGGCGTCAGGTGGATCTGCAGCGCTTTCTGCTGAAGCAGCCCAGGATGCGCGCTGGCCTCGACCAGAGCGAGATGGCCTTGGCGGTCGCCTTGAGCCATTTGGTCTACTACGACAATCGTGATGACTTCGTGGCCCAGCGCCTGGAGGACGCAGGGTTCACCAAGCCCGGCGGTTCGATCGATCAGCTGACGCCGGAGACGGAAGCCTTGGAGACAGCCGACCCCGATCCGGAGGATCCAGCCTGGGATCCAAGTGCAGCCTCGGATCCAGCCGAGATCGAGAAGATCGGCAATCACTTCTATCTCACCACACGGCCGGATCGGCGCGATCGCGATGTGGTCTATGTGACCGTTCGAGGCACGAGTGGGGGCGTCGATTGGCTATACAACTTGAGCTGCAGCTATTCGGGCGGTCTTCTGCACCTGGGTTTTCTCAGCTATGCGCGCGAGGTGCTGCGGGCGCTTGAAGCCGATTACGGAGCCTATCTGACCGACTCCGAGACCCGGTTCTTTCTGACCGGGCACTCGCTCGGTGGCGCCACGGCGACTCTCTTGTCATTGCTGCTGCATGACGAGCACGACATCCCCTTCTCGCGGATGAAGACAGTCACGCTGGGTGCCCCCAGATCGGTTGGGACCCAGCGGGCGAAGTCTGCCGACCGGCGGGACATCAACCAGCTCGTCTTGCGGCACCTCCATGACCCGGTTCCTCAAGCGTTCCGGTTCTGTCTGCCCGTCCCGCTCGCCACCTACAGGCATCTGGGCGACCTCTACCGGCTGCATCATGGGGGTGCGGACTGGCCGTTCGCCACGGCCGAGCGTGACAAGGAAGTCGGCGGTTGGGACGAGCTAGCGGATACCTACCTCAACTACCGGGCGACCCACCACAACTTGCTCGCTTACTACAACACGATCTCGGCCGGGGTCGGTGCTGCGCCGCCTCAGGTGGGCGCCACGCGGCTGAACGACACCGGCATCACCGCCTGCGGTGACGGCGGAAGCAACGACCTCCCTTGCCCCGTGGCGGATTACCCCGGCCAGGACGCCGAGCTCGGCCGGGATGTCACCCACAACGACGACCGCGACGGGCATGCCGGCTTCAGCTTCACCAAGCTCGACGCGAAGGGCAGGGCATTGCCGGCCAGCGCGACCGACTGGAGCTGTGTGCGTGACAACGTCACCGGGCTAGTGTGGGAGGTCAAGACCGACGACGGCGGGCTGCGGGACAGGGACTGGACCTATAGCTGGTACAACCCGGACCCCACGACCAACGGGGGCTTCGCCGGCTATGAGGATGCGGGGGACGACTGCTTCGATCCCGACCGTTGTGATACGCACAAGTATGTCGCGGATGTGAACAGTCAGGGCCTCTGCGGGGCGTCGGACTGGCGCTTGGCGTCGGTCGATGAGCTGTTGTCGATCGTGGCCAATGATCGCTACGGCCCCGCGATCGATACGGTCTTTTTCCCCGGTACACGGGACGACTGGTTCTGGTCTTCGTCGCCGTATGCCTACGGCTCGAGCTACGCGTGGTACGTCGATTTCAGCTATGGCTACGTCAACTACTACTATAAGGACAACCAGCTATACGTTCGTCTCGTGCGCGGCGGACAGTGACTTTGCCTTTTGTATCCTGGTGTACTCCATGCGACATGCGACCCTGAGGGACGTTCGTTGAATCATCTGCCGATCTGGCGCGATGCGAACCGCCTGTTATTGGCGATCGAGCAGGCGGTGCGGCAGTTTCCGCGCTATCACAAGTACACACTTGGCACCGACCTGCGCCGCCAGGCCATGCAGGTATGCCGCCTCATCCGCCGCGCGGCGGAGCGCGGCGAGGATCAGCACCAGCGCGTGGCGCGGGTGGTGGAAGCGGTGGATGACCTGAAGCTGCAGATCCAGCTCGGCAACCGCCTTGCCCTGTTCGGCGAGGACTTGGAGCGCGCGCTCGAGAGTGCCCCCTGGATCGGGCGCTGGAGACAGGGACGTGCCGAGTGGCGCCGCGGCCTTGGTGGCGGCCGCTCCTGGCCGCTCGGCCACCTCAAGGGGCTCGGCCGATCGCTGCGCCGAGCCGGACGGCCCTATTGCTTCATCGGCGAGGAGGGCTACCTGCCCGGCGGCATGAAGCGCCGGACGTTGCGCTATCTTTTCGCCGGACGGGGTGCTGATCTGATCACACGTCAGGCGGAGACGTCATGTCCGCCACATCTTGTCCACTGAACTGGAGGATACTCATGTTGCGCCAGCGTTTTGCCTGGGGCCTTGCCTTGCTCCTGATAACGATGGGCGGACAGGCCCAGACCTGCCGTGACGATATCCCCGCGACCGCGCCGGACAGCCGTTTTCGAGACAATGGCGACGGCACGGTGACGGATGTGGCGACCGGGTTGATCTGGAAGCAATGCGCGGAAGGCCTGAGCGACACGGATTGCGCGACGGGTAGCGCGAGCAGGTTTACTTGGCGGGAGGCACTGCAGCATGCCGCCGGGCATGTCTTTGCCGGCAGCGGCCTGTGGCGTCTGCCCAACAAGAATGAGCTGGCGTCGTTGGTTGAGCGACGCTGCTATTCCCCGGCTATCAACGGCCGGTTCTTTCCCGGCACGCCGTCGTCTTGGTTCTGGTCTTCGTCGCCGACTGCCGGCTACTCGGGCGGCGCGTGGCGCGTCGGTTTCAGCAATGGCAACGTCTACGGCTACAGTAAGGGCTACCGGAGATACGTTCGTCTCGTGCGCGGCGGACAGTGACTTTGCCTTTTGTGGATACTTCGGGCGGCTGCCTCGGGATGGGGGTGCGGCGCCATCGGTGGGCGACGGGGTGCGCTACGTTGACCGCGGCGGCTAGGACCGTAGGCTGGGGTGAGGGATGAACCGTAGGCTGGGGTGAGGGACGAACCCCAGCATCTCCGTTCGGCGCCGAAGAGCCCACGCGGGAAGGCGGTTGCCGACCATGCTGGGGTTCACTCTCGTTCACCCCAGCCTACGCCAATGGGTCGAGGAGGACACCCGCGAGGCGCTGAGGCCGGTGATTCGGCTGTTGTTGGGTGGGTGAGGGTGGGGCGTGCATGAGGGAGCGAGGGCCGTAGGTTGGGGTGAGGAACGAACCCCAACAACTCCGTTTGATCATCGGCCACTTGTACACGGTTATGAAGAGCGATACGGCCACCGAGATGTTTGAGGGGACGCGTTGGTATGTATTACCGACGCGCGCTCATAGCGGGAGCAAGCGACTTCTTCACGGTAAACCGCGCCGAGCGGTCCAGTCGTCTCCGCGTTGATTGCGTGAATGTGCTTGCCTGAGGCGGTGAGGCAGGTCCGAAACCGACACCCGTTGGAGATCCTGGCCCGGGTCGTCATGCCGGATCACCAACACGCGATCTGGTGGCTGCCCGAGAGCGACGCCGACTATTCGACGCGTCGGGCGCTGATCAGGGCAGGGTTTCCCGGTGCGGTGTTGCGGTTCGTTCGTCACCCCAATGGCCCTTTGGTCAAAGGCGGACACCTCCGCCATCGCCAATGCCCAGTCGCTCTTCGCGGCCGCGGTCGGCGGCTGAATTCCCCGTGCCGGCGCCGCTCTCACGCCAACGCGCGCTTAACCGTGCCGGTGGATGGCTCGTCTGGGCGGAAAATCTGGAGGCTGACTCCAGAATTTCACGGTAGAGCGCGCTTTCTGATCCTGGGGAGCGTGTCCCCCGAGCTGATTCGTGCGAGCGCCGAGTCCTTGGCCGGGAGAGTGGCCCACCACGAGCTGCCGGGGCTGGGGCTGGGCGAGGTGGGCGAGGCCCGGTGGCAGCAATGCTGGCTGCGCGGCGGCTATCCGCGGTCCTTCCTCGCGGCCGATGACCCGTCCAGCCTGCGTTGGCGCCAGGAGCTGATTCGAACCCTGTTGGAGCGCGACCTGCCCGCCCTGGGCCTGCGCCTGCCGGCGGAGACGTTGCGCCGTTTCTGGCAGATGCTTGCGCACTATCACGGTCAGCTCTGGAACGGCGCCGAGCTGGCTCGCGCCTTCGGCGTCTCGGAGAAGACGGTCCGCCACTACCTGGACATTTTGGCGTCCACCTTCATGGTGAGGGTCCTGCCCCCCTGGTACGCCAACCTGGCCAAGCGTCAGGTGCGCTCACCCAAGGTCTACATTGTCGACCCGGGCTTGCTGCACGCGCTGCTGGGACTGGGGAGCCTGTCCGAGCTGATGGGCCACCCGAAGGTGGGTGCATCCTGGGAGGGCTTCGTCATCGCCGCGATTACGGCGGCCCTGGGCGCAAGTCGCGAGGAGTGCAGTTTTTGGGCACTCCACACCGGCGCCGAGCTCGACCTGCTGGTGGTGCGTGGCCAACGCCGCTTGGGCTTCGAGATCAAGCTTACGGACACTCCGCGCATCACCCGCTCCATGCGCTCGGCCCTGGAGCATCTGGAGCTGGAGCGGCTCTACCTGGTCCATGCGGGCGAGCATCGCTTCCCCCTCGCCGAGCGGGTCGAGGCGCTTCCATTACGGGCCTTTGCGGGGTTGCCGAAACTATGAACGCATGGTCCGGGCA
>JANQGF010000190.1 GCA_028277465.1 Chromatiaceae bacterium
ATTCAGAAACAAGTGGTGCAACTTGAGCCGCCCTTGTTGGGCACGCTCCGCTTTGCCCAACCTACGGTGTGTAGGTTGTTTCTGAATCATTACTAAGCATGCAAAATAAGGTGAAACGGGGTACTAGACTCTCGCCGTTCCAATGGCTTGCGCTGGCGGTCTTTCTCTTCTTCTACGGCTTCACCGTCTTCGCCCTGACGCGAGACTATTATCTGCGTCATCCGCCTCAGCCCCCGGCGGCCGAGACCCCGCCAACACCCCACGGGGCCCCGCAGTCGGGCGGAACCTTGGACGCCAGCGCCATACCCGAAGCGATCCTTGAGCAGGATCCAAATCTCTTGCACCAACGCGCGGACGAACGCTTCATACGAGGGCAGTACGCGGAGGCGGTGCCACTCTACGAACGCATCTTGGAGCTTGGCCCAGAGGATGCGGAAGTCCTGAACGATCTTGGCCTGGCCTTGCATTACATGGGTGATACCGCCGGCGCGATCTCTCGTCTCCAAGCCGCCGTTGGCATGAGCCCCGAGCTTCAACGGCCCTGGTTGACGCTCGGATTCGTCAATCTTCAGGCCGGCAAGGCATCCGCAGCGAAGGAGGCACTAGAGCACGCCCGCGACCTCGATCCCGACAGCGACATCGGACAGGAGGCAGAGCGACTGTTGGGATTGGTTGGTGAGCCCTGATACGAAGCAACCAGAAGCCTGCTTGGGACAGACGAATCAATCGGCGTGTCCATCGCGCCGGGCGAGCGCAACCGTGTAATGGGCGCCCTGCTTGAGCTTATCGTAGTTGCCGAAGACGTCGTTCAGGTTACGCTTCATGTACTGTCTGAGGCCATTGATCGTGACAAGATAAAGTCGACCGCCCGGACGCAGGTGCTCGCGGGCGTCGTGGAGCAGCAGCGCCAAGAGCTCCTTGCCCACCTTGGCGGGGACATTGCACGCGATCAGATCGAAGCGTCGTTCAGGCTCGATCTGATCGAATCCATTGCTGAGCCTGGCCGCCGCATTGTTCAGACCATTGAGTCGAGCGTTGCGGCTGGCATACTCGACAGCGACGAAGTCCTTGTCGACCATCAGGGTTTGGCCCTGCGGTGCCATGGCCGCCAGCGCCAACCCGATGGCACCGTAGCCACAACCGAGATCCAGGCAGTCGTCGCTGGGCTCGACGCGCACATGGTCGAGCAGGAGCCGTGTCCCACCATCGATCTCGCGCGGCGAAAAGAGCCCCCAGGTGCTCCGCAGGGTCAGGGTGTGTCCACCGATCTCGGCGGTGAAGAGGATATCGCGGCGAAGGCCGGCGAGTTGCTGGGGCGTGAGCATGATCGCGCGATGGGGCAGTCCGCCTCGGGGCTTGTGAGCGTCCGTCGCATTAGACCACCTCGGGTCGCAGCGTCAACGGCTTTCTGGACCCGGCCCCAGGGGACAGCCTCGCCGGCTTCCTCACCGAGTTTCCGAGCATCTTCATCTCTGATGCATCGTCCCGGTCGCTGCGAACAGACTACTGGTTCCCGATCCTTTCTCGCTGGTGCTCGGACTGCGCCCGAGCGAATTCCTCACGGTCGACCAGCCCATCGTCATCGCGATCGACCTCGGCGAAGGTCGGCGCCTTGGGCAGGTTGCGCATCAGGTAGCCTTGCTGTGACCGCTCGGCGATGCGGTTGGCCCGGGCCTCGCCAAACTCTTGCTCTGTGATGGATCCGTCACCATTCAGGTCGAATTCGCCGAAGGCCGGCATCTTCATCCCCATGCCTCGACCCATCCCACCACCTCCGCCTCGGCCATAGCCCGGCCCCATACCCATCCCGGGACCGCCCTGCCTGCGGGATTGCTGCACGCTGGCGAACTCCTCCGGCGCGAGTCGACCGTCGCCGTTGAGGTCGAAGTCGTTGAAGGAAGGCGCATTCGCAGCGCCCCGCATGGGTGCACCGGCGGCCGCACGCGACGCCCGGCGCTCAGCGCGCACCTGGTCGAACTCCTCCTCGGTGACGATACCGTCGCCGTCCCGGTCGAAGCCGGAGAAGGTCATGGGACCGTGGGGGGGCACTGTGCTCCCCTGGCCGAAGGCGCTGAAGGCACTGCCAGCGGCGATGATCGCCACTGCCGCCAGTCTCGTTGGGTTCTTACTGTTCATCTCGATCTCCTAGAAGTCAGTCTCCTGTATTCAGTATCGGCCAGGATGCAGCAGCCAAAGTGGAACAATCGTGAAATCGGCATCACCTCATGCGGACCATGGTCTCGTGCATCCCCCGGTTGAGTCCGATTCAGGCACCCTCTTCGAGCCCTCTCGCGCTGCTCATCCGGCCTCTCCCTTCCGTATCGACTCAATCCTCCCAAGCGCCGAAACCCGGGATCCGGACCTGATGCTCGTTGTAGACGCCCCGGTCCGCGCCAAGATGGCAGCTGTCACACTGGCTGAAGCTGCCGACCTCAGGATTGTCCGTCACCATCCGAGCCGGAATCTCGTCGTGCTCGCGCCTGAAATAGACCGAGGCCGTGATGCGTGGCAGATCACGACCCACGCCGGCGGCAGTGTCCGCCGTCCGGACACCGAAGGCCCGCGCCCGCGAACGGTGCGCCTGGTCGGAGGCGTTTGCGGTCAGGTAGGTGCTGATCTCGCGGCCCAGCGCATCCGAGAGCGAGGCGTCGTCGCCATAGTGCTCGCCGAGCGCGGCCGGTTGCATGATCTCGACCCAGGAGCCTGCCGGAAGCAAACCTGGTTGATAGGCCATATGGCAGGCGCCGCACTCCTCGCGATAGGTGGCGTTCGTCACCGGTGCCACGTCGGGCCGGGAACGTACCCAGCCACCACTGGGTCGTCGATGTTCTTCGCGCTCGTGCGAGTCATCGTCGTCCGCATCGCTCATGGCCAGGCCGACGCCGCCCAGTGAGAGCAGTCCGGCGACAAGCATGGCGGGGATTCGCTTGGATCGAGTCATGGAACTGGTCTCCTGATCACTGGGTCTTGATGAAGCCGATGAAGTCGGCCTTCTCACTCGCCGTGCATTCGCGCCCTATGGTCCAGCGACAGTTGCGCAGAAGCCATTTCTCGATCTTCTTCGGATCGGTCAACCGCCGCGGATTGACCGAGGGCGCCAGCGGCTCGATGACCTTGCCGGTCTTCACATGCCGGCCTGGCCGGGTCAGGTCGCGTCCGTGACAGCTGGTGCAGCTGCGCGCCTGGGAGGCATCGGGCTGCGGGTGTTCCTGGATCCAGGCCGCGGCACCCGCCGCAGGATTGACCGCGAAGGAGGTGCCCGGCAACACCAGCGCGCCCGCGCTCATCAAGACCAACACCGTGGTGGGTTTCATGCGTCTTTGCCCCGCTTGAATCCGGTGATCATGGCGCCGATCAGGTTCTCGCGATGCGACAGGCTGGAGAAGAGGACGCCGGCCACATGGATGAAGACCAAGGCCAGGGTGAGGTTGGCGAGCACCTCGTGGAACTCTTCCAGCAGGTGGGCCTCGGCGCTCGACAACCCGCTCATCAGCGGGGCCAGCGGTCCCGAAAGCTCTTGCCCGCCGTACAGCGCCAAGCCGCTCACCCCGGTCGCCGTCACCGCGAGCAGCAGCGCAATCACCATGGCCCCGCCGGCCGGGTTGTGGCCTAGATAACGCGGCGCCCGAAGGCGCAGGGCATCCTCGAGATAGGAGAGGACCTGGCGCGGGCCACGCACGAAGTCACCGAAGCGCGCGTGCCGGGTCCCGACCAGGCCCCAGACCAACCGGACGGCGACCAGGCTCAGAACCAGATAACCCGCCCACACATGAAGGCCGAGCAGGTCGTCTTCGACGATGTAGGCAGTCGCGAATCCGGCCACCAAAGACCAGTGGAAGATCCGCACCAGCGGATCCCAAACACGGATCCGGGCGGCCGAGTCCAGCCCGGAGACTTCAACGGATACGGTCCCGGATGGGACCCTCGCGAGTATGTTCATCTGCGCTTTCCTCTATGGGTATCTTGGGAGGAGTCGATTGGTCGCGAGCGGGTCGCGACCATGGGCGCAGATTAACCAAGTGAGGCTGACCGAACGCTGTGCGTCCCTGTCAGCGAACGGTCAGGATAGGCATCGTGCCGACCTCAAGGACACGGGCCCGGACCCGGCCAGCATGGACTCAGACCCTGTATTGGTGGACGAGCGATGTCAGGCGGCCGGCAAGATCTTCCAGATGTCCGGTGGCCGTGACCACGCCATCGGTACTCCCGAGGGTCTGGGTCGAGAGACCCCGGATACTCTCCACGTTTCGATTCATCTCCTCCACCACGGCACTCTGCTCTTCCGCGGCCGTGGCGATCTGGGCGTTCATGTCATTGATCCGATCGACCGACTGGGTGATGGAATCCAGCGACTGGTCGGTCTCGGTCGCGGAAGCCACGCTCTGCTCGGCCTGCCCGCGTCCCCGTTTCATCACGGAGACGGCGCTCCGCGCACCCTCCTGCAAGCGCTCGATCATGGCTTGGATCTCCCGGGTGGACTCCTGGGTACGTTGCGCAAGTGCCCGTACCTCGTCCGCCACCACCGCGAATCCGCGCCCCTGCTCGCCGGCCCGGGCCGCCTCGATGGCCGCATTCAAGGCCAGAAGATTGGTTTGACCTGCAATGCCACGGATGACATCCAGAATCTTGCCGATGTTCTCCGATTCCTCGCCCAGCCGACCGATGGCCTCGGCGGCCTCGGAGACGCCGTCGGCCAGTTGCTGGATCCCGGCCACGCTCTCCCGCACGATCGCCCTGCCCCCCTGGGCCTCGGCACTCGCCTGATGCGCCGCGTCGGCGGCGGCCGTGGTGTTGGTGGCAACCTCGGACACGGTCGCCGACATCTCGTTCATGGCCGTGGCAACCATGTCCGTTTCCTGGTGCTGCTGTTCCATCAGGCGGTGGGTGGCGTTGCTCGCGGCCGCGAGCTGGCCTCCAGCCTCGGCAACCCCGGATGCCGACTCCTGGATGTGACCCATGACGGTCGCCAAACGGGATTGAAGCATCTTGATGGACTGCAGGATCTCGGCCGTCTCGTTGTTGCCTGCGACCTGGATCGGGAACTTCAGATCCCCGCCCGCGATCTTCTTGGCGGCGGTCACGCCCTCTTTGATGTGTGCGAAGATGGTCCAAGCGCTAACCTGTGCCAGCACGACCCCGACCGCCAGCGCGGCCAGTCCGACCCAGGGGCTCGCCAACCAGCCCGCGGCCACCGCCCCCAGGCCAACCAGGGCGAAGGCGGCAGTCAGCCAGGCTCGGTGGTCGAATTCGGGGATGAGGCGCTGAGGCAGATCCTCGAGCTTCCGCTCCCGGACCCGAGCGTAGAGACGACCGGCCTTCTCGATCTGATCGCGCGTGGGTTTGGTCCTCACCGATTGATACCCGACCAGTGTCTCGCCCTCATAGACAGGCGTGACATAGGCGTCCACCCAGTAATGATCGCCGTTCTTGCACCGATTCTTCACGATCCCCCGCCAGGGCTTGCCCTTCTTCACGGTCGACCAGAGATCCTTGAAAGCCGCCGGCGGCATGTCCGGGTGCCTGACGATATTGTGATTCGTGCCCATCAACTCATGCTCATCGAACCCACTGATGTCGATGAAGGGTCGGTTGCAGTAGGTGATGATCCCCTTGGTGTCGGTGGTCGAAACGATGACCAGGGAAGCGTCGTAGTCGTTTTCCCGGTTAGTGATCGGTAGGTTTATCTTCATTGTGACAGCCTATCGCCGATGGTGATTGCCCCGAGGTGATACCGGACAAGCTCGATCCAGCCCCTCCGAATCTATAGCGGCATGGTAACGCAAGACATGACTGCCTCCCGCGGCCTGAACCCGGCCCTGAACAAGCCGTACTTGTCTTGTCAGCGCTCCGTCAGCAAGGATCGGTCATGATGAAGACATGCGATTCCAACCCATCCACCGCCGGCACCTCGTGAGCGGGTTCGTGCTCGCCGGGCTCCTGATCTGGACGACCGTACAAGCAGATCACGACGATCACGAGCCTGCCGACGACGAGGAATACGACCATGAACGAGCGCGCGACGCGCTGGATCGCGGCGAGGTGCGACCCATTGCCGAGATCCTCGCCAGGGTCGCCGCACATGTGCAGGGTGAAGTGATCAAGGTGGAGTTCGAGCACGAGGGGCATCATGAAACGAGCACCTGGATCTATGAGCTCAAGGTCATCGACCGTCGCGGCCGTCTGCTCGAGGTGACAGTCGACGCCGCGACGGGCCGCATCCTGGAGCTGGAGGAGGACTGATGCGCGTCCTGCTAGTCGAAGACGACGACCGGACCGCGGCCGGTGTGACGGCCGCGCTGCAGGCCGCCGGTTTCCTCGTCGTCCGCGCACGCGAGGGCGAAGACGCCTGGTTCAAGGGCGACACCGAGGGCTATGCGGCCGCCATCCTCGACCTGGGGTTGCCCGGGATGGACGGGCTCTCGGTCCTGCGCAAGTGGCGGGCGGGCGGCCAGCGGCTCCCAGTGCTGATCCTGAGCGCGCGGGGCGATTGGAGCGAGCGGGTCGAGGGGATCGATGCCGGCGCCGACGACTATCTGCCCAAACCCTTTCGCATGGAGGAACTGCTGGCGCGATTACGTGCACTGGTGCGACGTGCCGCCGGCCAGGCAACTGCCGTGATGGCGAGCGGACGGGTGACGCTCGACACCCGGCACATGTCGGCCAGTCTGGACGGCATGCCGGTACATCTCTCGCCCCAAGAGTATCGGCTGGTCAGCTATCTGATGCAGCATGCCGGGCGGGTCGTCTCCCAGCTCGAGCTGACCGAACAGCTCTATGCCCAGGACTTCGAACGCGAATCCAATGCCATCGAGGTGCTCGTGGGGCGGGTGCGACGCAAGCTCGGGACCGATCTGATCAAGACCAGGCGCGGGTTCGGTTATCTAGTCGAACGGAGCGACCCATGAACGGGGCGCGCCGCTCACCGCATCTTGTCTCGACCCCGGAGCGGATCGCGGTCGAACGCAGGCGATTCATGCAGGCATGACCCGCCGCTCGCTGCGCGTCAGGCTTTGGATCCGGGCCGCGGCCTCGATCGCGGTTGCCCTGATCGTCGCCGGCGCGGGGCTCCTGACCCTGTTCGAGCGCCATGTGGAGCGACGGATCGGTTCAGAGCTGCGGGTCCAACTCAATCAGCTCGCCGCCGCGATCCGGGTCGCCCCCGATGGCGAGCTCGATCTCACCCGCGAGCCGCTCGACCCACGCTTCGGCCAGCCCCTGAGTGGATTCTACTGGCAGATCGATGACCCCAACCGGCCAGGGCTTCTGCGCTCACGCTCGCTGTGGGACGGCCTGATCGCGCTCCCCGAGGACCAACTCGACCCCGGCGCTGTCCATGCCCATGAGTTGGCAGGCCCCGGCGGCCAGACACTACTGGTGCGCGAGCGCCTCATCCTGCTGCGGTCTTCAGGGAATCTGGTCCCGCTCCGCTTGGCCGTCGGTCTCGATCGCGCCGAGCTCACCGCGGCGCGCGACGCCTTCGCGGCGGACATGCTGCCTTATCTCGCATTGATCGTCCTGGTGCTGGCGCTCGCGACCCTGGTCCAGATCCAGACCGGGCTGGCACCATTGGAGAAGGTACGGCGCGGCGTGGGTGCCATCCGGTCCGGCCAGGCACCTCGGCTC
This sequence comes from Chromatiaceae bacterium, assembly GCA_028277465.1. Taxonomy (GTDB): domain Bacteria; phylum Pseudomonadota; class Gammaproteobacteria; order Chromatiales; family Chromatiaceae; genus JANQGF01. The sequence continues at coordinate 7,624 of JANQGF010000190.1, forward strand.
ACCCATGACTATCCAGACGAGCTCATGCCCTTGGTCAACGAGGTCAACGCACTGCTCTCCGCCCGCGCCCAGGCGGTCGAGCGCGCGCGCGCCTGGACCGCCGATCTGGCCCACGGCCTCAAGACCCCGCTCAACGCCCTGACCGCCGACGCGCAACGTCTGCGTGAGCAGGGTCACCCGACCCTCGCGGACGACCTCGAGCAGCTCGCCCAAGCAATGCGCCGAAGGGTCGACCGCGAGCTGATCCGTGCCCGCGTGCGCTCCGGCGCCAAGGCCGACAAGGCCAGGGTCGATGTCGCAGAGGCCGCCCGCCGCCTGTTGCGCACACTGAAACGGACACCCGAGGGTGGACGGCTCGACTGGCGGTTGGAGTTACCCTCCGAGGCCCACGCCGCACTCATGCCGGACGATCTGATGGATCTGCTCGGCAACCTGCTGGAGAATGCCGCCAAATGGGCTCGTACACGCGTTTGGCTGAACGTCACCGTCGGCGAGCGGATCGAGGTCCGGGTCGGTGACGACGGCCCGGGAGTGCGGAGCGAGCTGTTGTCGACCCTCGGCGAGCGCGGGCTGCGCCTGGACCAGCGCAAGGAAGGGACCGGACTGGGGCTCGCGATTGTCCGCGATATCCTCGACGCCTATGGTGGTGAGCTCGCCTTCGGATATACTGAAATAGGCGGGCTGATGGTCTCTGTGCGACTGCCAATGTCAGGAAGTCATTCGGAATACATGCAATGAGACTCGCGATCCCTGCTTCCCTTGCTCGGCGGATGGCCATGGCGTTGGCGCTCGGGCTCACCGTACCGGTCCTGCCCGCGCCCGCTGGCGACTTCGACGGAGACGGCCTCGCCGATGTCGTCTGGCGCCATCGCGAGCATGGCAGGAATCAGATCTGGTGGGGTAACGCGGAGGGACTCGGGTCCGCCGACAAGACGGTGCTGGTACGGGAAGCGGATCGCGACTGGTCGATCGCCGCAATGGGTGATTTCGACGGGGATGGACGGGACGATCTGCTCTGGCGCCACGGCGTCACAGGCGAGAATCGGATCTGGCGGAGCGGTGACCAAGCAACCCCGCTTCCGATCGACGACCGCGCCGATACCGCATGGCAGGCGGCCGGCACGGGAGATTTCAACGGCGACCGTCGAACGGACATCCTCTGGCACCATCGGCACAGGGGCCGGAACCAGCTTTGGCTCGGTCGAGCGAAGGGTCTCGGTCCTGCCGCCCGGCGCACGCTCGCGAGAGAACCTGATGCCGACTGGCGAATCGCCGCCGTCGGTGACTACGACGGCGACGGCTCGGCCGATATCCTCTGGCGGCATTCCGCTCTCGGGCACAATCGGATCTGGCGCGGCGGAGAGGCCACCAAAGATCTGCCGATCAAAGACCGTGTAGACAGGGGTTGGCAAGTCGCAGGCAGCGGCGATTTCAGTCGCGATGGCCGGACCGACATCCTTTGGCGTCACCTAGGCGACGGTCGCACCCAGGTCTGGCTCGGCAGCCCGGAGAGGCTTGGGCCCGGCAACCAGAGGCGCCTGGCCCGACAGGCCGACCTCGAATGGCAGGTCGTCGGGCTCGGCGACTTCGACGGCGACACCCGTGCGGATATCCTCTGGCGTCATGCCAAGAGCGGCGATAACCAGATCTGGCTGGGCGGCGACCGGACGCAGTCGCTCCCCATCGCAGACCGTCGCGATCTTGACTGGAAGGTTGCCCCCTTCGTTCCCGAGGCTTCGTCGTCACCCGGTTCGGGTGCCCTCCTCTATCCGGACGACCTCCAATACCGAGGTGCATTCCGCTTGCCAGAAGACACCATCCGGAGCACCTGGGGTTTCGGTGGCCATGGGATGAGCTTCTATCCTGACGGCGACCCCGGCAACGAGGACGCCTATCCCGGCTCGCTTTTCGGTGTGGGGAACCCGCTCGATGGCATGGTATCCGAGTTGGCCATTCCCGAGCCGCTGATCTCACCATCCAAGAACATCGGCGACCTACCCGTCGCCAACACCCTGCAACCCTTCGCGGACATCAGTGGCGGTCGTCATGACGGGACCCTGGAGGGATTGATCTTGCGCGATGTCCAGTACTATCCGGCCCAGGGTCGCCAGAGACAGGACAAGCTCCATTGGGTCCTCTATGAGTATTACTTCCCGTCTGACGAGCTGGGGTTCGGTTGGAGCGGGCTCGATCTCTCCCATCCTCGCCCGCGCGGTGCCTGGAGGTTGGGCAAGCACTCCACCGCCGCCACCAATGGCTATCTCTTCACGATCCCGCGCGCCTGGGCCGACGACCAGACGCCGAATCAATACCTGGCCGCCGGCCGCAGCCGCATCGTCAACCAGGGTTCCTGGGGACCCGCGCTCTTCGCCTACGGCCCCTGGATCGACGGCAACCCACCAGCCGACGGTCGTCGTCTGACCGCGACCAGGCTGCTCTATTACCCCTGGGGTGACTGGGACACCGCCATCGACGATCACACGGTCCGCGATTACTCGCAGTACGACATCTGGAGCGATGGCGCCTGGCTCACGCACCAGGGTCGCGCGGCGGTCATCTTCGCGGGAACCAAGGGTCTGCGCCTCTGGCAAGGCATCGAGTACTACGGTCACGCCAATGTCGACGGCTGTGGTGGCAAGGGCTACCATGCCGAGCCCTATGTGGGTCTCGTCATGTTCTACGACCCCGCGATGTTGGCTCGGGTTGCTGGGGGCCAACTCGAGCCCCATCAGGTCCAGCCCTACGCCATCCTGAATCTGGAGGACCGTCTCTTCGCCCAGGGCTGTCGACGCCACATTCTCGGCGGAGTCGGCTATGACCGTCAGAACGGCTTGCTCTATGTCCTCGAACAGGAGGTCGACCGGGTCGATGGAGCCCCACTCGTGCATGTCTTCGCCATCAGTCCGCAGGGCGCCAGCGCCGACGACACGCCACCCACGGCTCCGCGCCGGCTAAGGGTGCGGGCGGCGAGTGCCACCCAGGTGGATCTGGCTTGGGATGCGGCGCACGACGACCGCCATCTCGTCGGTTATGTCCTCTCTCGCTATGACGAGCCGATCGCAACGACCACCAAGACCCGCTTTCGTGATACCAAGGTGAATCCCGACTCCACCTACTCCTACTCGGTCGCTGCCTGGGACGCCTCTTACAACCTTGGCTCGGCGGCCAGGATCATCGCCACAACGCCTGGGTCGACGAGCGACGCTCGCGTACCCATCATCGCCAATATCCAATACAGTGACCTCCACCGGCGAGGGATTCGGATCCGCTGGCTTACCGACGAGCCAGCCACCACCGAGTTCACCTATGGCATCCAGTACTCGGGCGAGGAGAAGACCTATTCGGACCTCAGACTCACCCGCCGACATGAAGCCGTGCTGACCGGCCTCACCCCCTGCTCGACCTATTTCATACCCGATTTCGTCAGCAGGGATGCCGCGGGCAATACCAACGAGTTCGCAGTGGAACAGTGGCAGTTCACGACCTCCTGCGGGAGCGAGAACGACCGACCAGCACTCAATGGCATCGGCTCGCGCCGAGTCGTACGGGGCGCTCGCGTGACCTTCAGACTCGATGCCTTCGACCGCGACGCCGACGATACACTGACCTTTGGCGCCAGCGGTCTTCCCCCTGGCGCAAGCCTCGACGCGAAGACCGGCGAGTTCTCCTGGATACCCGCCACGAATGGCCGCCATGTGATCACCTTCAGCGTCAGCGATGGCGACCAGACCGACAGCGAGGAGGTCGTCTTCTTCGTAGTGACCGGGCCATGACACCAGTCTCAGGTCGACTGACACCAGCGCGCGCCACAGTCTGAGCCGACCCCTCCAGGCGGGAAGGCTGGTGACCGCCTGCACCTTCATCCTCCTCACCGCCGAGCAGAGACCACACCCGATGCAGCATCAGGCAAGACGCTTATTGTCCCTTTCATTGCCTTCGGTTCCGATTCTCCTTTTTCCGGACCCGGTCCTCGCCTCCCAAGGCCTGGCGCATCTGGATCTGACGAGCGCCTGGGTCGGGTATGCGGCCCTTATCATCTTCGTGGTGGCCTACGGGCTGGTGATGGCGGAGGAATTCACCCAGCTGCGCAAGTCGAAGCCGGTCGTGCTGGCCGCGGGCTTGATCTGGATCCTGGTTGCCTACTATTACTCGACGCATCAGGGCGATTCGGAGCAGGTGGGCGAGGCGCTGCGGCACAACATCATGGAGTACGCCGAGCTCTTCCTCTTCCTCCTGGTGGCGATGACCTATATCAACACGATGGAGGAACGGGGCGTCTTCGAAGCGCTGCGTGCCTGGCTCGTGCGGAGCGGCTTCAGCTATCGGAAACTCTTCTGGACCACTGGATTTCTCGCCTTCTTCATCTCACCGGTCGCAGACAACCTGACCACGGCCTTATTGATGTGTGCCGTCGTGATGGCGGTCGGAGCCGACAATCCGCGTTTCGTGGCACTTGGCTGCATCAATATCGTCGTTGCCGCCAACGCCGGCGGCGCCTTCAGCCCTTTCGGGGACATCACGACACTCATGGTGTGGCAGAAGGGGGTCATCGCGTTTCAGACCTTCCTGCTGCTGTTCATCCCTTCACTGGTCAACTTTCTGGTCCCGGCCTATTTCATCCAGCGCGCGATACCGGACCTGGGGCCAGCGCCGAGCGACGAGCAGGTCCGCATGAAACGCGGGGCGAAGCGGGTCGTGCTGCTGTTCCTGCTGACGATCGCGACCGCCGTCAGCGTTCACAGTTTTCTGCACCTTCCGCCCGTACTGGGAATGATGACCGGCCTCGCCTATCTGAAGATCTTTGGGTTCTACCTAAGGCGCACCAGCGAGCTCTCGACGGTCCGCGCCGGCACGGTGGAGGACAGCATGCCCTTCGACATCTTCAACAAGATCGCACGCGCTGAGTGGGACACACTGCTGTTCTTCTATGGCGTGGTCCTCTGTGTGGGCGGGCTCGGCTTCATCGGCTATCTGGAGCTGCTGTCGCATGCCGCCTACATCGACCTCGGCGCCACGGTCGCGAATACCCTGGTCGGTATCCTGTCGGCCATCGTCGACAACATCCCGGTCATGTTCGCGGTACTGACGATGAATCCGGACATGTCTCAGGGTCAGTGGCTGTTGGTGACACTCACCGCCGGCGTCGGCGGCAGCCTGCTCTCCATCGGGTCGGCGGCGGGGGTGGCCTTGATGGGTCAGACGAAGGGTATCTATACCTTCTTCGAGCACCTCCGCTGGACCCACGTCATCGCGCTGGGTTATTTCGCCAGCATCCTTGCGCACTTCATCGTCAACGGTTGGACCTTCTCGATCCCCGTCGGCAGCTGAGATGGGCGGTATCATCCTAGAAGCGGCCTCCATCCAGGCAGTGAGGTCGCATGAAGCGAGCGGCGCTTGTTGGGCTTCGCTCTCGCTCAGCCCAACCTCAGCCGGTCGATCTCTTGGGTAAATTCTTTCCAGGAAATCGCCTAAGGCCACAGCTTCAAAGCACCCACGACCAAGGCGCCGACGGACAGCGTCGTGGCAAAAGACCAGATCATGAAGCGATCGATCCGCCGCGTGAGCTCCTCGAAGCGTTTATCCATCGATTCGAAGCGTTTATCCATCGATTCGAAGCGCCTATCCATCGACTCGAATCGCTTATTGACGTCTTCGAAACGTCTGTCCATGGCCTCAAAACGCTTGTCGACAGCCTCGAAACGCTTGTCCACGGCCTCGAAACGCTTGTCAACAGCCTCGAAGCCTTTTTGCATCTCTTGCTGCATGGCGTCGAAGCGTCGATCCATCTGCTCCAGGATGGTCTTGATCAGCTCACGTTGGTGTTTGAGCTCTTCCTCGACACGTACCATCCGCTCGCGCAGCTCGATCTCATAGACGGCGGGCGGCTTGCCCAGGGATTGTTCGGCAAGCCAGTCGCCCAGGTGGTCTTTGATGAACTGAATGTCTTCGTTGGCCAGGGTCATGATCAAATGGATGACAACAAGCTGAGGAATCAAGTATAGCCCCGCAGGCCCAGACCCAGACCGCGAATCCGAAGCGCTATCGCCGCGCGCCTTACCGCTGATGGAATCGCGCCGGCGCCATGCCTCGATTGCGGTCCGCGGTGCAAATCGACACCGCTCGGGCAGCAGGATCCCGGTCAGCCGCAGGCCCGCCGCTGCTCAATCCAGCATCTCGAGATCGCGATCGCGCATCCCGAGCAGATAGAGGATGCCGTCGAGTCCGACCGTGGCGATGGAGTGACGGGCCTGTTGGGTGACGATGGGCTTGGCATGAAAGGCGATGCCGAGACCGGCGATCGAGAGCATCGGCAGGTCGTTGGCTCCGTCGCCCACGGCAATGACCTGCTCCAAGCGGATCCCTTCGAGTGCGGCGATCTCACGTAGCAGCGCGGCCTTGCGGGCACCGTCGATGATCTCGCCGCTGACCTCACCGGTCAATCGGCCATCGCGAAGCCCCAGCCGATTGGCGTAGACATAGTCGATACCGAAGCGCCGCTGCAAGTGCTCGGCGAAGTAAGTGAAGCCACCGGACAGAATGGCGATCTTGTAACCCAACCGCTTGAGGCTGGCGATCAGGCGGTCGGCCCCTTCGGTGATGGGGAGGGTCTGGGCGATCTCGGCCAGCACCGACTCTTCCAACCCTTCGAGCAATGCCATGCGGCGGCGAAAACTCGCCTGGAAATCCAGTTCGCCGCGCATGGCCGCCTCGGTGATCGCGGCCACCTCGGGGCCGACGCCGGCCGCCACCGCGAGCTCGTCGATCACCTCGGTCTGGATCAGGGTCGAATCCATGTCGAAACAGACGAGACGCCGGTTGCGACGGAAGACATCATCCTCCTGGACCGCGATGTCGACCCCGATCACCTGTCCCAGCGCCAGGAGCGCGGCGTGCAGGGCGCAGAGATCCTCGACCGTGCCGCGTACCGAGAGCTCGACGGAGGCCAGGGGATGCGGACCCGGATCGCGGCGCGAGATACGCCCGGTCAAGCGCACGATGCGGTCCACATTGAGGCCTTGCTCGGCCACCACGGCGGTGACGCGTGCGATCTGCTCGGCCTCGATCTCGCGGCCCAGCAGGGTCAAGATATGCCGCGGCCGCCCCTGCTCCAACACCCAGCCTTCATAGTCATCCGCATCGATGGGGGTGAAGCGGATGTCGAGCCCCATGCCATGCGCACGGAACAAGAGCTCCTTGAACACGGGGCAGTCGGGACCCTCGCTGGACAGCTCGACCAAGAGGCCCAGTGTCAGGGCGTTATGAATGGTCGACTGGCCGATATCCAAGATGGGGACCTGATAACGGGCGAGGACCTGGGTCAGCGCCGCCGCAATGCCGGGCCGATCTCCGCCTGTCACATTGATGAGAAGGATCTCGCCCATGTCAGCTCCGATCGCTTGGATCCCGACCAGACCCGATCCGTGGCCAACCGGCGGACTCAGGCCTCACCCGGAACCTCGAGCAGCGTCTGGACCAGATCGATACTACCCGCCCGGAAGCCCGCCTCGCAGTAGGCGAGATAATACTCCCACATGCGACGGAAGGTCTCGCCATAGCCGAGTGCACCGATCTCCTTGGCCGCGGCCCGGAAGCGTGTCCGCCAGCGCTCGAGTGTCTCGGCATAATCACGACCATGCCAGCGCGTCTCCAGGGTCCGCAAACCGCAATCCCGTGCCAGCCCCTCCATGCTTGCGGGCGACGGGAGCATACCACCCGGGAAGATATAGAGTTGAACGAAATCGGGGCGGCCTCGATAGATCGGGAAGATGTCATCACCGATGGTGATGACCTGAAGCGCGACCCGGCCTCCTGGTCGCACCAGCCGCCGCAGCGCCCCATAGTAAGCCGGCCAGTAGGTCTCGCCGACTGCCTCCATCATCTCGATCGAGACGGCGTGATCGAACTGTCCCTGGATATCCCGATAGTCCTGGAGCCTGAGTTCGACTTGATCCGACAAGCCCGCGGCAGCTATCCGCCGACGCCCGTACTCGAGCTGTTCGCGCGACAGGGTCACCCCGGTGACCCTGAGACCGCGGCTCGCCGCCACCTCTGCCAAACCGCCCCAGCCGCAGCCGATCTCCAGGAGATGCTCCCCGGGTCTGGCACCCAGACCGTCGAGCAGCCGCTCGTACTTGCGGCGCTGAGCCATCTCCAGCGAGTCCGCGTCGCCATCTTCGAACAGGGCGGAGGAATAGGTCATGCTGTCATCGAGCCAGCACCGATAGAAGTCGTTGCCCAGATCATAGTGACGAGCGATGTTGCGCCGGCTGTTGAGACGATGGTTATGGCGCAGCAAATGGACCAGCCGATCCCAAAGCCGTGACCAACGCATCCCTTGAAAGCCGCGTTCGAGGTGTTCCTCATTGTCGAGCAACACCTCCAAGAGCGCGGCGAGATCCGGCGTGTCCCAATGACCCTCGACATAGGACTCCCCGAAACCGACCTCGCCGCGCGTCAGGAGGCGCAATGCCAGCATGAAGGATCGCCTGATCTCGAGGACTCCTGAATCACCCTCGAAACGCCCGCGATAATGCGCCCGGCTTCCGTCCGGGAAATGCACGCTGAGTTGCCCGAAGGCGAGGTTGCGGCAGAAACCACCGATCAGCCGAGCGGGCCAGCTTGGCCCGCTCGGCGCATCACCATCCAATAATTCCTCCGCGGACATTAGGAAATCTCCTCTGTCGGTGGCGCCGGTTTGGGGTGATAGCGCCCGCCCCGAAGCCAGATCTTCAATGCCTGCCAATGAATCATCACGACGACCTTGAGGGTCAGCAAAGGATAGCCGACCGCCGCTCTCAAGAGGTTCCGGTCGGAGAGCTCGCGGATCGATCCACGCTGGACGGCGACCAGCATCAACCGATCCCCCTGGTACTCGCGGATGACGGTGCTGTGGTTGCCTTGCTGACGACCGAAACGGAAATGGTAAGCGGCGTTCATGTCGATGAAGGGCGAGACATGAAACTCCTTCGCATGGGTCTCGCGGATCGGCCAAGACATCCCGGCGCCCTTGTGATGCAAGAGATAGCTATGGCTCTCGCCGAAGGTGTTGCTGACCTCGCACAGGACGGCGACCGGATCCCCCGCCGGACCATAGCAGGTCCAAATACTGAGTGGATTGAAGACGAAACCCAGCACCCTGGGAAAGCACTGCAGCTCGATCCGCTCGATCTCGAAGCGGTGCCCGAGCCGCTGGAGACGCTCGCACAGCCAGCCTTTCAATGGGGCACCAGTCCGGGGGCCGTGATCGGCATCATAGAATGACAACAGATTGAAACGATTGTACGAGAACCAGCGACAGCGAGCCGCGATCTCGCCGACTCGATCCACATCGATCAACAGACTGAAGACCCGATAGACGAACCGGTAGCGGACCGGATACAGACGGCGATGCATGACATCGCCGAAGATGAGCTGCCCGGCGGACTGGCTCACGAGACCGCTGTCCGAGCAATCGCAGCTGGCTCGGCTACCGGCTCGGGTGGAGGAACGGCGCGGATGCCCACCGCGCGCGGCCAGGGCGGCTCGACGCCGAGTCCCGAGGCCACCTCGAGCGCCGCCCTTAGCCCGTCCTCATGGAAGCCATAGCCCATCCAGGCACCACTGAACCAGAGTCGGTCACGCCCCTGGATCTCCGACATCCGCCGCTGAGCCGTCATCGCACGCGTGTCGAGCACCGGGTGATCATAGTCGAACTCCGCGATCACGCTCTCCGCGCGCGGCGGCTGCTGCGGATTCAGGCTGACGAAGAGATCCCGCTCCGGCGTTAGGTCCTGGAGGCTGTTCATCCAATAGGTGACGGTGACGGGGCCGGTGGGATCCGCGCCCGACTGGCGTAGATAGTTCCAAGACGACCAGACCCGTCGACGTCGCGGCATCAGCTGCAAGTCCGAATGCAGGAAAACGTGGTTCTTGCGGTAGTAGAAGCTGCCCAGCAACTCGCGTTCCAGACCGGAGGGCGACTCGATCAATGAGAGCGCCTGGTCGGCATGACAACCCAGGACGACCGCATCGAAGACCGACCGCTCGCCCTCGGCCGTCTCCACCTCGACCCCTTGCCCGATGCGTCGAACCCGCTTGACCTGGACCCTCGTGCGGTATCGACCCCGGAACTGAGCCAGCATGCGCTCGACATAGGTCCGGCTACCATCACGTACGGTCTCCCATTCCGGACGACCGACCAGATCCAAGAGGCCGTGGTTGGCGAAGAAACGTGCGAAGGAGAGAAAGGGGAAGGCCAACATGTCCTGGGGCGGACAAGACCAGATGGCGGCAGCCATGGGCAAGAGATAATGGCTCGCGAAGCGCCCGGAATAGCCCCCTCGCGCCAAGAAATCGCCCAGGGTCAAGGTCATGCCCGGGTTGGAGGTGATATGCCTCTTGGCCGCCCGATTGAAGCGCAAGATCTCGGCGAGCATACGCAGAAACCGCCAGTCCAGAAGATGGCGCCGCTGGCCGAAGAGGGTATTCAGATTCGATCCCGCATATTCGAAGCGACCGCCATCCAAGCTCGCCGCAAAGGACATGCTGGTGGGATAGGACTCGACCCCGAGATGTGCGAACAGCGCGCACAGAAGTGGATAATTGCGTCGGTTGAACACCATGAAGCCGGTGTCCACCGGGCAGGGTCCGCCCGGTCCATCCACTAGCACCGTGTTCGTATGTCCGCCGATGTAGTCATTCTGTTCCAGCAGCGTGACCTGATAGCGTTGGTCCAACAGCCAAGCCGCGCCGAGCCCGCCGATCCCGCCACCGATCACGCCGATTCTCTCTACCGACATCCCCTTGATCCTCGCGTTCGACCCAGCAAACACCCGCCGCCCCATCCGCGGGTGCTGTGGTCATCTTGTATCCAAGTTCCAAATCAGACTGCATCCGGCCCGATCCACGTCACGTCGCGCATGGGCTCCAAGGCGATTGCCGGAGAACCGTCAGCGTCGCTCTTGACGCGGTTCAAAATGGAGTACAGCAAGGGGCCGTCGACAGTTGGACCACTGAACCGACCCGGCGGACCCGGCCGATCATCTTTCGAACGGACGTCCAATCCGCCATCGGCGACGCCCCCCTGGGCCTGGCTAACGCGGCCCAGTCGCCGCCAGCAGGGTCACTCCCCGGCGATGGTCATGCGCTCGATGAGCCAGGACCCCGTGCGGGTGCTGCCCGGGAAGTCACAGTCATTTCCCACCGCAGCCAAGCCAGCGAACATCTCCTTGAGATTCCCCGCGATGGTGATCTCCTCCACCGGGTACTGGATCTCACCCTTCTCGACCCAGAAACCGGCCGCACCACGGGAGTAATCGCCCGTGACCAGATTGACCCCGTGACCCATGAGCTCGGTCACCATCAAGCCGGTCCCCAGCTCGCGCAGCATCGCGGCGCGGTCCTGCTCACCCATCTCGACGCGCAGATTGCGCACACCGCCGGCGTTGCCGGTGGTCGACATACCGAGCCGGCAGCCCGAGTAGGTATCGAGCAAGTAAGTCTGGAGCACGCCCTCTGCGACCAGATCCTTGGCGCTGGTCGCAACGCCATCGCCATCGAAGGGCGCACTCGCCAGACCACGTGGTAGCAGCGGCTCCTCATGGATGCGCACGAAGGCGGGGAAGATAGGCTCGCCCAGATGATCGAGCAGGAAGCTGGAACGGCGATAGAGACTGCCGCCTAGGATGGCCGACACCAGGCTGCGCACCAGACCGGTCGCCACCTCCGCCCGGAAGAGAACGGGCGCCTCGCAGGTACCCAGACGCCGCGCCCCGAGACGCGAGACGGTCCGCTCGGCCGCCCGCTCGCCCACCCGCGCCGCCGGATCCAGATCCGCCGCGCAGCGAGCGCTGGTCCACCAGTAGTCACGCTGCATGGCATCGCCGTCCTGGGCGATCAGGGCGCAGTTCAGACTGTGCCGGGTCGTCGGATAGCCGCCGATGAAGCCATGGGTATTGCCTGCGACCTGGATCCCGGAATGGGTTGAGAGGCTGGCGCCCTCTGAATTGACGATGCGACCGTCATAGGCGCGACCCGCCTCTTCACAGTCGACCGCCAGCGCGATCGCCTCCTCGACCCCGATCGCCCAGGGGTGATAGAGATCCAGGTCGGGAATTCGCTCGACCATGAGCCCGGCAGCGGCGAGATGGGCACAGGGGTCTTCCTGGGTGTGCTCGGCGATGGCGCAGGCCGCCCCGACGGCGTCGCGCACGGCCCCCAGGCTCAGATCCGTGGTGCTGGCCGACCCCTTGCGGTGACCGAAATAGACGGTCACGGTAAGCCCGTTGTCACGGGTATGCTCCACGGTCTCCACCTCACCGAGACGCACCGAGACATCGAGACCCGCGCTACTCCCGACCGAGGCCTCGGCGTCGCTCGCGCCCCGACGCCTGGCCTCCTTCAGCAGATCCTCGATGATCTCTTGCAAGTGCGCCAGACGCTCGGCGGTGTCCTCGGTGGTCAGGATAGGCATGGCTGGTGGTCAAGATCCAAAATCAAATGAAGTCCCGCTCGCGCCCGCTGGGCTCACCGAGACTGTCGCGAAAGAGAGAATCCCCAGAACCGCCGCGAGGCGCTACTGACTGGTCCCGCCGACCGTCAGGGAATCGACCCGCAAGGTCGGCTGACCGACCCCGACCGGTACGCTCTGACCTTCCTTGCCACAGGTACCCACCCCCTCGTCGAGTCGCAGATCGCTGCCGATCATGCTCACCCGCTTGAGAACGTCCGGACCGTTGCCGATCAGGGTCGCACCCTTGACGGGGCGACCAATCTTGCCCCTCTCGATCAGGTAGGCCTCACTGGCGGAGAAGACGAACTTGCCGGACGTGATGTCGACCTGACCGCCGCCGAAGTTGACCGCATAGAGCCCCCGCTCGACCGAGGCGATGATCTCGGCCGGATCATGCCTGCCGGCCAGCATATAGGTATTGGTCATGCGGGGCATGGGCAGATGGGCGTAGGATTCGCGCCGCCCGTTGCCGGTCGGCGCCGCGCCGGTCAGTCGCGCATTGAGCTTGTCTTGCATATAGCCGCGCAGGACCCCGTCCTCGATCAAGACCGTGTTCTGGGTGATGGTGCCCTCGTCGTCCATGTTGAGCGAGCCCCGCCGGCCCGGCAGGGTGCCGTCGTCCACGACGGTGACGCCCGGGGCGGCGACCCGCTCGCCGAGACGACCCGAGAAGGCAGAGCTCCCCTTGCGGTTGAAATCGCCCTCGAGTCCATGACCCACGGCCTCATGCAGCAGCACCCCCGGCCAGCCGGGGCCCAAGACCACCGGCATGGTCCCGGCTGGGGCCTCGCCGGCCTCCAGATTCGTCAGCGCCAAACGCACCGCCTCGCGGGCAAAGGACAAGGCGCGGTCCTCGACCAGAAAGTAACCCAGGTCGGCCCGGGCGCCGCCACCGCTGGAGCCCTGCTCGCGACGCCCGTTCTCCTCGGCGATCACACTGACGTTGAGCCGCACCAGCGGGCGAACATCGGCGGCCAAGGTCCCGTCATCGGCGATCACCAATACCGTATCCTGGACCGCGATCAGACTGGCGATCACCTCGCACACGCGCGCATCCGCACCTCGTGCCTCGGCATCAACCCGGTGCAAGAGCGCGACCTTCTCTTCGTCGGCCAGACTCCGGATCGGATTCGAAGGCTCGTACAGCGTCCGCTCGGACAGGGCATGGCCGACCTTGGCCCGCGCCTCCTGTCCCCCGCGCGCGATCGCCCGGGCGGCCTCGGCGGCCTGCTCCAGGGCTGGCAGTTGTAGCTCGTCCGAGTAGGCGAAGCCGGTCTTCTCGCCACTGATCGCCCGCAGACCGGCGCCCTGCTCGATGCTGAAGCTACCGTCCTTGAGGATCCCGTCCTCCAGCATCCAGGACTGGAGCCGGCTGGACTGAAAGTAGATATCCGCCGCATCGACGGCGGCGCTGGCCAGGCGGCCCAGAAGGCGGTCGAGATCCTGCTCGACGAGACCCGCCGGCGCAAGGATGCGGTCGCGGGCAATGGCAAGGGGGTCATTCATAGTCGGGGCAGAGGTCTCGGGATGGGTGACAGACAGAGCCAGACGCCAACCTGACGAGCTGCTCTCAGCAGGAAAATTGCGGACTCAGACGCTACATTTCAAACGGCGATGGTCGAGCGCCGGAAAACTGCGACGCACCGAGTCCTGGAACTCACGATCGACGGCGCAGCAGATGCACCCCGGCCCACGGGGAACCTGCGCCAAGACGGTCCCCCAAGGGTCCACGATCATGCTGTGCCCATGGGTCTCACGACCGTTGATGTGAAAACCACCCTGGGCCGCGGCGACCACATAGGCCAGATTCTCGACGGCGCGGGCACGCACCAGGGTCTCCCAGTGCGCTTTGCCGGTGATGGCGGTAAAGGCGGCCGGCAGCACCAGCAACTCCATGCCACTGTCGAGCATCTGGCGAAACATCTCGGGAAAACGCAGGTCGTAGCAGACCGCAACGCCCAAACGACCAAAGGGGCTGTCGACCACGACCACATCATCACCGGACTCGATGGTCGCCGACTCCTGATAGTGCTCGTCGACGCCCGGCAAGTCGACGTCGAAGAGATGAATCTTGTCGTAGCGGGCGATGCGCTGGCCCTCATCGTTGTAGATCAGGCAGGCCGAGCGCACCTTGCGCTCATCCTCGGCGACCATCGGGATGGTTCCACCCACCACCCAGATGCCGTGCTCCTTTGCGATCCGCGCTAGGAACGTCTGGAGTGGCCCGTCGCCATCCGTCTCACACATCGCCACCTGGTCCCCGTCGCGCCGGCCCATGAAGGCGAAATTCTCGGGCAGCACCAGGAGGCGGGCGCCATTGTCGGTCGCCTCCTGGATCAGACGCTCCACCTCGAACAGGTTGGCATTCACATTGGGACCGGTCGCCATCTGCACCGCCCCAACCTTCTGCTTTGTCTTCACGGGATTCACCATCCAGTCCAGACCAGTCGCTCGGGTCGAGCCGACCGGCCACCGAACCGGTTCCAGCACGCAAGCAGACCAGCCTCTGGCCTCCGCCGCCTGCCGCCCCGGGATCGCTGGCCGAACAGCCGCGTCCTCGCAAGGGTCGACCGAATGATTGGTCGATGAAATGACAGCTTCATGATTCTTCAATCCTGAACAATCCTGTCCCTTCTGTCTATTCTTTCTCCGCTATTCGCGAAGCCCTTCCCTGGATGCACGGAAGATTCGACGACGAATCAGCCGCCCTGGAACCGCCAGCTCATTCCACGTCCAGAAAGAGATTCTCTTCGCGTGCAGCGCGATCGGTCTTGGTCTTTGCCCGACCGGCCGTGCTCCTATCCTCCCCATCCCCGACGATGAGAGGCTCCCAGCCAATGCGACGCAGCTCCGGCGTCCTCCAGGGTCCGGTCACATGGTAGCGATAGCGTCCGAGCCGATCGATGGGATTGCCTGCGACACGGTCGACCAGATAGACGGCTGCGCCCACCACGGGTCCGCCAGCGACCGCACTCGCCAGGGCGACGCTCGAACCAAGCTTGGGTTCGACGGTCACCCTCTGATCGAATCGTTGGGCGGCGAGATCCGACACGCCGCCGACGATCAAGGTGCCCGCTGGACCCTCGACCGTGAAGTCGTCGAAGGCCGCCTTCCCCCCGCCGAGCGCGATCCGACCGAACATCCGCTCGAAGGCAAACCCTTGCCCATAGAGGTCCGAGAAATCGAGGGCCAGGCGCCGGCTCAGGGCGCCGACATTCAGGAACCCGAGGATCCGCCCCACCCCTGGCTCGACCTTCAAGAAGCGGCCGTTCTCCACCTCCAGATCGATCGCACCCACGGCCCTGCGCAGGGCGAAATCGTCCAACCCACCCGGCCAATCGAGCCGTAGCCTCGCCTCGAGCTGCGCCGCCTCCAGGGCACTGGTCTCGTTCAATTCATCGAGCAGATGCCCCAGATCGGAGACATCGAGCATGAGGTCGATGCGACTCTGCCCCCCGGTAGCGGATCTCAGCCACTCACCCTCACCCTTCAGGGCGAGCGAATCCCCGCCGGCCAGGGTCAGACGCGGCAAACGGATACCCTCCGGGCCGGTGCGCAGACCCAGATCGAGCCGGCCGAGTCGGGCCCGACCCCAGCGCAGCTGGGTCACTCGCAGATCGAGCGAGGGGAGCCCGCCGAGCGGATCCGAGCCGGGCTCGATCGGCCACGCGCCGGACGCATCCGAGCCACCGGCCGGCCAGAGCATGGCCAAATCGAGACGATCGAATGCGAGGTCCAGCCGACCTTCGTCCACGCCCGCTGGAATGCGCACTCGGCCTGCCAGCTCATTGGACTGGACCTCGGCGAGCCATCCATCGGCCAATGGGTCCAGAGCGAGCGCGACCCCGGTCAGACGGAGATCGCCCAGACGCAGTCGCCCGATCTCGAGCTTCGCACCCGCCAGCACTGCATCCTGGCTCCCAAGCGTCTCGGCCGAAGAGCCCCGCCCAGCACCGGCGCGCCGGCGCATAGAATCGGACATGGAATCGGACATGGAATCGGACCAGGCCAGCCAGAGGGGCAGGTCCAGCTCCTCGACCCTGCCATCCAGGAACAGCCCAGGGCGCTCCGGCGGCGGTGCCGTCGCGGCCCCGAGACGCAGATGCCCGGCCACCAAGGCTGGCGAGACCGCCCCGAACTCGAGCTTCAGATTCGCCCCCAGAGATCCGAGATGACCGCGCACATCCATCGACCGGCCCGGCACCAGCCGGCCCTCCAGCGCCAGGTCGCGCGCAACGCCAGCCGGCTTCCCCAGGGGTGGCGGCAACTGGATCGACACCTCCTGCAGGCGGGAGGAGAGTTGGTAGTCGAGCGGCAGCCGTTCCTGACTGACATCGCGATTACGCAGGTTGACGGCCAGTTGCCAATCCAGATCACCACTCACAAGCCCCCAAAGGGATGTCGGAAGGCGCTGCGCCAGCTCGGCGACCGGCGTGCGCGCCTCGGCCTCGATCCTCGTCACCCGGTTCCCCGCGTTACCGTCGCCACGGGTCGCGATCGAAAGCCTCAGCGGATGCCCCCAGAGCCGCGCGCCGATCGAACTGGCCTCGACCCCGCGCTCGGTGAAATTCAGCTCCCCGCTCAATCCCGACAGACTGAGTGGGGTCCCCTTGATCCCCAGGGTCGCGTCGGTAGGCCAAGAGAGACGGCCCACGACCCCGAGACGGCCCTGCTTGACCAAAGGCAGATCCATGTCGAGCGCGAGCCAGGACTCACCCGTCACCGTCAGGGCCTCCGCCAGGCGTCCCAGATTCTTCACCAGCGGGGTCTGCGACAAGGCGCGCAGACCGTCCGCAAAGGGCCCCCTGGCCTCCCCGTAAATCCGCAGCCGCTCCGGACCCCAGAGGTCCGGGATCCGTAACCTGCCGCCGGCGAAATCGCTCTCGTAGATACGGCCTCGATCGACCTGGATCGCAAGCCCCTGGTTGAGAAAGCGCAGGTGCCCGGAGGCCGACGCGACTGGCGGCCAGCCTGGACGATAGTCGAGCAGCAGATCCTCGAACCCCAGGAGCAGTTCGAAACGTCCCTCATTGTGCCGAAAAGGGTAATCGGCCAGGGAGCCGCGAAAGACCAGATCACCCCGGGACAGGCGCCCCGAGACGATCGACCGCTCGAGCCAGTCGACCAGCACCGGCGCCATGACCCCCACCGGCAGATAGGGCCGGATGTTGGCGCTATTGCCCTCATGCAGGCTGGCACGAAGGTCGAGAAAGGGGTCGCCGCCGTCCACCGGCAATTCCAAATCGAAGCGCACCCGGCCGGCAAGATCGGCGTTCTCCAGCCAGAGGTTGCGTCCGGACAGCCGCCAGGCACTGGAGTGCTCACGCCGCCAGCTCAGCCGAGCGCTGAGCGCATCGAGCGTCAGCCGCTCGCTGAAGAGCGGATTCAGGTCCAGCACCAGCCCCTCGGAGCCGAGACGCAGCTCGCCCCCATCCTGATCGGCCGCCAACCGCGCGCTGAGGCCCTGGATCCCAGGTGTTGCCGGCGTCCGGTCGAAGCCGACCTGAGAGAACACGGCCCTTGTCTTCCAGCGCCAGGGTGCCTGGGCTGGTCGCGAGGGAGAACGACTCAACCAGAGTTCCAGGTCACGGACGACCCCTTGGGGGTTGGCGGCGAGCAGGGATTCGGGCAGCCCGGCCAGTTCCCAGGGGAGGGCCGTCGAGATCCGCGCCGCGTCGGCAAGATCGAGTCGGCCGGCGGCGAGACCCAATCGGGCGAGCCGCAGGCCCTCGCCGAGCCTGAGATCGAGACGCAACCCCGAGAGATCGGCATCCCCCAGACTGATATTCAGGTCGGCGATCTCCAACCGCCAACCGGGCATCAGGGGTCGAGCCCGCGCCAGGGCGTTCAGGCGTTCCAAGAAGAGTGTGGGAGGTGTCTCGGCCCTCTTCTCCGCTCCGGCGGAACCAGGGTCCGGTTTCAGGGTCAGTCCGACCAGATCGACCCGCAGGAGTGACTCCTCCAGCCGACCGGCGCGCACCCGGTTCCAGCTCTCCAAGAGGAGGCTCCCGCCGTTGGAGACCGGCCAGCCCAGCAAGCTCGCGGGCAGCAAGTCGCCCAGATGACTCCCGCCGAGACTGGCATAGACACGGCCATCCCAGGAGCGGGGACGACCCGGCGGTCCTTCGAGCGTCGCGATCAAACGCAGCCCCTCGAAGACGGGACCCGGCTCCCGCGCGAGGAGGTCGGCATCGAGTGGATCGACGGCAGCAGAAGCCGGAGAGAGCGGGCGTCCCGAGAGGTCCAGGCGATGACTCCATCCATGGTTGGTCAGACGCAGACAGACGTCCGTCAAACGGAGCATTTCCTGATCGCGCCCTTCATCGACGAAGCGGATCTCGGCATCGACCAGGTTGAGTTGGCCTCGACCCAGGAAGGCCTCGAGCGCCTTCGGGTCGTCGCTCGCCAGGTCCTCCAAACCCAGGATACCGACCCCGCCATCACCGAAATGCTGCACGACCAAGCGGGCACCCACCAAGGTGAGAGCGTTGAATCGAGGCGACTTGCTCCACCATGAGTGAAGGAGGTCGACGTCCAGCTCGAGGGCCCTCAGGGTCAGGGCCTCGGCGCCCGTGCGGGGATCGGACAGACGCACCTGTTCGAGTGTCAGCCTGGGTCGCCACCCGGAAAGCCGCAGCCTCAGGGTCTCGACCGAGACCTCATAGCCCAAATGCTCGGCCAGCGTGCGCATGAGCGGGTCCCGATACGAATCGACAATGGGCAGCGCGAGTCGGATCGCCGACAGCAGCAGAGCCGTGCCGACGATCACCGCAACACAAAGCCTCATGGCGAACTTGGACAAGCCTCTCAGCGCCGTCATTGGGGTCCTCGTATTCAACAATCAACGAGTTACGAGTTAATGGCGGGATTCTCGACGACCCGAGGATCACCAGGTTGGAAGTCTCGCCCAGATGAATCTCAGTATGGTCTCAATCGGCGCCTTCCACCCAGTTTCTTCCCTGCATTCAATCAATGGTTGCACCTGGTGTCCGGGCACCATGGCCGGCCTCACCTAAGGCGATTTCTGTCAATTCTCATTCCACCTGGCTTGTCTTGACGCCCGCCTTCAGCGTCGCGCCAGCCGTCACATCGCGCGGCGATGCGCCTGCCGGCGCTCTTTTAGAGGGCAGACGCCAATCCGGCGCCATCTGGCATGAGCATTTCTGGCAATCTTAAGTATCGAACTTGCAGCCGAATCCGTAATATCAATAAGGGATCGACACTCCATGTCGACGCGCTACGGAAGGCAATGATCTAATTAGATGTCCGAGAAACGACAATACCCCTAAGGGAAGCCCTGATCGACCCTCGAATATGGCCTTGCCTCGATCGAGGAGGCGATATCTGGGCAAAGCGCCTTGTCGCCAGCGCTGACCATCACCATCGGAGCAAATCCAACCTTTGGGAGGAGGACCCTCTTGAACGACCGCGTCACACGGAAGACCGATCCTGGAATGGAGGCGGCCGCCTGTCTCGACCAGCACAGGCCGCGTCGAACCTCTAGCGACACAGTCGAGCCCGAGCCGAACCTGCACCAGCGCTCACCCGGCCCTTTCCTCACCGGCGGCTTCCTCTTCCTGATCCTAATGCTGATCGCCACGATCGCCTTCGGCCTGTCCCAGATGGCACTCATCAGGGCCAGCCTGGAGCAGGTCGTCGAGGAATACAATGTCCACGGCTCGCTTGCCCAGGAGATGCAGCGCAGCTCCCGCGAGCGCTCGATGCTGCTCCACGCGATGCGCGTCGCCCAAGACCCCTTCGAGCGTGATGAGCTCTTCATCGAGATCCGGCGCCTCGGCAGCCAGTTTCTCGAGACCCGAGAGCGACTGCTCGAAATGAATCTCGGCGCAGAGGAGCGCGCGCTGCTCGACCGGCAAAGCAGGCTCTCGAAGACGGCGAGCCTCATGCAATACCAAGTGATCGATCTATTCGCGGAGAACAGAGCGGAGGAGGGCGACCGGGTCCTGCTGCGCGACGCGATTCCCGCCCAAGAGCGCGCGCTGCGGGTCATGGACGCCTTTATCGCCCTGCAACAGCAACACAATCAGGCGGCGCTGGAGGTGACTTCCGAGGCATTCCAGCACGCCTATCGGTTGATGCTGACGCTCGGTACCATCATGGTGCTGATCGGCGCGCTGGTTGCAGTCCATGTGCGGCGCCGGGTCAGAGAGATCCTGTCGGCCCTCTCGCTCTCGAACGTCAAGCTGGGCAAGCTCAATGCCGAGCTGCAACAAGCCCACGAGCGGCTCGAGCAGCGGGTCGCCGAACGCACGGCGGAACTCCACCAGACCAACGAGCAATTGCGGCGCGAGGTGAGCGAGCGAGAGCGTGCCGAACACCGCCTCATATATCTGGCCAACTATGACAGCGTGACCAAGCTTCCGAACCGTTGCCTCTTCACCGAGCACCTCAAGCTCGTCCTGGGCCAAGCCAAGCGGCGCCAGACGCGAGTCGCGATGCTCTTCATGGATCTCGACGGCTTCAAGCAGATCAACGACTCGCTCGGCCACGAAGCGGGCGACCGCCTGCTGCGGGAGGTCGGGTCGCGACTCCAGGGACGGGTCCGCGGCGAGGACATGGCCGCTCGCCTGGGCGGCGATGAATTCACCCTCATCCTCTGCAACCTCGCACATCCACTCGGCGCCGCCGCCGTCGCCGAGAAGGTGATCGACGCCATCGCCGCCCCCTTTGTCTTGGAAGGCCAGCCTTACTATGTCGGCATCAGCATCGGAATCGCGCTCTATCCCGACGACACCATCGACATGGACACCCTGATCCGCTACGCCGACGACGCCATGTACGACGTCAAGCGAAGCGGCAAGAACAGTTACAGCTTCCACCGGACTCCCGCCGAGACCGAGCGCGAGGGACTGGGACCCGACCAGTTTGGTCCCCGAGTCTGAACCGCGTCCAGAGTGAGAGGACGCGACCGGCCCTGCCTTTTGACTGGCGTGATGACATGCCCTAGGCTCGAATGCGAGCGAAGGGACGAGCTGCCAAAGGACGGCGCGGTCGGCAGACGCTTGTCGCGCGGCCTCTCGCCGCGCCCCGTCCCCGAATCCGACCCCAGGAGAGATCCGTCATGCCCGACATCAGTCGTGTCGCCCTCTTCGGCAAGCTCAATCGGCTCGGTTACAAGGCCATCGAGAGCGCCACCCTCTTCTGCAAGCTGCGCGGCAACCCCTACGTGGAGCTGGTGCACTGGATCCACCAGATCCTGCAACTGCCGGACTCCGATCTTCACCGTCTCACCAAGGCCTTCGGTCTGGAGCCGGCACGGCTCGCCAAAGACGTCACCGAATCGCTGGATCGGCTGCCGGCCGGTGCGACCTCCATTTCCGACCTCTCGGCCCATGTCGAAGAGGCGGTCGAGCGCGGCTGGGTCTATGGGACGCTCATGTTCAAGGAATCCCAGGTGCGTACCGGTCACCTGGTCGTCGGCATCCTCAAGACCCCGGGGCTGCGCAATGCCCTGCCCGCCATCTCGAAGGAGTTCGACAAGATCAGGCTCGAGACGCTCTGTGAACGCTTCGGCGAGATCCTGAAGGGCTCGCCGGAGGAATCGATGGGCGCTCGGGACGGCTCCCAAGTCGGGACCGCCGCGCCGGGCGAGTCGAGCGATGCCATCGCGCCCGCCGTGATGGGCAGGCAGGAGGCGCTCGAGCGGTTCACCCTGGACCTCACCGAGCAAGCGCGCAACGGCAAGCTGGACCCCATCGTGGGACGCGACGCCGAGATCCGCCAGATCCTGGACATTCTGATGCGCCGGCGCCAGAACAACCCCATCCTGACCGGCGAGGCGGGGGTGGGCAAGACCGCCGTGGTCGAAGGCCTCGCCCTCAAGATCGTGGCCGGAGAGGTCCCGCCGCCCCTCGAGGACGTCAGTTTGCACGCCCTCGACCTGGGCTTGCTCCAGGCGGGGGCCAGCATGAAAGGCGAGTTCGAACAGCGTTTGCGCTCGGTCATCGAGGAGGTGCAGGCCTCGCAGCGGCCCATCATCCTCTTCATCGACGAGGCCCACACCCTGGTCGGCGCAGGGGGTGCCGCCGGCACAGGCGATGCGGCCAACCTGCTCAAGCCGGCGCTGGCGCGCGGGACGCTACGCGCCGTTGCCGCCACCACCTGGGGCGAGTACAAGAAGCACATCGAGAAAGACCCCGCCTTGACCCGCCGCTTCCAGGTGGTGCAGATCAGCGAGCCCAGCGAGGAGAAGGCCATCCTCATGATGCGCGGTGCCGCCTCGACCATGGAACAGCACCACCAGGTCCAGATTCTGGACGAGGCACTGGAGGCCGCGGTGCGGCTCTCGCACCGTTATATCCCGGCGCGCCAGCTTCCGGACAAGTCGGTTAGTCTGCTGGACACGGCCTGCGCCCGGGTCGCCATCAGCCAGCACGCGGTCCCACCCGAGCTCGACGACTGCCGCAAGCGCATCCAGGCGCTGGAGCGAGAGCTCGCCATCATCCGACGCGAGGCCCTGGTCGGGGTCGAGACGGCCGAGCGCGAGCAGGTCGCGGCGGACAAGCTTGCCGAGGAGCGAACCCGACTGACCGAGCTCGAGACCCGGTGGGAGCAGGAAAAGGGGCTCGTCGAGCAGATCCTCTCGCTCCGTCGCCGCTTACGTGGCCAGGCCGACACGGTCGAGGGCACGAAGAGCGAGCCAGAGCGGGCCGCCGACGAGGCGGCGACGGGGGCCCCGAGCACCGGTGCAGCGGCACCCGTCTCCACCCCCGATGCGGCAGACGATGCCGAGCGGGCCGAGCTCCTCGCCCGGCTCCAAGGGCTTCAGGCCCGGCTCCACAGCTTACAGGGCGAGCGTCCACTCATCCTGCCCACCGTTGACCACCAGGCCGTGGCGGCCGTGGTGGAGGGCTGGACCGGCATCCCGGTCGGTCGCATGGTCAGAAACGAGCTGGAGTCGATCCTCGAACTCGCCGACAGGCTCGAAGCGCGCATCGTCGGCCAGCGCCATGCCCTGGACATGATCGCGCGGCGGATTCAGACCTCGCGCGCCAGGCTCGACCACCCCAACAAGCCGATCGGGGTCTTCCTGCTCGCCGGCAGCTCCGGGGTCGGCAAGACCGAGACCGCGCTCGCCCTCGCGGAGACGCTCTACGGCGGCGAACAAAACCTCATCACCATCAACATGAGCGAGTACCAGGAGGCCCACACCGTCTCCACGCTCAAGGGCGCCCCGCCCGGCTATGTCGGCTATGGCGAGGGCGGCGTGCTCACCGAGGCCGTGCGGCGTCGCCCCTACTCCGTGGTGCTGCTCGACGAGGTCGAGAAGGCACACCCGGACGTGCACGAGATCTTCTTTCAGGTCTTCGACAAGGGGTGGATGGAGGACGGCGAGGGCCGGGTGATCGACTTCAAGAACACCCTCATCCTGCTCACCACCAACGTGGGAACCGAGCTGCTCACCAAGCTCTGCGCCGATCCCGAACTGATGCCCGAACCAGAGGGCATCGCCAAGGCGTTGCGCGAACCCTTGTTGAAGGTCTTCCCGCCGGCCCTGCTCGGTCGACTGGTGGTCATTCCCTACTATCCACTCGACGACCAGATGATCGGCGCCATCGCCCGGCTGCAGCTGGGCCGCATCGAGCGGCGGATCCAGGAGCACTACAGGATCCCCTTCAGCTATGACGACGCCGTCGTCGCCCTGATCGCCTCGCGCTGCACCGAGCTGGAGAGCGGCGGGCGCATGATCGACACCATCCTCACCAACAGCGTCCTGCCCAGGATCAGCGAGGCATTCCTGACCCGAATGATGGAGGGCCGCCCGATCGGGCGCGTGCAGCTGACCGTGAAGGAGGGTGACTTCGATTACGGGTTTGACTGACTTCTCCAGGAGGCACGCCGGGCAACTTGGCCTTGCGACACCGGCGAAGTCTCTCGCGGGCACCTCCATCGCGCGGTAGGAACACCTCCCCACCTGAGAAATCGCTCGAGTACGCGCCTTTGAGTGCGCGCCTTTGCGATTGATGCGGTTGTTGAAAGAAGGACCCACGAAACCAACAAGCGACATCCCGCGAGATCGGGCTTCTCAGTCGGTGGAAAGGGAACTAGTATTCAAACACGCCACGACAATCACGACCGAGTGATCGTCACCCTTGACTAAGCCAATCCGCCCTCAAGCAACGCAGGCCGCGTACGCGAATCGAGCATTGCGAGCCATCCGCGACGATAACCGGGCGCATCGAACCGTGCACTCCTCTGATCCGAGAGCGCGCGAGACCTCCCACCAGCGCGAACCCTGCCTGCCATCCTCCCTCAATCGGCAAGCTTGTCAAACGACTGCATGTGCGGGCTTTGCCGCATCCTTGCGTCCGAACTGGCGGCACCCCGGCGCTAGCCCGTCAGAAGGACGCAGGATACCCTTGCTCCAGTGACCCTAAGCCGCTGACAACACTCTTCGTCCAAGCAGAGAGACAGCCGATCCATGACCATCCGTCAAACGAGCACGAAGCTGCCACACCACTACCAGCGCCGTATCCTGCTGATGGTGACGGGGCGGACACCTAAAGTGGTCACCGAGACGCTCTACGCAATCGCCGTCAGCCCACGGCCCGATGCAGAGCCCTTCGTGCCCACCGAGATCCATCTCGTCACCACCGCCGAGGGGGCTCAAGACGCACGACTCGCCTTGCTCGATCCGAACGGCGGCTGGTTCCATCGGCTGTGCGCCGACTACCGCCTCGACGGCATCACCTTCGGGATGGAGCAGATCCATGTCATCACCGCCGATGAAGGTACGCCGGTCGACGACATCCGCACCGAGTCCGAGCACGTCGCTTGCGCGGACCTGATTACCGAGCTGGTCCGCACCTTCACGGCGGTACCAGACACCGCACTACACGTCTCTCTGGCCGGCGGACGCAAGACCATGACCTATTATCTTGGCAACGCGCTGACCCTGTTCGGTCGCCCGCAGGATCGCCTGTCGCATGTGCTGGTGCCGCCGCCCTTCGAGTCGAATCGCGAGTTCTTCTATCCCACCCCGGACAGTCGTCCGCTCTATGTCAACGCGCTAGAGCGCTATTTCGACGCCCACGACGCCGAGGTCACGCTCGCCGAGATCCCCTTCGTGCGCCTACGAGAGAATCTGCCGCCTCACTTCAAGGGGCTTGCGACCGGTATCTATGACTCCTTCCGCCACTATCGGATGGACGACGAGCAGGCCCTAAGGCGCCACCTGTCGGCCGAGGTGCATTCGTTGGCGCGCATGGGTCTTGGCACCAGCGACAGCGTCATCCTCTATAGCTCAGAGACTGCTGATGGTCATGCTTGCGCCCAGGCTGTCGCCACCTATCTGCGCGCACAGCGACCCGGCCTCGTTTGCAACATTGAGGTCATTCAGGGTCTGCAGGTCAACGACGCAGCGCGCTTCCGCAGCGAAGGCGTGATCAACTTCACCAAGGCCGTGCTGAGGGCAATTGAGGCCAATGGTCCGCGCCAATGTGTTCTCAATCCCACTGGCGGATTCAAGAGCCTGGTTCCCTATACCGTCCTGATCGGCATGATCAAGGGCGTGACGGCCAAATACATCTTCGAGCAATCGAGCGCTCTGATTCCACTGCCGGCCGTGCCGATCGAGCTCCCCCGCGAGCGTCTCGAGCCGTTGCGCCCGCTGATCGAGCGGATCCAGCTCGAAACCGCCGTGTCCCGCTCAGCGCTCGAGGATGCCCTGCCCTATCACGAGCGGCAGGCATTGGAGCCGCTGTTCGAAGAGGTCGGCGACGGTCAGGTGACCCTTTCACCTTTTGGCTTCCTGGTGCGAGAGGCGCTTGAGCGTCCGAGCGCGCTTGTGCCCTATCTGTCCCGACGGGCCATTGAGGATTTGGTCCGGATGCGGCGAATCCAGGACACCAAACCCGAGAGCTACCTCCGTCGAGTGGCCGCGAGCGAGCAGCAGCTCCAGGTCGGTAGCCACATTAAATGGCCTGGCGATCTGTACTGGCTCAAGCCCGGCGAGCACACTCGTGATCGCTACCTGGTCTCCCGGGAGGGCTGGCGGCTGCTGGTCTGGCGCATCGCCGAGAAGCCGGAGTACGAGGAACTGCTGCAACGCCAGCAGACGGGCGATGTCGCCAAGCGGATCCTGGAGGATCGCCGCGACAGGTACGAGCCCTTCGTGCGCTTCGACCTCTACGAGCGTGCCTGAGCACGCGGCGGACGAGACAGACCGAGAGGAGAACGACGTGGCAGCCGAGGACAACGAGAACTCAGGGTTCCTGGTCTTTCTCGAGACATCGGGCAACCAGGCCTACCTGTTCGCGACGAACAAGCTCAAGGAGAACGTCGGCGCCTCCCAGCTCACCTACCTGGCGGGCGCCGAATGGGCCAAGCAGGCGGCGGAGCAGTGCGGAGCCAAATGCATCATCAAGACCTCCGGCAAGGCGTTGCTCGTGGCGCCGACCCGTGAGGTGGGGATGGAGATCGTCGCGCAGGTGACCCGAACCGCCTTGCGCGAGGCGCCGGGCCTTCAGGTCTCGGGTGCCGTCGTGGACCTCTCGTGTGGCCAATCCTCGGCGCTCGCGCTCGCCCACGAGCAATTCGCCCGCAATCACGAGGCGATGGGGGCGCAGCGATTTCCCGTCTTGCCCTGGAGTGAGCCCTGCGCGACCTTGGGCCGGCCGGCCGCGGGCCGGGCCAAGGAGGGGGGTGACGAGCAGCCCTGCTTCTCGGCCGAGGCGCTCGCCAAGCGTGCCGCGGCCCCGGCGTGGTCGACGCGGATCAGGGAGTTGTTCAAGGAAAAGGGCGGGAAGGCGGGCGCGGACAGGCTTTTCCCCGAGACCGATATCGACACGCTGCAGCGCCGTTTCGAGGGCAGCCAGTGGCTCGGCGTCGTCTTCTCCGACGGCAACGGGCTCGGTCAGATCTTCATCGACCTGGAGCGTCATCTGAAGACGCTGCGCGAGCGCGGCGAATCGATGGGCGATCTGCGGAAGACGACGAGCGACTTCTCCAAGGAGCTCGAGTGCGCCACCGAGGAGGCCTTCTACGCCGCCTGCGATCACATCCACCGCATCGGTGCCTCGGTCGAACGGCGACGCCACGGGCGCGCGGCGGGCAACGACTATCGGATCCCGGTGATCCCGCTGGTCCTCGGGGGCGACGATATGACCGTGTTGGTGCAGGGCGAGTATGCCCTGCCATTCGCCCGCCGCTTCCTGGAGGCCTTCGAGCGCGCGACGGCGGACGCCGGCCGCTGCCCGACGCTCACCCGGGTAGCCGAGGTGGCGCTTGGCGCCCCCTGGCTGTCGGCCTGCGCCGGGGTGGCCCTGGTGAAGCACCATTTCCCCTTCCATCTCGCCCACGCCTTGGCGGAGTCGCTATTGCGCTCGGCCAAGCTGGTCAAGCAGAAGGTGCGACCGGCGGGCGGTCAGCAGGCGCCATTCCCCGTGTCGGCGCTCGACTTCCACCTGATGCTCGATCCATCCCACACGGATCTGGGCACCATCCGCGCCGAGCGCCTGACTCTACGCCGGCCCCTATGTCGTCACGCCGCTCGGGAAGCTCGACGCGGCCGAGCCCGCCGGCCGACGCTGGACCGATGAGCACGCGCTCGAACGGCTTCTGGGGTGCGTCGCCGCCCTGAAGGCAGCCGATCCCGAGACGGATCGGCTCAAGCTTCCGCGCGGCCAGATGCACGGGCTCCGCCAGGCCGCTGCGCTGGGCAAGTCGCACGCCGACGAGCGGCTCGAGGCGCTGCGTTGGTTGGATGACGAGGGGCTTCGGATCCTGACCGATGGGAGGACATCCCTGTTCATGGAGCGCGACGGGGAGAGCGTCACCCGTTTCGTCGACGCCCTGGCCACGGTCGGCTTTTGGCCCTGCCTCGATGAGCAAGGGAAGAACGAGGGTCAATGGACCGCGGAGGATCGGCCATGACCGAGCGACTGCGTCTTCACGTCACCTTCGAGTCCGACTGGCACGTTGGCGAAGGGGCCGGCAGCCGAGGGTACATCGATGCGATCGTGCGTCGGCATCCCGAGGGCGGACTTCCCTATCTGCCTGCCAAGACGCTCACCGGCATCCTGCGCGACGGCTGCGAGCGCATCGTCTACGGGCTGGACAGCGCCAGGAGCGACGGACCCTGGCATGCGCTGCTGCGAGCCATCTTCGGCGCCGATTCCGAGGATCCGGATCCACGCGCGCGGGATGCCGCCCTGTCGGTGATGCCGGCGCGATTCGATGCCGATCTGCGCCGCGCCTTGTGCGAGAGGCCCGAGATCGCCGAGGCGCTGGTCTTTCTCAAGCCGGGGATCCAGCTCGACGAGGAGGGCGTCGCGAAGACCGACATGCTGCGCTTCGAGGAGGTCGTGCTCGCCGGCGCGCAACTGTCGGCCGATCTCGAGCTGGCGCTCGACGGCGAGCGTCGCCGGTCAGCGCTCGCGCTGATCGCCGCGGGGGCCAAGGTGGTCGAGCGGCTCGGTGCCGGCCGCCGCCGCGGCAGCGGTCGCTGTCGTCTGACCCTGGCCGGGGGGCCGGAGCAGACGCAGCTGCCCGCGCTCCTGCGCGCCGCGCCACCTGAGTCGGGTCCCGAGGGCACCTCCGAGCCCTCCTTGATCCTGTCCGCCCCCGAGTCCAACGATTCGGGGGATTGGAACCGACTCGCCATCGAGCTAGATCTCGAGACGCCGGTCCTGGTGCCGGCCGAGACGCTTGGCAACGTCGTCACGACGCGCGATCACATCCCCGGCTCGCTGCTCCTGCCCGCGCTCGATCGTTGGCTGCGAGCGCTGTTGGGCGGACGCACCACCTCCGCGCTCGCAGCGGGTGCGATCCAGGTACGCAATGCCTATCCGGCCATCGATCGGCAGCGCCTGCTCCCGGTCCCCGCGGCCTTGTTCAAGCTCAAGGACGGGGACGTCTACACCAACCACCTGCCGAACGATCCCGAGGGGAAGGCGCAGCGCAAACAGCAGCGCCTGGGCTATGTCGGTGCCGCAGGGCTTCCATGGCTCGGCGCTGACGGTTCCGCGACGCCCGGCGTGCTCACCGTGGATACCCTCACGGTCACACACGCGGCCATCGAGGACGGGCCTCAGCGTCCCACCTCCAGAGTTGGCGGCGTCTTCACCTACCAGGCGCTCCATCCCCGACAGAGGCACTTCGAGTGCTTCATCGCCGAGCTCTGGATCTCGACCTCGCTCGTGCCTGAGCTGCCGAACGGCTGGGTCGAGGCCTGTCCCGCGCATATCCGCATCGGACGCGCGAAGAAGGACGACTACGGGCGCGTCCGCGTGTCTTGTCGCGTCGAGACAGCGCCGAGTGGCACGCGGGCCGCGCACCGACTGACGCTTTGGCTCACCTCACCCCTGCTGCTGCGCGATTCCGCGCTACGTCCGGTCTTGAGCGTTCAAGGCGTACTGGATGGCCTGACGCAGGCGCTCAACGCGGGCGTGACCCAGTCGGACCACATCCGATTGAGCGTGCCGGCCCCGGAATCCGCCCGCAATCCCAGCTTCGTCCGACCCTGGCGCGACGATGGCTGGATCAACGCCTGGCAGATGCAGCGTCCGACCCGTTTCGGCCTCGCCGCCGGGTCCTGTGTGCTGATCGAGGCCGATCGGGAGATCCCGGCGGGGCGTCTGGCCCGTGTCCAGGCGCGCGGGCTGGGCGAGCGGCGCGCCGAGGGGTATGGCGAGATCCTGATCGACGCGGAGATCCTGGGCGAACCGACGGTGCCCGCGCTCGGGGCGAAAGCCCGAGGCACGCCGGCCAAGAAGGCGAGTGTCCCGGGTCTCGTACCGCTGGAACCGTCGGGCTTCACCCGCGCCTTGCAGCGGCGCGCCGCGCGTCTCGCGGTCGAGCGTCGCGTCCTGCAGCGGGATCGGGCGCTCCGTCGCAAGATCGGGTGGGAGAGCGGCGATCGGCCGCAACCGCCGAATACCCAACTCGGTGCACTGCGCGCGCTGATGGAGACGCTCCGCGATCCGTCCGGACTCCAGCGCGTGGCGGGTTGGATCGACGCCATCGAGGGCAACGACGACCGCAGGGCGAAATGGCCGCAGCGGACCCTGCAGAAGCTGCGCACGCACATCGCCGATGTCGAGGCGATCTGGTGCGATCTCGGTCTGCCGGACGGCCCACAGGCCCTGGCCGGCCACGATCGCGAGGCATTGGCGCGGGAGCTGCGCTGCGAGGCGATCCGCGCGCTCTGGCTCGTGGCCGTGTCGCGTCAGCTGAACGAGAACAACCGTCGCGTGTGCAAGGACTCGGCGCGGGAGACCTGACCAGATGGCGCGTAAGATCACCCATACCCTCATGGTCGAGGGCGACCTGCTCGCCCTCACGCCCTTTCACGTCGGCGGCGCCGAGGAGCGCGCGGCGAGCGACATGCCGCTCGCGCTCGACGGGCTGGGACGCCACTATCTGCCGGGGACCTCCATCGGCGGCGCGCTGCGGGCCTTCTGCCGCCATGTCCCGGATCACGCCGCGCTCTGGGGCTACGCCGAGGGCGCGGACGATGGCGCCGCCTCGCGGCTGCTGATCGATGATGCGCACGTGGTCGGTACGCCCATGCCGGAGCTGTGGCATGGCAACGGCATCGACCGCCGCTGGGGCGTTGCCGCCGAGCGTATCAAGTACGACCGCGAGGTCCTGCCACGCGGCACGCGGTTCCGCTTTCGACTGGCCCTGGAGGTGCTTGAGGGCGATGACATCGACACGCGTCGCGCCTTTCTCGCCTGGCTGATCGGGGCGCTCGAGGATGGACGGATCGCCTTGGGTGCCGGTTCGACCCGAGGGCTGGGTCGCATCAAGCTGGTCGACGCCCGCTGTCTGGAGCACCTCTGGAGCACGCCCGAAGGGATACTCGATTGGCTCGCCTCGGGGAGCCCGAAGGACCAACGGGTGGCCTGGCGGGAAAAGGCGGCAGCCTTCTTCGCTCCCGGCCCCGAGGACCGGATCCGCATCGAGATCGACTGGTCGCCCCGGGGGCCGCTGATGAGCAAGTCCGCCCGCGATGGGATCGTCGTCGACGCCCTGCCGTTCCTAAGTCGTCTGGAGGGCGGCGCCCTGGCACTGGCCCTGCCCGGCGCCGGTATCAAAGGGGCCCTGCGCACGCATGCCGAGCGCATCGTGCGCACCGTGACCGGCCGCTGCTTCGCGCTCGACGACGATCACCGTCAGGTCGATGTCCCGCTGGCCGCGGATCTGTTCGGACGCGCGCGGCCGGCAGAGACCCCATCCGCGAAGACGGCGAGACGCCGCCGCAAGGGCCGGCTGGCGGTCGAGACCTGTTACGCCAAGCTCGCGCTGCCCCAAGATACGTGGGATCGGCTGGAGCGCGAGGAGGAACCCTGGCGCGTCCCCCCCAGCCAAGATCGGCCGATGAGCCTGGCGATGCACGTCGCCATCGACCGCTGGACCGGCGGCGCGGCCAAGAATCTGCTCTTCGGCGCCCTCGAGCCGGGGCGTGTCGAGTGGGCTCCCATCGTGATGCACCTCGACGCCTCCTGCGAGCCGCTCGCCGAGCTGGCGCTGCTGTGGCTGGCGCTGCGCGATCTCTGCGCCGGGCGGATCCCGGTCGGCTTCGGCGCCAACCGTGGTTATGGAGATCTCGCCGTTCGGCGGATCGCGCTGTCGGGCCTGAATGCGATCTGGGATGGTCCCGACTCGGTCGCGCTCCCGGTCGCCGACGGGGTCATCGATGCAACGGAGATCGCGGACCTGATCGCCCAGGCCGAGATCGCCTGGCGCCATTGGCTGGGACGGGAGGGCGAGGAGACATGAGCACGCAGAGACTGACCCTCTACCGCTGGCGGCGAGACCGCATCGGCTTGGCCGCCTGTCTCCGCGACTGCTTCTCGGGTCAGCGGCTGATGGGCTGGTGCCAGACCCCGCGGCATCTCTTCTTGCTCGGCTGGGACGGTGCCGCCGTTCTGGATTGGACGGGGAAGGCGCTGGAGGGACCCGACCCGCTCGGTCAGGTCTACGAGGCCCGCTTCTTCCACTCCGGCGGCGATCCCGACGGCGAGCTGCGCTGGCTGAGGGATCCCGAGACGGACGGGTTCGGTCGAGCCGCCTGGGTCAGCGAGACCGACCGCTGGGCGCCGCGCGGCTTCGAGACGGCGGATGTGCTGTCCGATCTCGAGCCGCTGGACGCATTGGCGACGCCGGGCGGCACCATCCCCAACCGCATCCTGATCCAGGCCCGCGCCGAGCTGCCCGGGATCCCGCCGGGCGAGCCGGCGGTCTATCGCATTCGCGAATACATGGGGCCGGCACCCGAGCCCGCCGGCGATCACGGCAACTGGATCGTCGTCGAGCAGCGCATCCTGGGAATCCGACCGCTGAATGGAGGGGGCGCGAATGAGTGAGCAGACGCTGAAGGCAACCATCCAGGTCCGTACCGTCAAGAGCGGTCCGCAGGCCTTCATCGAGGTGCCGACCAGGAAGGGCTCGCGGGAAGCCGCGCTCGCCAAACAGCTGCTCAGCAAGTCGTTGGCGGCCCTATTTGCGGTGGCACCAGAAAACCTGAAGGGGCGCGAGGTGGAATACCGCCTGCGCGCCGGACAGCTCGACAGGGTGTGGGAGGCGGGCGCTACCTGGGACGGTGGCGACCCGGCACCTCGGCCGCCCGGGCATGGCGGCAGATCGGGCGGCCACCCTGACTTGAGGGGCCACACCGGCGGCGCTCGACCGCCATCGCTCCATACCGACCAGTGGTTCGAGAATCCCTACAACTTCGTCCCGGCATCGCCACGCGACACCAACCACCCGACCCTCGGCGATGCCGAGCCCGCCGGCCACCATCGCTACCACCCCGAGCTGTGGAGCGGACGCATCGGCGTCGAGCTCACCACCTGCACCCCGCTGCTCGTCCCCGATCTCGGCCGCGACAGCGTAGACGGGCACAGGGTCTACGGTCTGCGCCTGGACGAGGACGGCGTCCCCTACCTGCCCCCCACCAGCATCAAGGGGGCCCTGCGCTCGGCCTACGAGGCGATGACCAATAGTCGGATGGGGATCTTCCAAGGTCTCTCCGAGCCACTCGCCATGCGCCATGTGGCCCAAAGCGGCGCCGATGTAGTTCCGGTCCGTGTCTCGGACGACGGTACCTCGTTGGAACTGCTCACTGGGACGAGTTCGTTGACCAGTAACGGGCCGCCATCGGCCGGTCAGCCTCAGTGCGCGGCATGGGTGCCCTACTATTCCACGCAAAGACTCCTACGACGAGGTAGAAGCCTGGTGCGACATGGCAATCGCGTATGGGCAAGGATACAGGAGTGGCAGCACTATCGGCGCAAACGAAATCGTCAACTGAACCGCGACGAGTGGAGGCCCGATTTCCGGTTTTGGCGAAGTCTGGAACTCGCACCGGACGGGCCTTCCGCGCCGCAGAATTCACCAGACCCGAGACGCCCCCGCCACTGAGCCACAACGGGTTGGCTGCGCGCCATCGGTGCGTAAGCCAGAGATCTGTGAACGTACGGCCCGCTTCCATGCATGGCTGTGCAGCACTTGGACGTTGGCGGGGCACCGACGATTTTCTGGGGCTCGAACGAGCCACGGGCCGGGTGCCTTCTCC